>CP059430.1:0-318456 GCA_013874835.1 Carnobacteriaceae bacterium zg-84 | reverse complement strand
AGGCTCAGATAAAATAATACCTAAACGACGAGAAATCGTTAAAACAGCCACTAATACACCGTCTTCAGATAAAATTTTACGATCTCTCAACACTACATTACCAATATCACCTACACCAATACCATCAATTAGGACATTGCCTACTGGAATTTCCCCAGCAATACGCATCGTTTTATCTTGATAATGTAATACATCGCCTTTTTGTAATAAGAATGTTGACTCTGCTGGAATACCTACTTTTTGAGATAGTTCTGCATTTTTCATCATCATTTGATATTCACCTGTTACTGGCACGACATATTTAGGTTTTAATAAATTAACTAAAAGTTGTAAATCATTTGGAGAAGCATGACCTGATACACGTACATTATCAGAAACAGATTTTACACTTGCACCAACTTTATAAATAAAATCTTTCGTACGAGCAACAACAGTTTCCATAGCAACTGACGGGGTAGTAGTAATATATACTAAATCTCCCTCTTTTAAATTCACTTGTGGATGACGTTGTTTTGCCATACGTAGCAATGCGTGAATCGGCTCTCCTTTTTGTCCTGTTTCTAAAATCACAACTTGGTTATCTTCATATTTTTTCAAATCGTTTAATTTGCATAAAATAGATTTATCTGGCAATACCAATTTTTTTAATCGCAAAGCGACATCCATTATTTCGACTAATGAACGTCCTGTTAAAAATACTTTTCTTCCAGACTTATGTGCAGCATCTAATACTTGTTGAACACGTAAAATATTGCTTGCCATACAAGACACCACAATACGTCCACTGGCATTCAAAAATGTATCTAACACATCTGAAGCAACTTCTAATTCGCTACCACTTTCAATATGCGCTGTTGCATTACTTGAATCACTCAATAAAGCAAGTACACCTTCTTGCCCAATTGCAACTAAACGTCTAAAATCTGTTTGATACATCGGCGTTGCACTTTGATCAAAACGGAAATCTCCCGTGTATACAATCGAACCTTCGTCTGTTTTTAATACAATACCTACAGAATCTGGAACAGAGTGCGTCGTTTTAAAGAACGAGATGACTACATGGTCAAATTCAATTTCTGTTTCTTCATCTACTACGTGGAAATCATCTGTTCGACTTAATAAGTTTTGTTCTTTAGCAGCTAATTTTGCAATTTCAATCGTTAATTCTGTCCCAAATACAGGTACTTCAATATTTTGTAAAAGATACGGAAGTGCACCAACCGCATCTGCATGTCCATGTGTTAAGAAAACACCGGCAATTCTATCCACATTTTCTTCTAAATAGGTAAAGTCAGGAATGACAACATCAATCCCTAACATTTCATCTTCTGGGTAAACTAGCCCACAATCCAATACAAATATCGTATCGTTAACTTCAACGACATACATATTTTTACCATTTTCACGTACGCCACCCAATGACATAATTTTTATATCTGACATTTCTTTCTCCTTCATCATTTATATACTCTACTCTTCACTTCATGCCTATACATTATATCATAATATTACATAAATCGCTCATACACAAGACAATTAAATCTTGCACCAGCGATTTCAGAGGTCATAATCTGCTGCGTATTTACAAATGACATTTTTTCATAAAATAATCTAGCAGGCGTGTTTTTATCGACAACATTCAGCATCACTTTAGTATATCCTTTTTCAGTAAGTACCTCTATTGCAAAATCTATCAGTTTTTTGCCATACTGTTTATTTTGATGGGACGGTAAAATATATAGTGAATAAATTTCTGCTACCGTTTCTACAAAATCCCAACGATTTTTTCCAAAGGCAATCACACCAACAATCTCATGATTTTCTACAGCAACAGCAAAAAATCGTTTTTGACCTTCCATCCCTTTTCTAAATCCGTTCACCCAATAGGTATCAGAGAGTGTCTGTAAAAATTTTTGAGAGAGAATCCCTTTATAAGCACTTTTCCAAGTCGTAGCATGTACTTTACTCATCTCTTCTATATCATCTAATGTTGCCCACCTAATCATTTCTTTCTCCTTATTCTTATTTATTTTGAAAAAGAGCGAATAGAATAGGCTATTCACTCTCATTTTTTATCTTTATCACGATATGATGTTTCTTTAAACAAAATCGGATTTTTTAAATCTAATAAATTCAAGTAATCAATGAGTAAAAACTCGCCGACAATCGTTAAAGCTAAAATCACATACACGTCAACTTCAACATCAGCTAATGTTAACATTAATGCTATAACAGCAAAAATAAAACCAATACCATACATAGACATCACTGCACGTGCATGAGGTTTCCCTTTCATCATAAAACAATGATGCATATGTTTTCTATCTGCTTTTGTGACAGATTGTCCTTTTAAAAAACGTCTTAAAATAGCCATTGTCGCATCTGTTAATGGAACACCTAAAATCACAATCGGCGTAATAATCGCGACAATCCCTGGTCTTTGTATCCCCATTAAACAAAAAACAGAAAGCATAAACCCAATAAATAAGACGCCTGTATCTCCAATGAAAATCCGAGCAGGATGAAAATTATGTGGTAAAAAACCTAATAATGTTGCCACAAGCAAGAGAACCATCATTGTCAAAATAAAAACACTTACTGGAGAAAATAAATAACTAATAAACCCTAAAGTACTCAATGCAATAATAGACACACCCGTTGATAAGCCATCTAATCCATCAATCAAGTTCAAGGCATTTGTAATATAGTAAATCCACACAACAGTGGCAATGTATCCGACAATATCTGCCGTTAAATTGTCTCCAAAAATCTGTTCAAATAATCCATATATTCTAAAATTGGTCGTCCAATACACAATAGTAGCTGCAATAATAATGCCAAGTGATTTCTGCAAAGGAGAAATATCATATCTATCATCAATAATACCTGTCACAAAAATGACTAAAGATGCAAAAAATAATGGCACTTGTTCTCTAACAACTAATCTAAACATAACCGTTAACAAAAAAACAGCTAACCAATACACAATAAAGATAACAACACCACCCATTGTAATAATTGGTCGATTGTGCACCTTTCTCTCATTCGGCACATCTAAAAAGCCTTTTTTAGTCGCCCACTTGCACCATATATGTGTGCCAATATACGACATAATCATGGTTGCTATAAACATTAGCACAAAGCCCATTTGAAAACTCACCGGATGTGCCTCCTTCCAAAAGTTGTTAGTAACATTATACTCTACTGTTGATTTTTTCACAACTTACTATATTAAAATAAATTATATAATTAAATTAGCCAGTAGTACAAAAAAAGCATCTCATAGGATATACTTTTCATAACCACAAAAAAAGGATACCAAGAGATGCAAGAATACTATAACACAAAAGGCAAATATATAACAGAAAAAGAACGTTACTTCATCGAAAAATGGAAAAAAGAAGGTAAAAGCAATAGAGAAATCAGTCGATTATTGGGAAAAAATCACCAAACCATCAATAACGACATCAAACGTGGACTTATCGATTTATCTTTTCATGGTGGCACTAAAGAATACTCTGCTCAAAAGGCACAAAACGATTATCATCGTTTACGTTTAGCCGTAGGTAGAACAGATACGTGGACGGTAGAAAAAGAAGCCCTCATCAGAGAAAAAATCATGGATAAATATTCCCCTGAAATGATTAGTCAACTACCTGATATGCCCCTCTTGTACAACGATTTACACATGGGTATACAAAGGATGGATTACAGATATTTCACGTAAACATTTGATTTATCCTAGAAAAACTAAACCGATAACATCAACTGAAAAACGACCACCAAGAAAGGCTAATGCCTTCTCTATTGAACAAAGACCTCAAGAGATTAACGAGAGAAAAACACGATATGAAATCATTCGTCTGATTCCTGATAAAACGGCTCAAAGTGTGAATACCACTTTGACGTCTATTCAACAAGACTATTTCATCCAGTCTCTAACAGCACACAACGGTTCTGAATTTTTAAGATTAGACGAAGCCATCACTTGTCCTATTTATGACGCACATCCATTCTCTTCTTATGAACGCGGTACTAACAAAAGGCCATATATAAAATGGTGTTGGTGACCAAAATTAAGCGATGTTATGAACCGACAACGAAGATTTTTCTTCGCTATCGGTTTTCTTATTTTTAAACAAATGATTAACGATTCATATTCTAGCTCTTAAATTGTAAAAGTTACGATACCTCTCAAAACGCTTAATATTTTTAATGCACTTATTAATCTTTTCAATTGGAAGCCAGCAACACCAATTATTATAGAATCCAAACGATACCATATAGTGCTTTCACTTTTTAACTTTTGGAACAGCCTCTTTTGATAATCAATAAAATAAACATTATCTAAAAAATCTCGTCATCACACTCATAAAGACAATGATATAAACAGACAGCAACAATAAAATAATGAATGTTTGTAAATGAAACCCATTGTATTTTATTTTAGTAAATGTTGCTTGATCTATTTCTACGCCATTCACAATAATTGTTGTTTCTTTTTGGCGTGCTTTTGTCACTTTAAATAAATCACCTATATTGCCTTTATACTCTATATAGTACGCACTGCCTTTTTTTAAAGTCACATCTGTCATATCTAAATAAAATTTAGATAAAACAACTTTTCCTCCTGTTGGAGTTGATTTGTTTAATTCAAACTCTCCTGATTTTATGACTTTATTAGACTCTACTTCTACAAGTGACCACTTAACTTTACTAGATGTATCATGAGAAAATTCTTTAATTGCAACTTCAATTTCAGAAATGGTTGAATCCTCTGGAACAAAATATTGTTTCAATGTCATTTGTTCATCTAAATTACCTAAAACTTCCGCTTTCAAATTAGGATCTGTGTTGTATAAACTTCTAAAGACACTTTGAGAAGAATACCAAAACAATCCACAAATAATGATAACGGTCATTATGATGTATTGAATATGTTTTTTCATATTTTTACGCTCTTTTCTTAACCTTTATCTTAATAAGCATTTTTGTATGCTTGGGCAACTTCGTGCGTTGGTCCTTCCATTTTCACAACGCCATGTTCTAACCACACCGCTCTATTACACAACATTTCCACTTGTTCAATACTATGCGACACAAATAAAATCGTCGTATTCGCTTCAATCATTTTACGAATTCTTTGTTCGCATTTTTGTTGAAATCTAAAGTCACCTACCGAAAGCACTTCATCAACAATAAGAATATCCGGTGTACCAATAGTTGCAATAGCAAACGCTAAACGTGCTAGCATTCCTGATGAAAAATTTTTAATCGGAACATCCATAAAATCATGTAATTCCGAAAAATCAACGATATCATCGTAATAATACATCATTTGTTTTCTCGAGTATCCTAAAATTGCTCCATTTAAAAAGATATTTTCTTTAGCTGTTAAATCAAAATCAAACCCTGCACCTAATTCAATCAATGGTGCAATCGTCCCATAAATTTTTTTGGTTCCTTTAGTTGGTTTTAAAACACCTGCAATCACTTTTAATAACGTACTTTTCCCACTACCATTTAACCCAATCAGTCCAACAGCATCACCTTTATTAACGGTTAACGATACGCCTTTTAATGCCCAAAAGTCGTCTGTTGCAATTTGTCCTTTTATTTTTTTTATAATCATCTCTTTTAAATTATCCAATCTTTCCCTAGAAAGACTAAATTTGATTTCCACATTATCAACTTCTATCATCGTTGACATATAATCACCTCTTTTCAAATATGTAAACTAAATATTCAAAATAAATGTATCTTGTAATTTATAGAATACTCGTAATCCAATACCCAACGTTACAAAACAAACAACAACTGTGTATAATAACATCATTGGATCAGGAAACACTCCATATAAAGTCACATCTCTGAAAAAAACTAAAATCTGTGTTAATGGATTGTATTTAACAAAAGGTAATATAAATGATGGTAAAATAGACATATTATAAATAACAGGCATTAAATATAATAAAACTGTTAATAAAACGCTGTAAAGGTGGATAATATCTCTGAATTTCACAACAAAACTTGATAAAAACAAGCCTACTCCTAACGAAAATACTGTTAATAAGCCGATCGGAATGAATACAAAAAATATAGTAGAATGAAACTCTGCTTTTGTAATCATCATGACAATAATCAATGCACATAAAGATGATAAAATATTGATTAAACTTGATAATATTTTAGATACCGTAAACAAGTATTTAGGAATATATATTTTTCTTATCAACGCTGCATTAGAAATAATAGATGACATAGCCAAAGAGGTCGATTCAGAAAAGAAGTTAAAGACTAGTTGTCCACTTAAAACGTACAACGGGTAATTTTCAATATCAAATCTGAATAGTTGCGCAAATACAACAGACATCACTGCCATCATCATTAAAGGATTTAGAAGTGTCCAAAAAACTCCTAAAACAGATTTTCTATACCGTAATTTCACATCTCGCATTATCAATTCCCATAATAACGGAAGATATTTTTTTAATGTTATTAAACTATTTTTCATAACGATTAACCTTTCTTAACACTAAGAAATCATACATCTAAATTGTTAGCACCTTTAAGTGAAACAGTTTTGATAATACTACTACCTATTTTTCATCATCTATTATGCATTTTTCCATAAAATTCTCGAAGATGCATTTTCATTTTCGGTGGTAAGACTTTTCTCAACACTTTTTTTATCAACGCTTTAGTGAATACAACAATGCCCCCTTTAGAAGCCATACGATAACACATTTCTTCTCTCATTTTTGGATAGTATGGACCTACACCGGCGCCTAAAATACCAAGATTATAACCTCTTAAATAATGTTTTAAGTTACCATATTCAATCGCAGCAAATTTATCCGTCATACCAATGGCAGGATAGTAACCAGACTGTTGAACAATGAATGGATAAATTCTTTCAACAGCATGTAGTAGTGTACCATCTATTTTATTTGGCTCTTCTGGAAAATCTGTGTATTCCCAATCTTTGTCAAATAATGGTTTCATTGCTTTAGGTCTAAACCAAAACATCGTGCCAAATGGTGCAACTGGTGGCTTGTCAGAACTAATTGGTACTGTCAACTGTAGTTCTTTAGCCAACTCTTTTGTAATATCGTAATTAGGCCCCCACTCTGCTCCCAATGTTGGAAAGAAAATGGCGTGGTTAGGTTCAGGTGGTGTTAACAACCCTAATCTACTATTTGATTCAAATGTTTCAATCACTTCACAAACAAATCTTTGAGAACCTAATGTATTCTCAAAACATTTATAGGCAAAGCCAGCTCCTCTAATGGTTGGTGTTACTTGAGCTGTTTTTTTATCATGTGCAAAACATACATAATCATAATCCATGATGACATCTTTGACACCAACGAGCAAACTGCTCACATCTCTTCCTCTGTTTTCAATCAATCGTACATCAAGATGAGCAAATTTTGAATGTTTGAATTTTTCTTGTATCAAAATTTGTTTTTCACGTGTGTTAGTTGTTAAGTAAATATGTGCTTCTTTTGGCATTACACTCACTTTTTCAAACGTATCATCAAGTAAATCCATAAAATATACATGCATGACTAATGCGATTTTTCTTGTTGCTAGAATATGAGAAATATCTTTTTTTCCATTCTTTTGTAAAATGTATACTAAATTCATATTCTTTACAATATCTGCTTGAGGATAAGATTTCAAAATTGTATCCCATATATAATCTACTGGATACTGTGTATGATTGTCTAAATAATCATACAACTCACTCGTTTGCTCTCCAGTCGTATTGTCTAAATAATCATCAATGTTATGGAAAAAACTTCTCTTTTTAAAAATAGGACATCTATATTGTTTGATCAAAAGTTTAGGACACATCAATAATGGATAACCTGTAAACTCTCTTAAATCATCACATTGAACAGATACATCCCATTTAAAACCTAAATCGCTAAAATGCTTCGTAAAAATAGCCTCATGTTTTCCAACAGCTTCGCTATAACTATTTATCATTGGCATTTTAGACCAATATTGATAAAATTCTTCACTATTTATCATAGGTTTCCTAATCGCAATAAAATGCGATTGGATATGATCTGGTATATAACCATATTTGATACAACCGAATGGATCTGCATCATATTTAAAGAATTTTGTTAATCCCCAAAAATCAAGATCCATACAATTCATTTTATCAAATGTTTCTTTGAATGAATATATTGGTCCCATGATGGTACTATTTAGAAGAACAATTTCGTCATATGTTTTTAATGTTTCCCAACCAACATACTCTAATGCAGATTTATATGCCCAAACATCAAATCCTTTATTTTCTCTAACAAGAACATCTCCATATTGATGTAATATGTGTGACCCTTTATCAGTCAATTTACCATTAACAACAATCACAGTTCTGTCTAAACTCTTATTCAAGTCTTTTAAAAAATATGGAATATAGTCATCGACATCTCCATGTTTATCAAAGAAAAAATATATACCTAATCTTTTTATATTTTCTGTTAAAATCATATTTATTCCCTTCTACAAAGAATTTCATCAATTATTTATTAAAAATTTTCTTATTGATTATACTATCTAATTTATAAACACTCATTGAGGCAATACCTATTAGGACAAGACAAACAAAAAAGAATGCGTAACTTTTCTTTAGACCAATTAAATCTAAGTTAATTCTACTCATAAAACTGTCGATAATGACATGATGTACTAAAAAGATTGCATAAGAATATTTACATAGAAAAGCACTGACTGACACTGTGTATTTATTTTTAACTTTTTCAGATACATACACCAGTATCAAGAAAGAACTAATTCCTATCAATGTTATTTTAAATATTTGATCTATCTGTATTGAAAACAGTGTTCCTGAAAGGAATACACACAATGAGCCTATCAACGTTATGACAGATACTTTCTTCATGTATTTAACGAAATACATTCCAAACAGAACCTCTGGCAAACGCAGTAATAAGAATTTTTCTTTATGAAATGGAATATGATAGTTAAAAACTAAAAAAATATATACCATTAAAGAAATTACTGCAAAAGATTTAGGATACTCTGTCACACCTTTTCTCAAAAGTGGAAAAATAATATAGAGTAAAATAATAAACCCTAAAAACCACTCACCCACTAAATAAAAAGTTGGAACGACTTCACTTAAATACCCGTCCATACCTATCAAAGTAAATAAAATATTTTTTCTAGGAATAATACCAGAAGAAAAAGCTCGATACCCTAATGGTAAGACGAAAAACACCACACTATACACTAAATAAAACATAGGAAAAAGCGTAAGCAGTCGCTTTTTATAAAATGTTTTTAAACAAATAGAATCATTGTATGTATACATCAATGCTGCGCCTGATATGATTAAAAACAATGACACACCCCAACTACCGATGGGAATACCTCCAACCATATATGTAAAAACTGTTTTTTCAGGGAGTTGTACTGCTCGATAAAAAAACACAGCATTATAATGTGTTAGCACAATACTTATGACTGCTACTGCTCTTATAAAATCAAGATAAAATAGTCTTTTTTTCAAAGTAATCACCTATTTTCTATAATTTTATAATAATGATGCCATTATATTCGATGATACTTTCATCACTCGGCCAAGATGTCATGTTTTGAGAGATTTTTTCTGCTATGTCAATTTGCTTTTGAGAAGGACTTTTAAAATTGATACCAATCGTTCTTAAATAATTCTCCATCACAAATGTACCATGCAATGTTGAAAATGATACGGAGAAAAATGATCGACCCGTTAATTCTAACGCACTCTCTGGATACGTTGATTCGTTTAGCGATGCTGATCTATATCCCACAAAAACAACGGGTTTTGTATACGCATCTTTTCCGAATTTTTCTTCAAGACGATTTGACAACTTCGTTGCCAACATAACATCTTCTTGATATTTTACATATTCTGTATAGTAAATTCTAGCCGATGTATTGGCTTGATTGATTGCAACAAGCCCTGTCAAAACCACAACTGCTGTTTTTAAAACATCATACTTTTTAATATTTTGTAATTGATCTATATTATAATAAACTAAAAATCCACACACAAAGGGAATTGTCAACTCTGAACGTGCTGAAAGACTTTGCCCTAATATGAACGTTAATAAAAAAGGACAAACAAACACACCAAAAATAGAGAGTATATAAACAAAATAACCTTTTTGATGATTTTTGTATTTTAATGCCACAAATAAGCATGTAATTAACATAGAAATGAACAATGTATATGAATAAAAAATTCGTCCTCCAAATAAAACAACACCTATATGCGATAAGATGCTTTTAATCACAGTTAATTTATTTGCATGAGACCATAAATATTGCTCTGTAATATACGCTGTTTTGTGAATGCCTAATACACTCAATACGATTTTTTCTGTTATTGCACATAATAGAACGCCCCCCACAAATACTAGTAGGATTTTTCCGACAATCATCAAGTACCCTTTGGTATCGTACTTTTCTGAACGTGTGAATCTGTCATAAAAAACAACAAATCCACACACGGATCCAGTAAAGGTAATAAGCAATAACGCTTGATAAACAGATTGTAAAAAGGCAATAGATACAACAGATGCAATCAGATACGCTATATTTTTCTTCATAATGCCTTTATAGATACACAGAACAGTTATCGCACTGATGCTTAATGAAAGAGATACCTCATATGACTGTAATAAGAAAGCTGATTGCTCGGCAAAAACAGGCGATGTTAAACAAATAACTGGAAACACCCATCTATATTGTTTTTTCATGTCTAAATCATCTTGAATATAGCCAATCACATATATCCACAGAAGACTTGCCACAAATAAACTTGTTATCATCATAAATGAGGCAATATACGGATTAAAGTCATACGTTCCTATTAGCCATTTCATAAACACTAATCCATATCTTCCCATTGAAATCCATGCTTCATACTGAGAATCTCGCACAGAAATAATTGCCTCTGTATCATGAGAAATCACGATATTAAATATTTTTATGCCATAAGTTAACAAAAGAAAGAATAGAACAACGATGATATTCATCATATTATTTCTTAAGAATGATTCAATCCGCCCTTTCTTCATGTTACACCTTCTTTACTTTTGACATAATTCGGTTAATTTTTGTAGGATCCCCCCATACACCTGATGAATCATATTCTCTATCTGGGAATGCCCCATACTGTAATTTTATATCTAAATTATTTTCTGCAATGTATTCTTCTACTTTATCTGCAAGGGATACCGGATTCCCTGTACAACAGTTAATAACACCTAATACTTCATTTTGTAAAGAAGCCTCTGCGATTTGATTGGCTAACTCTGTCACACTGATAAAATCATATTTGTTTTTACCACTTGTGAAAGGAAACTCTTTAGCACCTTCCATTGCTTTTTGAGTCAATTTAGAGAATACGGAGTTGTTTTTTAAATCGTCTCCTAAAATATAGTAGGCACGCAACCATGTCACATCAACTGTATCTTTTTTAGCGACATTCAACATTTGTCTTAAACTATTTTTAGCAATACCGTATAGAGAAATTGGATTTGTTGGTGTATCTTCTTTGATAGCACCTTCAAAGTAACCTACTTCATGCATCGTACCCATAACACTTAATCTAGGTAATCCACCATCAATTAAATGTTTTAAGAAAATGTAGTGATCATATAAATCTGCGATATGCGTATCTGCATTATGAATAAATCCATTTCTCCAAGCTAAATGAATGACAATATCAGGTCTATCTAATTCATCATAAATATGCTCATTTCTTGAGAATAATTGAACATCACATTTTTTAGCACGATCATCAATATCGTCAAATCTTAAATCAGATGCATAAACGTCATGCCCTTTATCTAAAAGAGCTTTTACTACATGTCTACCTAAATATCCATTCGCCCCTGTTACAAGTACTTTCTTTTTATCCATATTACTATCAAACTCTCTTTTCTTATCTAAATATTTTTCTACTGCTTGTTTCCAGCTTATCATACTAAATCCCATTTTTTTCAATTTTTCCGTACTCATTGTTGTATTCAATGGTCTTTCTGCTTTTGTTTTATATTCAGTAGATAACACTTTTTCGACTTTTATGTTTAGTCCTAAATAATCAAAGACGTAATCAGCAAATTCTGCCCAAGTACATGCCTCATCACAGCAGGCGTGATAAATACCATATGTATTTGTTTTTACAATGAAATCAATCGCACGAACTAGTTCAGCCGCACTTGTTGGACTACCTTTTTGATCATTTACAACTTGTATACTTTTTTGTGTTTTTGATAAATTCAGCATTGTATTAACAAAGTTATGTCCTTCTCCAAATAACCATGATGTTCTAATCACATAATGTCTATCAACAGTTTGTAACACAACTTGTTCACTTTCTGCTTTTGTAATACCATAAAAATTTTTAGGGTTAGTCATATCTTCTTCAACATAAGGTTCTTGCTTTAATCCGTCAAAAACATAATCTGTTGAAATATGAACAAAGACCGCTCCTATTTCTTGTGTTGCTTGTGCCAAATATTTTGTACCTTCAACATTTATAGCAAAAGCTTTTTCTTTATCATCTTCACATCTATCAACAGCTGTATAAGCTGCTGCATTGATGACCATATTCGGCCGATTCTTTTTAATATAACTTTGCACATCTTTCCTAACTGTGATGTCTAGCTCGTCTATATCCGTATATAGTAGTTCAACATCTGGAACCAATCTATAAAATTTGATTAGTTCTTTTCCTAGTTGGCCATGTGCACCTGTAATCATTATTTTCATCATTTATCACCCTTAACCAAAATAGCATAATACTTTCAATTTAATCACTTATCTCTTTCCACATATTCATAACTGACTCTTTCCAAGTTGGAATATAAAACGACAGATTTTCTGACTTAGAAATATCTAAAATAGGAAATTCGTCGTCATGAGCGTTCTCACTATTTACAATTTCTACTGACATATTTCTCATACTTAAATACGTTTGTACCAACTCGTCTTTTTTACAAAGTTCTCTATTAGCAAAATGATACACACCATAATCAGCACCATTTTCAACAAGAAACACCATAAATTCAACCACTGATTTACTCCATGTATATTGTTGTACAGTATTTGGCAAGTCTATAAATACTTCTCTTGGCTCAGTTGACTCAAAAGATAAATCTTGAAAAAGAGGATCATACTCTCCAAATACTGTGGATGTTCTGATAATATAAGCACACTCTACTAATTCTCTTACAGCTAACTCACCTTCATAAGCAAGCATACCACTTTTACACTGTGGATTAGGCATATCATCTACCAAATACGGTATCTCTTTTTGCCCATCAAAAACAAAAGATGAACTCAAATATACCATTTTTGCACCTATACGACTAGCAGCACTTGCAATATATCTTGTTGTATCAATATGGTATGATTCACTATATTGTAGATGATTTATTAATATATCGTCACACGTATATTCAGTACAATGATAAATAATTTCTGGTTTTAAATCTTCAATAAACTGATTTACTAAAATTTCATTTGTTGCATCAAAATTTATTTTATCCGTTGCTAGAAACTCAATTTTTCTCTCACGAAAATAATTCTGTAATTCCTTTCCTATTTGACTTTCCGAATCCGTAATCAAAATAGTCATATTCCGTCTCCTTCATGTGATGTTATTTAAAAATAACCTTAGAAAATATAAAGTTTAAAATTAACACAATAATATTGACAAACAATTTAGAATACATCAATGAGTATAACAATACCTCAGCTAATAACCATACTCCCACTAATTCAACAATAATTGTAATCACTCTTGCAGAAAAGAATTTTCCTAATTCCTGACATATTTGTTTTGTTGTTTGTGCTTTCGAATAAAAAACATACTTTGCATTCACAAAATAAGCAAATAAAATAGATAAAACAATGGATAAAAAGTTAGACAAAATCAATGGTAAGACCGTATAAGTTTTAAATACCCATAAAGACAGAAAATTAACACCTGTCGTCAATGCGCCAAAGAAAATGTATTTAACCATGTAATGATTGGCTATATTTCTAATTGTATGTCACTCCTTTGATGAATCGATATTCTTTCACATATTGAAAAAACATCTCATTTTCTATATCCTTATTTGGTAACAGCCTAACTGTAATCAAAATACATTATACACTATTTCTATATCTACCAAAAGTACTTTGTATCGACGCATTTAAGTCTGTGACATCTCATTTAGGGAAGATGAGCTTTATCTTTGTAGACGGATTGACACACCGTATTATTGATGTGTTACCTAGTCGCCAATTAGACCATTTAATCACTTATTTTAAACAATTTTCTAAAAAAGCAAGACATAGCGTTCGCTATTTTGTTATGGATATGAATGCCAATTATGGCAAACTTATTCAGAAGGTTTTTCCTAATGCCGTTATTGTCACAGATAGATTTCATATCATACAACATATACATCGGAATTTAAATACACTACGTATAAAAGAAATGAACACCTTTAAAAAAGACGAAAAGGCTTATAAACACTTAAAGAAATACTGGAAATTATTATTAAAAGATGCCTTTGATGTAAATGATACAGACTATCATTATCACCAATCCTTTAAAACATATCTGACACACGCACAAATCCTTGATAGATTATTAGACTATAGTCCTGTTTTAAAACAAGCATATGAGTTTGTACAAGAGTTGAGATATGCTTATAGACAGCGAGATTTTGAGTTATTTATGGAGGTTATTCATCATGTTGACCTGTCATTACCAGAGTGGCTTAGAAAGAAATTTGATATTTTTAAAATCTATCAGAATGGTATTTATCAAGTTTTTATCACACCTTATTCAAACGGCATCACAGAAGCTATTAACAATCAAACGGATTACCTATGGCTATAGACGTTTTTCTTATTTTAGATTACGTATTTTAATCATACAACACCATTCTCGGTGACAGAAAAAGAATGTGAAAAAGGTAGTGAATGGTTAATGCTATTCACCACCTATATACTCACTATTTCTCTCTACCCCCACGATTTATTACAGAATCAAAAAGTGCAGATAACATTTTATCATGTTGCCTGCACTTTTTAACTTTGGATTATTTCCTAAAATCCTTACGTATGTTTTTTATAAACATTACTATTTTCCATAACGGCTACTTACACCGATACGGTTAATTGCTTTGTTCAACGCAATTTTAGCACGGTTAAGTTTAGCCATGTCATGCAATTCTTCTGCCTCATGTAAAGCACGTTCGGCACGTTCTTTTGCACGTTCAGCACGCTCTCTATCAATATCACGTGCTCTTTCCGCTGTATCGGCAACAATATTGCATACATTATTTGAAAATTGAAGCATGCCTCCATTTACAGCAACATAATTTTCAAAACCTTTATCTTGTCTTCTTTTAATTGTTACTGGACCAATGGATAATGTTGTCACAATCGGAATATGGTTTGGTAAAATAGTCAACCCTCCGATAGGTGTTTTCACAGATACATACTGTGCCCTGTGTGTGAATACAACTCCATCAGGCGTCACAATATTGACTCTAATTAGTTTTTCTTCACTCATTATCATCACCCATTATACCATTCGACTATTTTCTAATTTTTCTAATTCTTCCGCTGTTAATTCATGTCTAGCCGGACCATTATATCCACTTAAGACAGCTTTACGAATAACATCTTCAATACAGCCGACATTACGGAAACTATCTTCAGGAATATCATCATATTTACCATCAATGATACCTTTAAACCCTTTTACTGTTTCTGCAACGGGAACAAATGACCCCGGTTGACCTGTAAATGTTTCAGCAACATGGAAGTTTTGAGATAAGAAAAACTGAATACGTCTTGCACGATTTACAATCACTTTTTCTGTTTCAGATAATTCATCTAACCCTAAAATAGCAATAATATCTTGCAATTCACGATAACGTTGTAAAATGCGTTGTACTTCCATCGCAACCTCATAATGCTCTTGCCCAACAATTTCAGGTGTCAACGCACTTGATGTTGATGCCAATGGATCTACCGCTGGATAAATACCTAATTCTGTTAATTTTCTTTCCAAGTTTGTTGTTGCATCTAAATGAGCAAATGTCGTCGCAGGTGCTGGGTCTGTATAGTCATCTGCTGGTACATAAATAGCTTGAATAGATGTAATCGAACCATTTCTTGTTGACGTGATACGTTCTTGTAACTGCCCCATCTCTGTTGCCAATGTTGGTTGATACCCAACAGCAGAAGGCATTCTTCCTAACAACGCAGACACTTCTGAACCAGCTTGTGTAAAACGGAAAATATTATCAATAAACAAAAGAACGTCTTGTTTTTCTTCATCACGGAAATATTCAGCAAGTGTCAAACCTGTTAAAGCAACACGCATACGCGCACCCGGCGGTTCATTCATTTGTCCAAAAACCATGGCTGTTTTTTCACTAACACCAGATTCTTTCATTTCAAAATACAAATCATTTCCTTCACGTGTTCTTTCTCCAACTCCAGTAAACACAGAAATACCATTTGATTTTTCTGCAATATTATGGATTAACTCTTGAATTAAAACCGTTTTTCCTACACCGGCTCCACCGAACAAACCAATTTTCCCACCTTTTAAATACGGCGCGAGTAAATCAATGACTTTAATTCCTGTTTGTAAAATTTCATATTTACTATTTAACTCTTCATAAACAGGTGCTTTACGGTGAATTGGGTGACGTTTAAAATCTTCTGGAAAATCAGGTTGTCCATCTACTGTTTTACCTAAGACATTAAAGACACGACCGAGTGTTTCTTTTCCAACAGGTACTTTTAAGGTTTCTCCTGTATCTTCTACTTGCATGCCACGTGTTAAACCATCGGTTGATTCCATCGCAATTGTTCGAATAACACCGCCACCTAGCTCTACTGCTGTTTCTAAAACAATCTCTTTTAAGTCACCATTCGGTAATTCTTTTTTTACGATTAAAGCATTGTGGATATCCGGTACTCCGTCAGACAATGGGAACGTTACGTCAACAACTGGTCCAACAACTTGACTTATTTGTCCTATTTTCAATTTCAGTACCTCCTCTTTTATCTTTTAATTTTCTAATGCAGCAGCTCCACCAACAATTTCCGTAATCTCTTGCGTAATTGCTGTTTGACGTTGTTGATTGTATTGTTTTTTCAATTCATCAATCAATTTGGTTGCATTATCCGTCGCACTTCTCATCGCAATCATACGAGAAGCATGCTCTGATGCTTTCGCATCTATAATAGCACCATAAATTAAACTTTCTGCATATTGTGGCAATAAATTTGCCAATACAGTTGCACGAGAGGGCTCAAAAACATATTGAGTCGTGACTTTTTCTTCTTCTGGTACAACTTCATCTAAATCTATCAATGGCAACATCTGTTCAACTTGATATCTTGACATCATCGCATTTACGTGATGATTATAACAAACATATAAAGCATCAAATTCTCCTGCTTTAAACATATTTAAAGACTTAGCAATTAAACCTTGTACATCTCTTAATGACGGATGATCACTCAAACTATCTAATTGGTAATGTACAGGAATACCTTCTTTAGCAAAAAATGCCGTTGCGCTTGACCCTATTGCCATTAAAACAAACTCATCATTAGATTGATGCTCCTCTTGCAACATTTGCAATGTTGAGTGGAATAAAGAACTATTATAGTTACCCGCTAAACCTTGATCAGACGAAATAACAATATAGCCTGTTTTACGAATTGGACGATCAATTAACATATCATGAAAATCAATAAAACTATTTACATAATCCACATCATCTGCATATTCTAAATCATGAATATCTGTTCTAAATGTGCTTGCTAAATGGGTTACCATTTCTCGAATTTTTTCAGAGTATGTTTTAAAATTTTTCACATACTGTTCAGCACGATTCAACTTCGCCGCCGACACCATTTGCATGGCACTTGTAATTTGTCGTGTCATTTTTGTTGAATCAATACGTTTTTTTATATCAATCAAAGAAGCTCCCACACTTGTTCACCTCTTTCTTCATCAATGCATTGCAGCTGGAACAAACGCTTCTTTATAAGACTTAATTGCATTAGATAATGCTTCTTCATCTGGCAAATTACCAGTATCTTTAATGTACGCCAACAATTCCGGTGCTTCTACATTTAAATAGTCATATAAACCTTCTTCAAAATCACGAATATCACTAATAGAAATCGCATCTAAATAACCATGTGTTAGTGCATATAAAATCACGACTTGTTTTTCTACACTAAGTGGTGCATGTTGCGATTGCTTCAATACTTCTACGGTACGTTTCCCTCTATTCAATTTACGCTGTGTAGCTGCATCTAAATCAGAACCAAACTGCGTAAACGCTTCTAATTCACGATAACTTGCCAAGTCAATACGTAATGTCCCTGCTACTTTCTTCATCGCTTTTATTTGTGCTGCTCCACCAACACGAGATACAGATAATCCCGCAGCTAACGCTGGTCTAACACCCGAAGCAAATAAGTCACGTTGTAAGAAAATTTGTCCGTCTGTAATCGAAATAACATTCGTTGGAATATACGCGGAAATATCACCTGCTTGAGTTTCAATAATTGGCAAAGCTGTCAAAGAGCCTCCACCTAATGCATCTGACAAGCGAGCTGAACGCTCTAATAATCTTGAATGCAAGTAGAAAACATCCCCTGGATATGCTTCACGACCTGGTGGACGACGTAATAATAATGATATTTCACGATATGCTGCCGCTTGTTTTGATAAATCATCATAAACAATTAACACATCTTTTCCGCTATACATAAATTCTTCACCGATAGCTGTTCCTGCATAAGGTGCAATATATAACATCGGAGCAGGTTGAGATGCACTTGCTGATACAACTGTCGTATAACTCATTGCTCCATTTTTTTCTAGTACATCAACTAATGCTTTTACTGTTGATTCTTTTTGACCAATCGCAACATAAATACATAATGTATCTTTGCCTTTTTGGTTTAAAATCGCATCAATCGCAACGGCTGTTTTTCCTGTTTGTCTATCTCCGATAATTAACTCACGTTGCCCTTTACCAATTGGCACTAAAGCATCTACAACTTTTAATCCAGTTGGCAATGATTCATTAACGGACTGACGATCCATAATTCCCGGCGCTTCAACTTCCACGGGTCTACGTTTACTCGTATGAATAGGACCTTTACCGTCAATTGGATCTCCAAGAGCATTCACAACACGACCTATCATCGCCTCACCAACTGGAACATCTAAAATTTCTCCAGTACGTTTGACCGTATCTCCCTCGTGAATATGTGTATACTCTCCCAAAATAATGATACCAACATCATTTTTTTCAAGGTTTTGTGCTACACCAACAGTGCCATTTTCAAAAATAACCATCTCATTTGACATGACATTTGTTAAACCTGTTGCTCTAGCAATTCCGTCTCCGACAAAACTGACTTCACCAATCTCGCTAATTTTATTATCTGTTTTAAACGCTCTTACTCGCTCTTTAATTGCCGCACTAATTTCAATGGCACGATTTGTCATTCTGTTTCTCACCTCAATCACTTAAAAAGTTTCTTTAAACGCTTTTAATTTTGCTAGTAACGTCGCATCCAATACAAAATCTGCCGATTTTACTTTTACACCACCAATGACGTCCTCATCAACAATCGTTGTACACGTATCTACCGACATTTTCATTTTTTTTGAAATCGCTGATACGATACTATCAATCTGTTCTTGCGTTAATGGAATAGCTGTTGTAATATCCACATGGTATTTTGCATAAATTTGTTCAAAATATTTAATGGCTCTATAAATGTAACCATATTGTGCTTCGTCAATAAAATATTGAATGAATTGACGTGTCTCTTCTTGGAAATACTGACAAATATCCTGTAACAATGCTGCCTTACTTGAATTTGTTATATTCTCACGTGTCATCATTTGCGTAAATGGCATTTCTCCACCTACACCGTCTTTAAACACTTGAAAATCATTGTAAACCTCTTCTAAATGATGTCGAGATTTTGCCAATTCATAAAGTGTTGTGACACGTTCATTGTAAACATCTCTCATCTATTTTTCCAACCCTTCAATAAACTCATCAATAAGTGCTTGATGATCTTGTTGCGTAATTTCACGTTTCAATAATTTTTCTGTTAACTCAACACTCATACCTGCAACTTGCTCTGTTAAAGACGCCATTGTTGCTTCTCTTTCATGTTCAAGTGCTTCTTGTGCCTCTTGACGAATACGAATTGTTTCTTGTCTTGCGGCACGAGAGGCATCATCTTTTATTTTTTCACCAGTCTCTTTTGCTTTCGTAATTAAATGTTGTGATTTTAATTGCGCCTCATGAATAGCTGCTTTCGCCTCTTTTTCATGAGAGATAGCCTCTTCTTCTTTTCTTTGTGCATTATCTAATTGATCATTTACTTCTTTTTCACGTTTTTCCATCATTTTCAAAATAGGACCTACAGAAAATTTACTTAAAATAAACAATAAGATAAGGAATGAAACAAGAATGACTAATGAATTCCCTAAAACAGAAGAAACACTGGTTTGTTCACTAGATAAAATGATAGAATTCATATTTTCTTTCCTTCCTACTACTTATTTGGTTTGATATTAGTACACAAATAACATCAAGAATCCAACAATAACACCTAATAAAGGAATGGCTTCAATCATACCAATACCAATAAACATTGTACTCATAATTGAACCCTTTAATTCTGGTTGACGTGTCATACTTTCAATAGCTTTTGATACAACACGGGCATTCGCTAAAGCAGAACCAAATGCTGCTAACCCCATTACAATTGCAATTGCGATAAATTTTAATTCCATTTTTTGTCATCTCCTCAATCTTTTCTATAAATCATTTAATCATGGCTATCTTCTAATTTATGACCAATATAAACCATAGATAGTGTCGTAAATACATACGCTTGAATACCTGCTACCATAACAGAGAATGCTTGCCATATAACAGTTAAAACAACTGCTGGAATAATGGTTCCCAATCCAGCTGCCAAACTCATTTGGGCAAGTAATGCGATTAAAACTTCACCTGCATAAATATTTCCATACAGACGTAAAGCCAGTGTTAACGTATTCGTAAATTCCTCTAAAATTTTTAAAGGAAGCAAAAACTTCACGGGTTCTAAATAATTTTTAGATACATATTTTTTAAACCCGAAACGTTGTATCCCTAAATAGTGACTTAATAAAATAACCATTAAGGACAAAACTAAACATACTACCGCATTAGCTGTTGGAGCATTCCAGAAAGAATATCCACCTGCTTCAACAAAAAATGGCAAGTCTAGTAAGTTAGACATTAAAATGAACAGAAACAAAGTTGTTCCAAATATGGTTAGTGGTTTGCCTGCTACTTCCCACTTCACATTATTTGTCACAATATCTTTGATAAAATTCACCAACATCTCCATTACAGTCTGGCCACGGTTTGGTCGGATTGATAGTTTTTTAGTTGTAAAATATGTAAATACAATAACACTCGCACAGGTTATAAGAGTTGATAAAACGATTGAAAATGTTATTTCAATGCCAAATAACTCAAAAATTATTGGTTTGCCGCCCATATTTTCACCTCTTTTCAATATGCTAGCATCTCTCATAAAATGAAAGGATTTTATGCGAATGGTATTATTGTATCACTACTTTGTCGATTTATCAAAATTTTTTTCGTTGTTTTTCACTTTTTTTTATGTTAGAGTGAGGGTATTAATATTTGGGGAGGAAATCTCATGACAGATTGTATATTTTGCAACATTTTAAAAGGAAATATTCCAAGTTATAAAGTATATGAAGACGACTTTGTTTTTGCCTTTTTAGACATTACACAAGTCACAAAAGGACATACTCTCATCATCCCAAAAGAGCACGTCAAAGATGTTTTTGAATGGACACCTAGTATTGCTACACATCTAGCAACAGCCATTCCTAAAGTTGCTAATGCTTTACAAAAAGCATTTCCAGATATGCAAGGATTAAATATTGTCAACAATAATAAAGAATTGGCGTATCAAAGTGTTTTTCATTCACATATCCATTTAATACCACGCTACACAAATGAGGATGACTTTGCTTTAACAATGCGTTCGAATATGGACGACTACACTAGTGACATGATGCAAGAAATTGCACAAAATATTAAAAATCAATTTTAAGAGGTCATTATGAAAAAACTAATAAAAGCAGCGTTATGGGTAGGCTCTTTATCAGGCGCGTATGTTTTATTAACACCTAAACAAAAACGTGAAGAACAATTAGAGCATGCTAAAATAGCCATTGATAATATTAAACAATCAAGTAAAAGTCTTATGTCATCAGTAGGTGATGTAAAAGAACAAGTTGCCTATTTAAAAGATGATGCTGCACCTTTTTTACAGGAAACTATTCAAGATGTACAACGTCGTGTAAAACAATTTACACAAGAAAACCAGCCTCGTTTTAGACGCATTCAAGAAAAACTACAGACTTTGCAAGAAGATTTAAAAAACATGAACAAAACAGACGACCGAGCATAACGCTTGGTCGTCTTTCAATATCTATTTCAATAAACTTTGATTTGCTGTAATAATCGCTAATTTATAAACATCTTCTTCATTACAACCACGAGATAAATCTGAAATTGGTTTGTTTAACCCTTGTAAAATGGGACCAATAGCTTCGAATCCGCCTAAGCGTTGTGCGATTTTATAGCCAATATTTCCAGATTGAATTTCAGGGAAAACAAAAACTGTTGCTTTACCTGCAACTGATGAATCTGGTGCTTTTTGTTCAGCAACACTTGGCACAAATGCTGCATCAAACTGTAATTCCCCGTCGATATTGTATTGTGGTGCTAATGTTTTTGCAATTTGAGCAGCTTCTACAACTTTAGAAACACTCTCACCTTTAGCAGAACCTTTTGTTGAGAAACTTAACATCGCTACATTTGGTTCAATATCAAAAATTTCTGCTGTTTTTGCACTTTCAACAGCAATTTCTGCTAATTCTTGTGCTGTTGGTTCTAAGTTAATTGCACAATCACTAAACACATAACGTTCTCTATCGCCACGTATCATCACAAATGCTCCACTTGTTTTACTAATACCTGGTTTTGTTTTAATGATTTGTAGAGCAGGTCGAACAGTATCGCCCGTCGAATGAATTGCTCCAGACACTAAACCATCTACTAAGTCCATATAAACAAGCATTGTTCCAAAGTAGTTTTCATCTTCTAATAAAGTATACGCATCTTCTTTAGACACTTTCCCATTACGGCGTTCTACAAAAGCATTCACCATTTCTTCTTTTTTATCATATGTTTTTGGGTCAATAATAGTCAATCCTTGAATAGATAAACCACGTTGTGTCGCTAGTTTCGTTACTTCTTCAACATTTCCTAATAAAACAGGCTCTAATAAATTATCTGCTTTTAAGCGAACTGCTGCACCTAATACACGCACATCAACCGCTTCTGGAAAAACAATACGAATATTCTTATTGACAATTTTCCCTTTTAAACTTTCAAACAAACTCATTCTGTTCATCTCCTATGCTCTATTTCTTATACGCTATATCCTACTACTTTTTGTACAAAAAAACCAGCAAGAATATTTAATGCAACAACATTAAAATTGTGTTAAAATGTATGTATTCGTTTTACAGGAGGACTTTTATGACGGTTTTATTTAAAAAACAAGCAAATTATCCATTAACTAATCAACACAACCAAACATTTGAAGCGACATGTTATCACTATATCAATAAACAAGAGCAACCAGATATTGCCAAAGCATTGTATGAAGGAACATTATTTCAAGCCCATGATCCGCATACAAATGAAGTGACGTCATTTACATATCCTTGTTTATACGAAGATTCACAAAAGAAATTTTTAGTGTTTTTCATCCCAAATGACACAGTTGCTTTTGAAGATGTTTCAGCAACTATGTTTGAAGGTGGTACAAATGACTATTCTGATTACACACTGCGCTTTACAAACTACGTAACAGAATTTTACGAAAAAATCAATATTTTAGATAGTCAATTACTTGATACGGAAGTTGAATGTGTCAAGTTATTCACACATACACTACTACAAGAACAAAATCAATTAAAAGAAAACACACATTTATTCTTCCATGAAGAAAGTGGTAAGCCTTTTATTATGGTCTTGTCACCGAATAATCAAGCTAGAGTTGATTACAACCAAGATTTAGTCGACATAGTACATAACCGCATTGAAAACAAATTACATTTGCCAAAAGGACAATTATTTCACGTCAACGGCAAATGGGCTATTGACGCCCTAGACTTAGCATAAAGGAGAAAATATATGAGTTTTCATTTAAAAGAACGTATCAATTTACCCGACATCAATAGTATCGGTTTCTTATATGAACATGATAAAACAAAAGCTAGAGTTGCCTATGTTCAAAATGAGGAAAAAAATAAAACTTTTTCTATTTCATTTATGACAATCCCATACGATGATAATGGAATCGCGCATATTTTGGAGCATTCTGTTTTATGCGGCTCTAAAAAATACCCTACAAAAGAACCATTTGTTGAATTAGCAAAAGGATCATTAAACACATTTTTAAATGCAATGACTTTCTCAGACAAAACAATGTATCCTGTTTCTTCTGAAAATGATAAAGATTTTACAAATTTAATGGACGTTTATTTGGACGCTGTCTTTTTCCCTAGATTGATTGATAATCCGTATATTTTAAAACAAGAAGGTTGGCACTATCACTTAGAAAAACCAGAAGATGATTTGATTTATAAAGGTGTCGTTTACAACGAAATGAAAGGTGCTTTTTCAGATCCTGAACAAGTAATCTATAGAGAAATTGATGCGAGATTATTCCCAGACACACTTTGTCAACATGAGTCTGGAGGCCATCCTCTTTCGATTCCAACGTTAACACAAGATGCATTCGTTGATTTTCATAGTACTTACTATCATCCAAGTAACTCATATACATTCTTATATGGAGCTATGGATATTGAGGAAAAACTTGCTCATTTGGACATGTATTTTAATCAATTTGATTATAAAGACATTGTGAAACCTTTTATTGACCAAAAACCATTTGAATCAATAAAAGAAGAAACTATTTCTTATTCGATTGAAGAGGATGAAACGGAAGAAAACAAAACATTCTTATCTATGAATTTCGCCATTGGACAAAGTGCCGATAGCAAAATGTATTTACAAATGACAATTTTATCAGATATTTTATTAGGTGCTTTAGGCTCTAATGCCGCCCCATTAAAAAAAGCACTGTTACAATCTGGTATTACATCTGACGTTTCCAGTTGGTATGCGGCACCATCTCATTTATCAAATTTGAGCATTCTCTTAAAAAATAGTGACATCAAACATGCTGATACTTTCAAGCGTATTGTTTTTGATACATTAAACGATATTGTAGAAAATGGTTTGGAACAAAAACTGGTTACTGCTGCCATTAACAAAGCACGATTTATGCTATTGGAAGGCAATGAGGAAGGCGCTGCGGCAAAAGGTGTTGTACGTGCTATTAACGCTATGGAATCATGGTTGTATAATGATAATCCATTTAGTTACTTTGGATTTACAAAAGACTTAGATGACATCGAAAAAAATCCAAAAATTCTTATTGATTTAATTCGTAAGTATCTATTAAATAATACGCATATTTTGATGTTACATGCTATTCCACAAAAGAATTTGAACAAACAAACATTCGAGAAAGTACATCAAGACTTGCAATTATATAAAAACTCTTTGACAAAAGATGACATTGATACTTTAGTAAAAGAAACACAAACATTATTGCACATTCAACAAACAGACGATACAAAAGAAGATTTAGAAAAATTACCACTACTATCTTTAGAAGATTTAAACGAAACAGCAAGTGACTATCCTCTTATCGTTGATAAACAAGACACAGTAACTTATTTAACATATAAAACATTTACTGGAAATATTGATTATTTTAACTTTTTCTTTGATATATCGCATATTCAACACAGTGATTATACTTACGTTGGGTTAATCGTTCGATTATTGGAACATCTTGGTACAAGTAACTATTCTGTTGAAGCATTATCCACTGAAATTGATAGCTATACGGGCGGTGTTTCCTTCAATACAAGCGCCTATACAAAAGGCGACGTATCTATCCCAATTTTAACAGTGAGTGGTAAAGCATTCTCTGAATATACACCAACATTACTAACTTTATTAAAAGAGATTTTACTACACACACAATTTACAGATAAACAAAAATTAAAAGAAGAATTATTAAAAATCAAATCTCGTATCGAATCAAATCAATTCTTTGGCACGAGCCATGTAGTAGCGTTTAATCGTTTAACAAGCTATTACAGTTCAAAAGCTGCTTATGGACAATTTACAGGTGGTATTGATTTCTATCGTTTTATTGCCGATATATTGGAAGATTTTGACGAACAAGCTTCAACACTTATTCAAAATCTGCAACGTGTTTATGCTCAATTATTTAACCAACATAAATTAACCATTGGTTATACAGGTGCATCAACCTCTATCCAAGACACGATAAAACCATTTCTAACAAATTTACCAAATAAACCATTAGAAAGTGTTCCTTTCATTGAACCATTTGGTATTTTAAATGAAGGATTTGCTTTATCCCAAGACATTCAATACGTCGGACAAGGTTACAATGTTGCCTTAGATGGATTATCCTTTACAGGTCACTTACTCGTGCTTAAAACACTTCTATCGTTTACATACTTATGGAATACTGTTCGTGTACAAGGTGGAGCCTACGGCGCATTTACTATTTTGGATAAAGAAGGTAGTTTCTTATTTATGTCTTACCGCGATCCAAATGTGCTTAAAACAATACAAGCCTATGAGAAAGCACCAGAATTTATTGAAACATTAGCATTAGATAATCGTGAACTTACGAAATATATTATTGGAACAATCGGCTCATTAGATACACCCCTATCCGAAAATGAAAAAGGATTAGTAGCATTCAATCGCTATTTAAAAAATATTACATTAGAAGATGTTCAAAAAGAGCGTTCACAAGTACTACATACAACAATTGAAGATTTAAGACAATTAGCAACATATGTTGAAAAAGCAATGTCACATAAAGCACGATGCGTTGTTGGAAGCAAGCAATCGTTAGAAGAAAATAAAGAATTATTTGACTCTATTATCCCACTGATTAAGTAAGGTTTTATACTATTATTTCAAAGCTGACTTAAAAGTAAAAAATATATAACACCAATCATTTATATCAGTACAAATACAAAAGCTGGATAAATAGTAAAGAGGCTTGACATCAACTTCAATAGTTTGATGTCAAGCCTTTTTGAGTATCACTAAATCCACTATTTAAAACAAATATTAATTTTTAAGTCAGCTTATTTTTATTTTTTGATTTATCAGATTAAAAAAAAATTAAATTTAAAATTTTAGTCCTTTTTCTATTGCATTTCTGCCCTATTTTCGATAATATGGTTTCTTGTAATTCATAATTATAATAAATAGAAAGGACAAGGATTATGTTAAAAGATACTTTAAAAGAATTGAAATCATTTTTATTACGTGGTAACATCGTAGACTTAGCTGTTGCTGTGATTATCGGTGGTGCATTTGGAGCAATTGTAAAATCTTTAGTTGAAGATATTTTCACACCAATCATTGCAATGATTTTTGGTCAACCAAGTTTTGAAAGCATTATGTTAGGAACAATCAGAGTAGGTAACTTTATCAACGCTGTTATTAACTTTGTTTTAATCGGTACTGTTTTATTCTTCACTTTAAAAGCAATTGAAACAGCAAGCTCTTTAAGAAAAAAAGCCGAAGCAGAAGTAACAGAAGAAACACCTGCTGCGCCTACATCTGAAGAATTATTAACAGAAATTCGTGATTTATTAAAATCAAAATAATTTTTTTAAAAGCATACCCCATGCTTACTTTTCAAAATATAAAAAATTTGGCATCAAATTTTTTATGACTAACAATAATGGCTCTTCGTCTTTTGATATGACGAAGAGCCGTTTTTCTAACTATTTTTATTGTTTCTTTTACGTTCACTTTTCATTAAAGTAAATCCTTGTTTAATCACTTGCAAAGGTCCTTTATCTGAGTAAATTAAAACATTTGCCTTATACATTTCCATACCTAAATATAATACTAAAATGGTAAAAGCTATCGTTAATCCCATAATACTAAATAGCTCAACAACTTGAATAGAACTTGATGCTACTCTAAATGGAACGATAAATGGTGATAAAATTGGAATAAACGATGCTACACGAACGACAATATTATTTGGCATTATCATACCGAACATTCCAATATAAAATCCGACAACTAAGAATAAAACAAGAGGTAACATCACTTTTTGAACATCTTCAACTTTAGAAACCATTGAACCACACACACCTGAAATAACGGTAAATAAAATCGTGCCAAGTAAAGCAAAGATACCCGTATAAACAAGCATATCTCCAGCGACTTCCCAAAGATTGATACCACCTAATAATGTATTCAATAATGTTGCTCCGTCAAAAACAAACCACGCTACCACTCCTAATATAGCATAAATACCAATTTGTGTAACGACCACTAATGAAATACCACATAGTTTACCTAAGAAATGTGTTTTTGCATCGGTACTTGATAAAATAATTTCCATCATGCGCGTTCCTTTTTCACTTGCAATTTCTTGTCCAATTATACTCATGTACATAGATAGCATGATGTATAAGAAGAAAATAGCACCGTATGCAATGATTTGGCGTAGAGATTCTTTTTGATCTCCCTCATCTTGTATTTTAACAATACCTTCTTTTAATGACTCTTCATCTAAACGATTACTTGAAATACTTACATGTGTTTGTAATAATGTTTGAGCAACTTGTGCATCCACACGATGCTCTGCCATAACATTTTGTAATTCAATTCCCGTTAAAACTTGTGATAATTTTGTTGTGTCGACTTTATCACTAGATGCTTTACGATATAATTGTGCATGAATTTTTCCTGCTTTTTCTTCAATCGTTACATAAGCAAAAATATCGTTTGATTCTAATTTTGCAAGTGCATCAGCCTCATCTTTTGTGTCAACTAATGATAGCTCTGTATTCAATGCTTTAATACGATTTAACAAGTTGGTATCTTGTGTCAAAATTCCCACTGGACGATAAGCTGCTTCTTTTTGTTGATTGCCAATGTATCCACCAACAAACTGTATAATAACAAAGAAAATAATAGGTAACACAACCATGGCTATAAAAGCACCAGATTTAATATTTCTTCGATAACATTCTTTTAAAATAGTTTTAAATTTACTCATGATGTTCGCCTGCTTTCAATTTAAAAATTTCTTCTAATGTTAATGGCTGTTGACTAAACGTTTGAATATAGCCATCTTTTGTTACATACTCATATAAAATTTTCCCTGCTTCTTCATTTTCTAAAGTAATGTTTAATCCATTATGTTTAGCTTTTACGACAGATTTCACACCTGGAACTTGCAATAATTCTTCAGGAGTATGCTTAGATTCTAAAAAGACATGTGTACGACCAAAAAATTCACGAATTTCTTGTACACTACCTTTTAAAACAACTTGCCCTTTATCAATCATTAATAATTCATCACATAATTCAGAAACGTTTTCCATATTATGACTTGAAAAAATGACACATGCTCCTCTATCACGTAAGGATAAAATACCTTTTTTTAATAACTCTGCATTGAGAGGATCTAGACCTGAAAATGGCTCGTCTAAAATAATCAATTTAGGCTCGTGTATCAATGTGGCAATGACTTGCACTTTTTGTTGATTTCCTTTGGATAATGTTTTAATTTTATCTTTTCTTTTTCCTTTGACATCAAATAATTTTAGCCATTCATTAATTTTAGGAGAAATTTCTTTTTTTGTTTTACCACGTAATTCAGCAAAATATAGTAGTTGCTCTTCAATTGTAAGCTTGATAGACAAACCTCGTTCTTCTGGTAAATAACCAATATCATTACTATCCTCTTTTGTAAATGGGTGATTATTCCATAAAACAGTACCTCTATCGGCTGTAATAAAATCTAAAATCAATCTAAAAATAGTCGATTTCCCAGCACCATTCTTTCCAATCAATCCTAGAATTTTTCCATTATCCACTTTAAATGAAACGTCATTAACAGCTTTCAATTCACCAAATGATTTTTGTAAATGTTGCACTTCTAACATAAAAACACCTTCCTACATTTTTCTTTTTAAAATAGCATATACCACATTCATCACAATAAAAAATAATACTATTATTGTAGCACCCATTATTAATACGGTCCATAAAACAAGTTTTTCTGGTTGTTGATTTATTCCACCATATTTTTCATAATCAGCAACTAAAAAACCACCACAAAATCCTGTTATAGTTATGAGTATGGAAAAAGTGATTTTTGAGGCAATTAACCTAGATTTATCACTGATGAACAATAATCGTTCATCATTTAATTTAGCAAATTTCTTAAAACCTTTTGTTTGTATGTACAAATAAATAAAATATAAAATAAGTGTAAGTATTTCACCACATAATATACCCAACAAAAATCCCGAATCTTTTTTATACCCTAAATAGAGGATAAAAACAAAAACAAGAGAACTAATCATAGCTACAATACCTTGTCTATACTGTCTATCTAATTTTTTATAATTCCTAAAAAATTCTTTTAATTTATACATTTTCATCCTCCTGAAATATAAAAACATCTTCAATCGTTAAATGAAATATTTTAGCAATTTGATACGCTAATGGTAATGAAGCGATATATTTTCCTTGTTCTAACGAAATAATGGTTTGTCTGGTCACATCGACCATATCTGCAAGCATTTCTTGCGATAATCGCTTTTCTTTTCGTAATTCTTTAATACGATTATCTATTTTCATAAGCATCTACCTTTCATATTCTGTGCACCATATAAAATGTATTATTTCTTATACTGAAAGTATAGTATACTTTACATTTTGTGTCAAGTAAACTTTACAAAAAAAGTAAAGTCTATTTGACATATTATTTTTTACCAAAATATTAAATTTCATGTATAATAGACGTAGTTATGATTTTGGAGGTTATTTATATGAAGCATTTGCTAATTTTACATACTGGCGGCACTATTTCTATGAGCGAAGATCAAACAACTGGACGTGTAGCACCAACGGAATCAAATCCTTTATTAAAACATACAGAAACTTTATATTATCCAGCGCAAATTACTCAAGAAGATTTTTTTCATTTACCGTCACCTCATATCACACAAGTGGAAATGTTTGCTTTGAAAGAACGTATTGAAAGAGCCATTCAAGAGGGAATCAACGCTGTCGTTATCACACATGGTACAGACACTTTAGAAGAAACCGCATATTTTTTAGATTTAACATTACCAAAAGATATTCCTATTGTTGTCACCGGTGCTATGCGTTCTAGTAATGAACTCGGTTCTGATGGTTTAATCAATTTGCAAAATGCTATTTTAGTAGGACTATGTGATGAAAGTATTGGAAAAGGTGTTCTTGTTGTGATGAACGATGAAATTCATACAGCAAAATATGTCACAAAAACACACACAACAAATTTAGCGACATTCCAAACACCTACCTTTGGCCCTATTGGTTTAATTTCTAAAAACCGTGTATTGTATTTCCAAACGCTAACAGAATATGAAACATTTCCTATTAAAGAATTACATAAACAAAATATTCATTTAATAAAAGCTCATGCAGGCATGGATAGCTTTTTCTTAAATATGCTTACAAAAGAAAACACAGACGGACTTGTCATTGAAGCACTTGGTGCAGGGAACTTACCTCCGAAAACATTATCTGGATTAAAGCATATTATTGAACAAGATATCCCTGTTGTACTTGTTTCTCGTGCTTTTAATGGTGTCACACAAGATGTGTACGACTACGTAGGTGGAGGTAGACAATTAAAAGAAGCTGGCGTTATTTTTACAACAGGTTTAAGTGGTCAAAAAGCACGACTAAAGTTAATGGTACTTCTAAATACATCACTCACTCAACCTCTACATAAGCACTTTTAAGGAGAATATTATGAAAAAACGTATTGCTGTAATTGGTGGAGGTATTGTTGGTTCAACATGTGCCTTTTATCTTGCCAAAGCAGGTCACAACATAACCTTATTTGACGACGGGACAGGACAAGCAACAAAAGCGGCAGCAGGTATTATTAGCCCTTGGTTATCTCAAAGACGAAATAAAGTCTGGTATCGTTTAACAGCCAACGGTGCAAGTTTCTATCAAACATTATTAAGCGATTTACAAAGTCTTGGATATAACACTGATTTTTATCAACAGAATGGAACACTCGTCTTTAAAAAATCGGATAAATTATTAGATAAAATCACGAACTTAGCACATCAAAGACGGGAAATAGATACATTAATAGGTGATTTAAAACGGATGAGTGTCGATGATTTAACAACTTTGATGCCTGAACTCACTCCCCCTAGTCCTGCATTATTCGCATCTGGTGGGGCTTTGATTGATGGAAAAGATTTTATTGATACCTTACATCAAGCCTCTTCTCAATTTGATTTTCATTTTGTGAACACTAAAGTAGATATCACATCCCTAGAATTTGATGCGATTGTATTAGCGGTGGGTGCATGGTTGCCAGAATGCTTAGCACCTTTTGGACTAAAAGTAGACGTACGTGCACAAAAAGGACAATTATTTAGTGCTTGTCTATCCAATCAACAAACAGATAACTATCCTGTTTTAATGCCTCAAAGCGAAATTGATTTATTACCATTTAAAAATGGTAAATGGGTTATCGGTGCTACCCACGAAAATGATATGGGCTTTGATTTAACACCTGATTTAACCGTTTTAGAACAAATGAAAGCAGAAGCAAGTCATTGGTTACCAGAATTAGATAGATGCGATATGGAGGACATTCGTGTAGGCACACGTGCTTACACGAGCGACTACACGCCATTTTTTGGTAGTGTTCCTTACTTAGAAAATGTATATACCGCAAGCGGACTAGGTGCATCTGGTCTAACATCGGGTGCATACATTGGATATTTGTTATCTGAACTTATTCAAGAAAAAGAACTTCCAATGGATATTACACCGTATTCGCCGAGTAAGTATATTACTAAATAAATTTTATATAAAAAACATGGGGAACTGACAGACTCTAAATGTCAGTTCCCCTAGCATTAGTAGTTATTGCCCATTTCTGTGGTGATAATCTAAACGAGTTACTTCCAGCTTCTTTTAAACCCCCTCGAATTCGAGGGGGTTAAATCTGGATTGTCTAACTTTCCCAAATTCCTAAATATTCAATCGTATTAAAATTTCTCATCCAATTTGCCACAACAACATTAGGTTTTTCCTTGTTTTTATATCTCGCAATAATATAATCATTCTTAAAATCTTCTGTATAAACTTCTATTACCAAACCTTTAGCTTTAATAGTTTCTTTTTTTATTTTTATCAAAGTGATTTCCCTTTTCTAGTTCCCATGTATTGCTTAGAACCATGTAATATTATATGGCTCTAAACAACACATAGATTATTACTTTCTTGAGTTTTAATATTTTGTAGAAGTACTAAAATCTTTGATTTTATTAACATAATTATAGCATGAAAATCACCTGTAAAATCATATAGTCAAATCAATACTTACAGAAACTATATTCAAGTGACGTCTGAAGACTTGTCATTATATGTTTAATCTCCTAAATATTTAATGTAAATTTGGCAAGGGTTCCATTCATCCCATAAAGTTGGAAATACTTCTAACTCCTTATAACCTACCGAAGTATAGAAACTATTCGTAATATCATATTCTTTATAGTGGCCAGATTGAACTGTTTTCACTTGAGAATATATGTATCCCAATTTCTTAGCTAATTTTTCATACGCTTCATTTAATTGTGTTGCTGCACCTTGTCGGTGAAATTTCTTTTTTATTCCCATTACAAATATATCTGCACAGTCTGGGCTTGTAGTATTTAAAACTATAAATCCTACAATCTCATCTTGATAAAAAGAAGCCAAGAAAGGTTTGTCTTGTGAGTCAGTGATATATTCTTCTGTGCTTTCTGGCATACCAAACCATTCTGGGAGATCATAAAGAACTTCCTTAGAAATTTTTTCCTTTTCTTCCTTATCTTTTATTTCTTTAACGATAAATTTCATATTTTCTCTCCAATTTATTTGTTTTATATTTTTGTAGAAGGCTGTAAAACCTGATTTCATTGTTACTATCTACCATTTTCATAATGATGACACGAAATCCTTCAACAACATCAAAACCGACACTATCAAACAATAGGGATGGGATAGCATCATCACCCTCTAATAACAAAATGTAATCTTCAATTTTTTTTATGTTATCATAAGCTGACTATAAATGGTCATCATGATGTGTATTCTCATAAATACCTAGTAGAGTATCCACTATGCTAGTCATTCCCATACTATATGTGGTATTTTGCATATAATGAATATCCAATAATTGACTAAAATGAAAAGCAACAGCACATTTTACTAATACCTTTAACAATCTACTTGCACTTTTTATAAAACGCTTACCACATACAAACAACTGAATTATCAACTATTCTGACTTATAGTAGTTTTATTATATTTTTCTGATTTTATAATAAATCATATTGATGACCAAGATCACCAACATGATTTATTCATCTTCTCCTAAGCTTAATCCCGGACTAGCATTTAAATCTAGCTGAGCAAAATGTCCTCTTTGATATACGCTATAAGCTGCTGCACCAATCATGGCGGCATTGTCCCCACATAATTGAAATGGTGGAATCGTCAGTGGAATATTTGGAAACTGTTCGTTAAGTGTTTTTTGTAAGGTATGTCGTAATCCTTTATTGGCAGCCACACCTCCAGCTAAAACAAATTGTTTTACCGGATACGTCTGAATAGCTTTCACAGTTTTATGAACCAGTGTGTCAATAACACTTGCTTGAAAACTCGCTGCTAAATTTTCTGGCTCTATCGTGTCACCTTTTTGCTTGGCATTGTGCACAGCATTGATAACCGCACTTTTTAGTCCGCTGAAACTAAAATCAAAGTTGTCCTCTTTTATCATCGCACGTGGTAAGTTCATCGTGTCTTGTCCTTTATGCGCTAATTCATCAATCGCTTTACCACCTGGATAAGACAAATTCAAAATACGTCCAACTTTATCGTATGCCTCTCCAACAGCGTCATCTCTTGTTTCACCAATAATGTTAAATACATTATCTTCTGGCATATATACTAACTCCGTATGCCCACCACTGACAAGCAATGCCATTAACGGAAATTGTAACGGTTCTTGTAATTGGCTTGCATAAATATGTCCCGCCATGTGATTAACAGGAATCAGCGGTTTGTTGTGTGCAAAGGCTAGTGCTTTAGCAGCTGTTATGCCAATTAACAATGCACCTACTAACCCTGGTCCCTCAGTAACAGCCACTGCATCAATATCATGCATTGTGACATTGGCATCAACAAGTGCTTCATCAATCACTTGTGTGATTTGCTCAACATGATGTCGACTGGCAATTTCTGGAACGACACCTCCAAATCGCATGTGACTTTTTACTTGTGAAGCGACCACATTGGATAATTGCTCACACCCATTTTTAATCACAGCTGCACTTGTTTCATCGCAACTTGACTCAATCGCTAAAATTAACACATCATTCATCTTTTTTCCACCTATAAATCATCGCATGTTCAACTGGATTTTTATAATACTTTTTCCTAGTCGACATCAAACGAAATCCTATTTTTTCATAAAAACGTCTTGCACTCTCATTACTTTCACGCACTTCCAGAAAGCACGTATCAATATGTTTTTCACTAAAAAAGCTATGCATCATTTGCCATAAAGCTTTTGCATGCCCTTTTCCTTGGTATTTTGTTGACACAGCAATATTGGTAATTTCTGCCTCGTTTAAAATATATTGGCAACCAATAAAACCCTCTTTAGACACAAAATAAATAGTGCGATTTAATTGTAAATCATCTTCAAAATCTTTTTGTGACCAAGATAGTCCTGTTTCTTGGGCTATTTGATACAAAAAGAGAGCATCCTCGATATTAGCTTGTCGTATCATTAGTACTTCACTCTTTCCACAAGATGATGAACTTCTTGATGTTCAACTAACCATTTTTCCTCTGCTTCTGCTTTTTTCAAGTAAAGAGGTGTCAACAAGTGCGGGTCTACTGTATCGGCATTATCCGCTATTCTAGCAAGTACTCTAGCATCTGGATAAACTATTACAGACCGTGCATTTTCTAATGTTATAATGTCCTCTTGATAACTTTCTATATCTGGGCTAATAAAGACAATTTGTTTGCTGCACTGTTTTAAAAATTCCAGTAAAGAGTCAAAGGATATATGACAATTTTCTAAAATGACTTGTCCATTTTTATCATAAATACCGGCATAAACATGATGACGACGTGCATCAAAAAACGGCACAATCCACTCATCCTCTTGTGCTACATACATGTTCGCCAATAAATCTAAACTTGGTAGAGCAATCAGCGGTATCTTCAATGTATATGCTAGTGTTTTTGCATACGTTACTCCTATTCTCAATCCCGTATAAGAACCAGGACCATTGGAAACGATAATTTTTGAAATCTGTTGAGGTATTAACTGGGCTTGTTTGCACAATGTATCAACTGTTGAAGCCAACACAATACTATGCTGTAAAGTTGGATGAATATGTTCAAATGCCACTATTTCTTTATCTTTTTGTAAAGCAATGGATAATGTTTTATTTGATGCTTCTATTGCTAATGTAATCATAGTACCTCCATTTTTTCAATCTTACCTCTTATTTTAACGGATTGCTTTGCTTTTGGCAAAAAGATGATATAAAATAAAGAAAAAAATAGATATAAAGAAGGGATAAGATGCTAGAAATAAAACCGATTGAAGAAAAAGATGTCTATCACTTGTGGAAAATCGGCTTTTCAAAAGCCGATATGGAATGGACAAAATGGAACGGACCTTACTTTGAAGATTATGAAGTGTATACATTTGAAACATTTCAAAAAGAATTATCATTTTACAAAAATACTGATTACTGTTGGGGTATCTATGTTGACGATACTTTAATTGGTGCCTTGTTTAGACACTGGGAATATCAGAAAACACGGTGGCTTGAAATCGGGATTGTGATTTACGATGAAAACTATTGGAATGGTGGATACGGAACAGAAGCCTTACGTTTGTGGATACCTAAAACATTTAAAGATTTCCCAGAAATTGAACATATCGGCTTAACAACATGGAGTGGTAATAAACGTATGATGAGAGCTAGTGAAAAACTAGGTCTATTACAAGAAGCATGTATTCGTAAAGTACGCTATTGGCAAGGTGTTTATTATGATTCCGTTAAATACGGCGTGTTAAGAGATGAATGGGACACAATATAATCATTAAAAATGGTGAACTGACCTTTTAGATGTCAGTTCACCACTTTATTTAGGCTCTATAATAAATCGTGTTGGTGGGAATAATCCACCAACACGATTTTGTATATAAAAGTGGACAAAAAAAGAGAAATACCTGTATGATTAAATCACCACAATTAAACAAGGAGGTATTTCTCATGGATTATTATACAAAAAAATTATTGACATTAACAGATAAATCTTTCATAGCTGATGAACATTGGTTAGAAGAAAAAACAATAAATGGTATTCCACACCACTTTATTAAAGGTACTTGGACAAAGCCTTGCCACACCTGTCCACATTGTCATGCTAAAACACTCATCAAACATGGGACATATCAAACGAAAACATTATTACCAAAGTTTAGACAAATCAAAACTGTTTTACTTCTTAAAAGAACCCGTTATCGCTGTAAAACGTGTCTAAAAACCTGTTCTTCTTCGTGTTCTTTAGTCGATAAACATTGTTGTATTTCTAAAGAATTAAAACAACTTATTGCACTTGATTTAACGAAAAATATTTCAAGAAAACATATCTGCCAAGACCACTTTGTATCTGATGTGACCGTACAACGTGTCTTAGATAAATATACAAAACAAGTTAAACCGTCTTTTCATTATCTACCTAAGGTACTATGTATCGACGAATTTAAGTCTGTGACATCTCATTTAGGGAAGATGAGTTTTATCTGTGTAGACGGATTGACGCACCGTATTATTGATGTGTTACCTAGTCGCCAATTAGACCATTTAATCACTTATTTTAAACAATTTTCTAAAAAAGCAAGACATAGCGTTCGCTATCTTGTTATGGATATGAATGCCAATTATGGCAAACTTATTCAGAAGGTTTTTCCTAATGCCGTTATTGTCACAGATAGATTTCATATCATACAACATATACATCGGAATTTAAATACACTACGTATAAAAGAAATGAACACCTTTAAAAAAGAAGAAAAGGCTTATAAACACTTAAAGAAATACTGGAAATTATTATTAAAAGATGCCTTTGATGTAAATGATACAGACTATCACTATCACCAATCCTTTAAAACATATCTGACACACGCACAAATCCTGGATAGATTATTAGACTATAGTCCTGTTTTAAAACAAGCATATGAGTTTGTACAAGAGTTGAGATATGCTTATAGACAGCGAGATTTTGAGTCATTTATGGAGGTTATTCATCATATTGACCCGTCATTACCAGAGTGGTTTAGAAAGAAATTTGATATTTTTAAAACCTATCAGAATGGTATTTATCAAGCTTTTACCACACCTTATTCAAACGGTATCACAGAAGCTATCAACAATCATATTAAAGTCATCAAACGGATTGCCTATGGCTACAGACGTTTTTCTTATTTTAGATTGCGTATTTTAATCATACAACACCATTCTCAGTGGCAGAAAAAGAATGTGAAAAAGGTAGTGAATGGTTAATGCCATTCACTACCAACATACTCACTATTTCTCTCCACCAACACAATTTGACGAAGAGCCTTTATTTATATTTATCGTAGACTTTTATACTTTTTCAATCCAACCGTCTGGTGCATCAATATCACCATATTGAATACCAACTAATTCGTCATATAGGCGGCGTGTTACTGGACCCACTTCGGTTTCTGAGTAAAACACATGAATTTTATCTCTGTACTCAATCGCACCAATTGGTGAAATAACAGCTGCTGTTCCACATGCTCCCGCTTCACTATAATCTGACAATCTATCAATATAAACATCGCCCTCTTCTACTTCTAACCCTAGACGATGCTCTGCCAAATATAATAAAGAGTATTTCGTAATACTTGGTAAAATAGATGGAGATTTAGGTGTAACAAACTTTTTACCGTCTTTTGTAATACCAAAGAAATTCGCTGCTCCTATTTCTTCTATTTTTGTATGTGTAGCAGGGTCTAAATAAACTGCATCACTAAATCCCTGCGATTTTGCTTTTTTAGATACAATCAAACTACCCGCATAGTTACCACCAACTTTTGCTGCTCCTGTCCCATTTGGAGCGGCCCTGTCGTATTCTGTCACCATAAATCTTGTTGGTGTTAAACCACCTTTAAAATAAGCTCCTACTGGCATAACAAACACTGAAAAAATATACTCTGGCGCTGGAGCAACACCAATATTATCTCCTACACCAATAATATACGGACGTATATATAAACTTCCTCCAGTTCCATAGGGTGGTATATACTCTTCATTTGCTTTGACAACTTGTTTCACGGCATCAATAAATTTATCCATAGGTACTTCTGGCATTAACAAACGTTGACAACTTTTATTTAGACGATGTGCATTTTGATCTGGTCTAAATAAATTGATGCTACCATCTTTACAGCGATAGGCCTTTAAGCCTTCAAAAGCTTGTTGCCCATAATGTAATGCTGTTGACCCCTCAGAAATATAAATTTTATTATCTTCTGTCAACGCCCCATTGTCCCATTGACCGTCTTTCCAATACGAAATATAGCGATAAGGTGTTTTCATATAAGAAAATCCTAAATTTTTCCAATCAATATTTACTTGATTCGTCATACTTTTACCTCCAACTTGATTTACTTTTTATTGTATGGATTTCATCAATAGAAGTCAATATTTTTTATCATCAAATTTTAATCAAACTAGCGTTATATGTTCTTCTTCATGTATACTTTCATTATGAATAAGAAAAGAGGTACATCATGAATACAATTACTGCGATTGAAGTCCAAAAAAAGAAAAAAAATCGTTATAATATTTTTGTGAATGACACATTTAAATTTGGTGTTTCAGAAGATACTCTCATTAAATTTCGTCTACACAAAGGTATGGTACTAACCGATGACCTTGAGCATGAGATTTTATCTCATAATGACTATCAACGTGTTTATTTAAAAGGCATTCAGTATTTATCTTATGGCTTAAGAACAGAAAAAGAGGTGTATGATAAATTACTGTCTTTAGAGGATGTTCATATACCACTTATTGAGAATGCCATTAACCAGTTGAAAAAAGAAAAATATATCAATGATACTTTTTATGTAAAAGCCTTTATTCAAAATACATTAGCGACAACTAAAAAAGGAAAGCATGCCATTATCCAAACTTTACAAAAAAAGGGTATTGATACACAACTTATTGATGAAGGTATAGAACAATACTACTCACCTGATGAATTAGATACAGCCATTTCTGTTGCGTCCAAATATATACAAAAACAAAAGAAAATGTCAAAAAAAGCATTGTTAGAAAAAACAACGCAACATCTTGTACAAAAAGGCTATACATATGCCGTAGCCAAAGAAGCTGTTTCACATGTCGATATTGCTGTTTCAAAAGAAGATGAATTAGAGGCACTGTACGAGCATGCAGATACTTTGTACAAGCGATATGCAAAATCATACAATGGGTATATATTAAAACAAAAATTATCAAATGCTCTTTATCAAAAAGGTTTTTCATACGATGATATTAGAGCATATATCAATGATAAAATGGAGAACGAAGATGACAGATTTATTGAAAGATAATGGCATTATCTTATGGGAAAAGGAAAAAATCGAAGATTTTAGACAAACTTTATTAAAATGGTACGATGAGAATAAGCGTGATTTACCTTGGCGTCGCACAAAAGATCCGTATGCCATTTGGGTGTCCGAAATCATGCTCCAACAAACACAAGTTGTGACTGTTATTCCTTATTACACACGTTTCATGACACTATTCCCTACCATTACAGATTTGGCGAATGCTCCGGAATCTGTTTTATTAAAAGCATGGGAAGGATTAGGGTATTATTCACGTGTTCGCAATATGCAAAAAGCTGCTCAACAAATGGTTGCATTACACAATGGAAAAATGCCTCAAACATTAAAAGATATTTTGGCACTAAAAGGTATTGGCCCTTATACAGCAGGTGCGATTGCAAGTATTGCATTCAATCTTCCCGAACCTGCTGTCGACGGAAATGTGATGCGTGTTATGGCTCGCTTATTTGAAATCAATTTAGATATTGCTCAACCAAAAACACGTACTGTTATCGAAGCCTTAATGAAAGAACTCATCGACCCAAATAGACCGGGTGATTTTAACCAAGCTCTTATGGATTTAGGAACCGATATTTGTTCTGCTTCCAATCCTAAACCAGAGATTAGCCCAATTAAAAAATTTAATGCGGCATATCAAAATGGAACGATGCACATTTACCCCATTAAATCAAAAAAATCTAAAGCAACAAATGTTTATTATACAGCCTATGTTATCGAAAATGACAAAGGACAATTTTATTTGCAGCAACGCGAAGAAAATGGATTATTGGCAAATATGTGGCTATTCCCTATGGTTGAAAATAAAGTGTATGAGCAAACAGCTTTAAATATTTTTGAAAATGAAGAACCTTATACTATACCTGTTAAACAACCAACTAAAAAAGGAACTCATGAAGTATTTGAAAAAATTGGAACTGTCACACATTTATTTAGTCATTTAAAATGGCATATTGATGTCGTGAAAGTAGTTGGCCTACCTGCCAATATAAAAGGTATATGGGTACATCCAAGTGAGTTTCATAAGTACCCTATGCCAACACCTCAACAAAAAATGCTTACACTTATCAAAAAGCATAGATAAACTAAAAGGATGCACTCTATAAAACGAAAGAGGAAAATAAACGTCTGTTTTTCTCTTTTATATAATCCTTTTTAGTCAGTACTTTTAATACGAACGTATCCCAAATATTAAAATAAAGACACTCGAACATTTTTGTCATGTTCGAGTGTCTTTATTTTAAGTTTGTTTAACCTAAAGTTGCTTCTAACATCCACAACTCTTTATCATAAAATCCTTTAATACCAATTAACATATCTTGGCTTACGTGGTCGCCTTCTGTTGCATCAATACCTTTTTCTAATAGTGAAACGATAACTTTAAAGTCTTCTACAACCTCTTTAACCATTTCAATTTGAGATTTTTCTTTTGTATATGGTGCTTCTTTGATAGAAGATACTTCTAAAAATTCAGCTAATGTTGATACTGGTTTACCTTTAATCATTAAAAGACGTTCTGCTACTTCATCTAATTGTTCGTGAACTTCATTGTAGTAATCTTCAAATTTTTGGTGTAAACGGAAGAACGCTTCTCCTTTTACATAAAAATGGTGTTGATGTAGTTTAATGTATAATACACCTAAGTTCCCAACTAATTCATTTAATACTGTTTCTTTTGACATTTGATACTCTCCTTTTATATAAACAATTCTTATTTAGAATTATTATTGATAAGATAATTTTACCGTATGTTCTATTAAAAGTCAACTCTTATTTAGAATGATTTCAAATAAGATAATAAACTTAACAAATAAGAATAATTTTGTTAAACTATAGAAAAAACGTGGAGGCGTCTTATGAATGCACATGATTGGGTTAAAAAATTAAACTTAGAACCTCATTCTGAAGGAGGTTATTTCAAAAAAACATATCATAGTGATATAAATATTTCTTTGAAAACAACGACACGAGCTGTTGCAACGTCTATCCTATTTTTACTAAAAACGAACAATCCCTCTCATTTTCATCGTTTAAAATCTGATGAAACATGGTATTATCATGCAGGTCACCCATTGACTGTACACATGATTTTCCCAAATGGAGAATACAAAACTGTTTCTCTTGGATTAGGTGAACATGATGTTTTACAATTTACCGTACCTCGCGGTGTTATTTTTGGTTCAACAGTAGAAAGTAACAATGATGACGACTTTGCTATTGTTGGATGCTGTGTCACACCAGCTTTTGATTATGACGATTTTGAATTATTTACACAAAAACAATTACTTGCGATTTATCCTCAACATAAAGACATTATTCATCAATTAGCCTATGATGTATTGCCATAAACGAAAAACATCACTCTTATTTCATGAGTGATGTTTTTCGTTATAGGAGCTGTTTTAACACAACCCTAAAACAATATACTTTAAAGCATTTTTATGCTATAATGTAAAGTGATACGTTTGTATTCAATAACATAAAATATATAAATATTTAAGGAGATTATTATGATTTTTAAAGTAACTTATCAAGAAACAAAAACAGAAGCACCTCGTCGTGAACATACAAAATCATTATACATTGACGCAACTTCAAAAGTAGACGCACGTAAACGTGTTGAAGAAAATACACCATACAATATTGAATTTGTACAAGAATTAGATGAAAAACACTTAGAATACGAGCAAAAAAGCCCCGATTTTGCTTTAGTTGATTTCTAGTGAGTGGTGCTAGAAATGAAAATCAATTTACAAAATAACGAAACAGGTGTTTTCGCTCTTGGAGGGCTTGGAGAAATTGGAAAAAATATGTATGGTGTCCAATTTCAAGATGAAATCATTGTCATCGACTGTGGTGTGAAATTCCCAGAAGAACATCTATTAGGTATTGATTATGTCATTCCAGATTATAGTTATTTAATTCAAAATAAACATAAAGTAAAAGCTCTTGTGATTACACACGGTCACGAAGACCATATTGGTAGTATCCCATTTTTATTAAAAGAATTAAATATTCCAATTTACGCAGGTCCACTTGCTCTAGCTTTAATTCGCAATAAATTAGATGAACATGGTTTACTAAGAAGTGCTATTTTAAATGAAGTAAATGCTAATTCAGTTATTAAATTCAGAAAAACATCTGTTAGTTTCTATTTGACAACACATAGTATTCCAGAAGCCTTTGGTGTCATTATTAAAACACCATCAGGAAACATCGTTTCAACAGGTGACTTTAAATTTGACTTCACACCAGTTGGTGAACCTGCTGATTTACACAAAATGGCACGTATTGGTGACGAAGGTGTCTTGTTAATGTTAGGAGATAGTACTAACTCTGAAATTTCAGGATTTACAAAATCTGAAAAAGAAGTTGGAAATGCCATTCATGACATTATCAAAAAAATAGACGGGCGTATTATTTTTGCGACATTCGCATCAAATATTTCACGTTTGCAACAAGTTGTAGAAGTTGCCATTGAAACAGGTAGAAAAATTGCTGTATTCGGTAGAAGTATGGAAGCAGCTTTTGCCACGGGTCGTGAATTAGGCTACATTAAAGCACCTAAAGAAACCTTTATTGACGGACGAGATATTTCTTTATATCCGTCGGATGAAGTGATTATTTTGTGTACAGGTTCCCAAGGAGAGCCAATGGCTGCTTTAAGTCGTATTGCCAATGGTACACATCGACAAATTTCCATTCAACCAAAGGATACAGTTATTTTCTCAAGTTCGCCTATTCCAGGAAATACAACAAGTGTCAACAAAGTTATTAACTTATTGTATGCTGCTGGGGCAAATGTTATTCATGGAAAACTAAACAATATTCATACATCTGGACATGGTAGTAAACAAGAACAAATGTTAATGTTACGTTTGTTAAAACCAAAATACTTTATGCCCGTACATGGTGAATTTAGAATGCAAAAACTACACGCAGAAACAGCTGCACAAGTAGGCGTTCCACTTGAAAATAGCTTTATTTTAGAAAATGGTGAAATGCTTGCTGTTACAGCAAACTCTGCAAGACGTGCAGGTCGTTTTATTGCCAATGACATTTATGTTGACGGAAATGGTATTGGAGATATTGGGAATGTCGTTATTCGTGATAGACGTACTTTATCAGAAGAAGGATTAGTCATTGTTGTCGCAACCATTGATACAAAAGAACGTTTCTTATTAGCAGGACCTGAAATTTTATCACGTGGCTTTGTCTACATGAGAGAATCTAGCGAGTTGATTAGCGATGCTCAATCTATTTTACGTCAAGCCATTTATGACGTATTAGATAGCAATGAACCTTTAAACGAAAAACAATTACGCGAACTATTCATTGATACATTACAACCTTATTTATACGACCAAACCGAACGCAGACCAATTATTATGCCGGTATTAATTTGCTTATAAAATATGCGTTAAATCAATATCCCGATTGATTTAACGCTTCTTTTAACAAGGAGGTCTATCATAATGGACAATACTGATTTAATTAAACTTTCTAGACTCTTTAAAATAATGGGCGATCCAACTCGATTACGTATTTTATACACATTGAAAGAACAAGAAATGTTCGTAAACGACTTAGCAACAACATTGGATATGTCTATATCTGCTATTTCACATCAATTAAAAACATTAAAAGATGCCAAACTTGTAAAATCCTTAAAACAAGGAAAATTCGTCTTATATTCTTTAGATGACCATCATATCAATGATATATTAGAAGTCTCTTTAAATCATATTCAAGAACATTGTGAACATCATATCGAATAAATTAATCCAACTATAAAAAATTAGGGAACTAACACGTTACCATGTTAGTTCCCTAATTTTTTATAATACATTCTCTTTATATTTAATGTTTGAGTTAGACACTTTTAAGTTCTCATTCTTTATGATAAGTCACACCTGTATCATCTTTAAACGTTGTTGCATCAGTTACATCAAAAATAAAGCAATCAATCACTCCATATTTAGACTCAAATTGTACTTGCCAGTCATTTCCTTGTCCAACAGTTTTCTTCACGATTGGATGATAAAAAACATAGTATAATGAACCATATTTAGCATCATAACCGGGGACGTCTTTATTATATTTTATAAATGTAGGTTTACTTGGCTCATCTATTTTTTGATTTTTGTTTTTCTCAGTAGTCCCTTCAGAAAATTGATTTACTATCGTTGAAAATTGATTTAATTTTTCTAAATTTTTAGAATTTTTGTGATGACTATCATCAAGTGGATATACGGATAATATCATCTTATTATTTTCAAACCAAATATATTCAATACTACTATTTTCTTCTGCCTTATATTTTCCAGTTAATTGAAATCCCTCTGCAAGAGGCTTTATCGTTTGTTGAGTTTGAGACGCACAGCCTGATAAAAGAGCAACTAGCAATAGTAATAATCCTTTTAACATATCATCACATCTTTCTTTATTTATTTTGTCACGCTATTTTAATGTTAATTGTACTCCTATCCTTAGAAAAAGCAAGCGATTTCCTGTTTGCTTTCTTCTTTTTTGCTATAGTTTAAATAAAATATATATAAAATGAATGTTTTTATGTTATAATAATCGTATTCAATACGATTTAATGAAATACCTCTTGACAGTTGAACAATTGCTCAAGTATACTATATGTATCATTTGAACATACACTCAACTGTTACGGAGGTCTTTTTATGTCACATCATCACAACCATAACCATCACAATCACTCTCATGGACACGGACATGGGCATCATCATCACGATTATAGTCATGTCAGTGCAAGTAATTTACGTGTTGCCACATTATTAAATCTCGTCTTTTCTATTTTAGAATTTATCGGTGGCGCATTATTTAATAGTACTGCTATTTTATCTGATGCTGTTCATGATTTAGGGGATGCACTTATTCTTGTTTTTTCACTTATTTTAGAAAAGACAAGCAAAAGACCTGCCAATCAAAAATATTCTTATGGTTATAAACGCTTATCTTTAGTTGGTGCTATTATCAATAGTGTTGTTTTATTATCTGGGACAATTTTTATTTTTACAGAAGCTTTTCAAAAACTATTCAAACCTGAATTTGTGAATTCCGGTGGTATTTTCTTAATGTCTATTTTTGGTATAGCCGCAAACTTTATTGCTGCTATGAAATTAAATGGTGCTAAAAATATTTTAGATAGAAGTGTCTTTGCACATTTATTAGAAGATTTATTAGGTTGGGTAGCTGTTTTTATCACAAGTATTGTCATTTTCTTTACAAATTGGTATATTTTAGATTCTATTCTATCCATTGTTATTGGTTTAATTGTATTAAGAAATGTTATCAGCAATATTATTACAAGTTATCGCATCATTATGCACCGTACACCAAGTTTATCAGCACTAAAAAAAATCAAATCTGATATTCTTGCACTACATGGTATTGAATCTATCCATGATGTTCATTTTTGGACATTGGATAATGAACACCATGTGTTTACAGCCAAAATCCATACACATCAACCTAGTGAAGCATTAAGACATGATATTTCACATATTTTAGAGCATTATCATGTGATCGACTCCACGATTGAATGGATTTCACATCATCATGAACATTAAAAAACTCGAGAATTCGTAAAATAATCCTAGGGCGAACCGATACTCAATATCGGTTCGCCTGTTTTCATTATTCATTTCAATATGTTCCATGCTATAATAAAAATGAAGAGAGGTGACCATATGATTTCTATTTTAATTTTAGAAGACGAGGAAATTATTGCAAATGGGCTTTCATTTGCTTTACAAAGAGCTGGTTATACAACACATATCGCTTCAAACATCAAACAAGCTCAACACATTATAGCGGATACACCTATCCAGTTAGCTTTACTAGATATCATGCTACCAGACGGCAACGGGATTGATTTTGCACAAACACTGCCAAATCATATTAAATTTATTTTTTTATCTGCGATTGATGAGGAAGATACTATTGTCAATAGTTTCCACCTTGGTAGCCAAGACTATATTACTAAACCATTTCGTTTACCAATCGTTCTAGCACGTATTCAAGCTATTATTTCACGCTATCAACTCGAAATGCCTAGCTATATACGTGTACTTCATCATTTACAAGTTGATACACAACATTTAACAGTAACACCGCTAGGAGAAAATGAACCAATTAAATTTTCTAAAAATGAACACAAACTTTTCTTCTACTTTTTTAAACACATTAACCAAGTATTAACACGTGAACAAATTTTAGCGTATATGTGGGATAATGACGGCACATTCGTCAACGATAACACTTTAACTGTTACATTAAAACGACTTCGCCAAAAAATAGAATCGGATACACTCGTGATTGAAACATTACGCGGAATTGGTTATCGTTTGAAAGGAGATATTCATGAAAGTCTATCATAATCACGAAGCACGCAAATGGCTTTATGGATATTTTGTCTTATCTGCTTGCATCTTGTTACTGCTTCTTGGACTAGGTATATATTGGCAACAATTATATCGCACGCAATTACAAACAATTGCCACAGAGATATTTGCGATTAGTCAGACAAATGGCAGTTTCCGAGATTATTTTAATGGTGCTCCATTATCACAAGACGCTTTAAAAGAAGTTTCCAATTTACAAAACCATTTATTTGCACCTAAAAATATGTCCTTTGCACCAGAAACCATTTTTATATATTTATTCATCATTTGGTTTATTTTATCTGCACTTATTTTTGTCTGTATGACATTATATTTAAATAGTCTTTATAAAGAAATTGGTCAGCTAAAAGAATACGTTTCACATTTTGTTAATTCTGAAACAGTATACGATATTCGTTCGAATAAAGAGGGTACTTTATCTGCATTGAAAAATGAACTATATCAAACAGCAACAGCGCTACATTTCCAGTTTAAGACGACAAAAAAACATAAGGACTATTTGTCTAAAAATATTGCGGATATTTCCCACCAGTTGAAAACACCCTTAACATCATTACTAGTTGTCACAGATACGCTACTAGCACTACCCGTTGAAGAACGGAGTGACGAACAACTAGAATTACTCGAACCACAATTAGATCGTATCAATGTACTTATTCAATCATTATTGCTTTTAACAAGATTAGATGCCGGTGTCATCAAACTAAAAAAGGAAACAATAGACACAAAAGAATTCATAAACTCAATTCTTTCCCAACTAGATGTGCTAATTACAAATAAACATCTTGACCTACACGTTTCTTACCCCGACGGTGCAACATTATACGCCGATACATTCTACATTACTGAAGCTGTATCAAATGTGATTAAAAATGCTATTGACTATACACCAATGTACAAACAATTACGCATTTCGATTGAGGACACCGTTTTTTTCTCAACGATTTACATTTTTAACGAAGGAAGCCATATCGATAAAGAAGATTTACCATATATCTTTGAACGATTTTACCGAGGTAAAAAAGCTGTATCTTCGAGTGTCGGCATTGGACTTTCTTTAGCTTATGAAATCATCCAACAACATAATGGAAAACTCAGTGCGGAAAATACAGCTGACGGTGTATTATTTACATGCTCTATCCCAAAACCATAGTCATAAAAAGGCATACAACAAGGACCCAGAAATCGTGAAATGATTTCTGGGTCCTTGTTATTAAAAGGCTGTATAATTTTTAGGGTTGATGGCATAAGCCAGCAACCCTAATTTTATGTAGACAAAAAGGCAATTTTCTCTTAAATTAAAAGTACCACCAAATAATAAGGAGAAATTGCCTATGTCTAATATAACAGAAATCTTACTACAATTAAAGGATAAAAACATCACATTTGATCATGAAAACGTATCAGAGTGTGACATTCGACATAAAAAATCATTAGTCTTATACGGTAAATTAACCTATACACCAGATTGTTGCCCAAATTGTCACACAACCAATGGCATTGTAAAAAATGGGACACGTCAATCACGACTGTCTTTATGCCAAATTTCAGGACTAAACGCCTATTTATCACTCACTAAACAACGTTTTTATTGTAAATCCTGTCAATCATCATTTACAGCTGAAACACCTATTGTGGATAAGCATTGTTTTATCACGAACCGTTTAAAACAAAAGATAATGGACACTTTAACAGAAACCATTTCAGAAACCTACATCGCTAAACAACACAATGTATCTGTACATACGGTCAGACGTATTGTGGATAAGGTCGCCTCTACTTTAAAAGTAAATCACAACACGCAATTACCTCATCATCTATGTTTTGATGAATTCAAGTCAGTAAAATCTTCTGATAGTGCCATGAGTTTTATCTATTGTGATGCACTGACTCATCAACTGATTGACGTTGTACACGACCGTAAATCCAGCACGCTATTAGACTACTTTGCTAGATACGATACCCAGACAAGAAAAGCTGTTAAAACAATTACGATTGATATGTTTCGCCCCTATATTCAGATATCCAAGCAAGTATTTCCTAATGCACATGTCATTATCGACCCTTTTCATATTGTACAAGCATTAAATCGTGAATTAACGAAACATAGAGTGCATGTAATGAAAGCTTTACATCAGAATAATCGCCGTTTATACAACAAAATGAAACGTTATTGGAAGTTGTTTTTAAGTAACACAGATACACTAAGTAGTTATCCTTATCACCGTTTTCCACTGTTTGATTGGATGACGCATACACAAGGGATAGTCGATTATTTATTGGAACAAGTCCCAGAACTAAGAGCCACATACGATGTCGTTCATCAATTAAGAGATGCTTTACATAATAGAGATTTTGACCGATTTGAAGAAATACTCATATGGGCTAAACAGGAAGCTATTTCTCCTGGTTTACGTAGAGTATTAAGAACTTTCAAAGGGTATTTACCCTATATTAAAAACACCTTTATCTACCATCATTTGACTAACGGTGCACTTGAAGGTATCAATCATAAAATTAAAGTACTTAAGAGAAATGCCTATGGTTATCGTAACTTTTCACATTTTAGAAATCGTATTTTATTAATGTGTAAGTTATATGTACCATATACCGTACCATCTACTTCACTAGTTGCTTAATAGTTTAAGTCAAAAGTGATGTACGAATAGCTCCTTCCCCGCACAACGTAGGGGAAGAGACATGTATCGTGTACATTTTGGTGAGCCGTACATCACTTTGTGACTTAAAATAAAAAGATAGTGACGTAACATTTGTGACATCACTACCTTTTATGAGTCATCAACCCTATTTGACATAGAGCCTATTAAAAAACTAGTCTACTAATAAATGTTAAAGACTTTTTCATACCTCGTACAACCATAACATAAAAATTTTTGATGAATAGTATCTCTAAAAATTACTTCTAAAATTTCTTTATGCCTTGGACTATCCACTAAACACTTTGCATAACCTTTAATGACAAGATAAATAGCCTGTACATAAAAATCAAAGTTACCTCTAAACTCATTTTCAAAAGTATCTAAACTCCATTTTATGCTCTCTTGTGTATAGAATGATTTTATCATCTCATCACAAAATTGTTCATAAGTGGGTAAGTGTCCCCCGTCCATTTCGACATATAGACAATCTTCTTTATTCAGTGTTTCTGATAGTTTTTGCCATTCATGTTCATTTAAAAACAACATTTCATTGGTTAATGCCTTATCCACAACATAAACATCTAGTATTTCTTGTTCATCGACATTCGATTGTGTGTCCCACTTATACCAATGTAATAATTCTTCTTTTTCCTCTAAAGACTCTAACGAAAAACAGGCTTGAGAGTCGAATATAACCAAAGAAACTCTATCGGAACTATCTTTTATCATATCCTTCAAACCAAAGGATAATGTATGCCAATCTTTTAAACACGCATCTTTCAAAAGATAACTTTTTTGTATAATATCAAAAAAGGCTTGTTTTGTTTGGATTGTTTTTCCATAAAGAACCGTACAATTATCCAAATGAATATCACGTTTTTTGAATATATTTTCCCATTCTCTTTCAGATAAATAGTAAACTGCCATGTTTTCTCATTTATTTTTAGTCTACACAATACACATTGAACGATCGTTTTTTTCCTTCTACTACAACCTGCTCTACCTCTTCCTCCCAAAATGGTAAAATATATTCTTCAAAAACAAATATAATATATTCCTTCTCTGTCATATGCTCAGGATCCGTTGTTTGCCCTTTTTTTCCTTCATCTTTTAGCATAAATTGACTAAAATTCTTTATCACAAAACAAATAGGTGCTGTCCAATGAAACCATGATAACTCTCGCATTCTATCAAGAAACGCAGGCCAATTCGTACCATTGATACGTTCGGGTTCTGGAAAACGATAGCGGTGTTCATCGGGTAATCGGAATGTTTCTATCATGGCATCAATAAATGCATGCAACGTTTGGATGTCTTTGCCGTCTATTTCAAAATACATTACATTTTCTTTGTTCATATTATTATAAACAAATCCCCATTGTTTTGATGTGACATAATAAATTTTGTTTTTCACTTCTAAATTCTCCTTATTAGTGTTCTCTTAGAACCATTTCATAGTAAAATTGGACTTTAAACCAGAGACAAATCAATTTCATTGTCTCTGGTTTTTCTATCCTATGTTCTTTTTCTTACAAAATTCTTGTCATTTTCTATACTGAACTAGACTTATAATAGAAGCACTTATTCTCTTCTATTTTTGTTGCATTTCTGACTTCGTCACAGTATTTTAAATGATATCTGGGAGAAATATTTCAATACCAAAAGGAGCATCATCTAATCTCTTTTCTTCTCTTAAAAGGTTATTTAATGGGTTATTATTCAAGTTTAGTCTACACAATACACATTGAACACTCTTTTTTCTCCCCCAACAACAATCTGCTCAATTTCTTCTTCCCAGAACGGTAAGATAACTTCTTCAAAATTCCACATAATATATTCCTTATCTCTTATATACTCAGAGTCATTTGCATGTTCTCTATCACTTTTCGTTTCAACCATAAACTTTCTGAAATTCTTTATTACAAAACAAATAGGTGCTGTCCAGTCATCAAACCATAGTAAATCTGTCATTCTATCACGAAACGCAGGCCAATTCGTGCCATTGATACGTTCGGGTTCTGTAAAACGATAGCGATGTTCATCTGGTAATTGAAACGTCTCTATCATAGCATCAATAAATGCATGCACCGTTTGTATCTCTTTCCCGTCTATTTCAAAATACATTACATTTTCTTTGTTCATATTATTATAAACAAATTCCCATTGCTTTGAGGTAACATAATAAATTTTGTTTTTCATTCTTCCTATTACTCCATACTTTATAAAACAAGAAAACGTTACCACTTTTTCCGTGTTTCGTCAATATAAAACGTAGAAATTCTTTTTTAGAAAATGACATTTTGTCACTTTTTTGTCACTTTCATTTTTTATACTAAAGACAGAGAAAAGGAATACGATTAGGAGGAGATATTTCTTTTTATCATCATACATTTATACAATAAAAAATTATTAGGAGGAATAACTATGCCAATTTTAGAAGTAAAAAACTTATCAAAAATTTATGGAAAAGGAGAAAATCAAGTGGTGGCATTAGATAACATCAACTTGAGTATTGAGAAAGGAGAATTTGTTGCGATTGTTGGGTCAAGTGGATCTGGTAAATCAACGCTTTTACATTTATTAGGTGGGGTAGATAAACCAACAAGTGGTAGCGTGATTATCAATAATACGGATATTTATAAATTATCTCCTGATAATTTAGCTATTTTTAGACGCCGCCAAATTGGGCTTGTGTATCAGTTTTATAATTTAATTCCAGTTTTAAACGTTGTGGATAATATTACTTTACCCATTGAATTAGATTCACAAAAAATTCCTCAAGATTATTTAGAAGAAATTTTGAAAACACTAGGACTTTCTAATAGACGTAAACATTTACCGCACCAATTATCTGGTGGGCAACAACAGCGTGTTTCTATTGGACGTTCTCTTATCGCAAAACCTGCTATTTTTTTAGCAGATGAACCAACAGGGAATTTAGACAGTGATAACACCAAAGAAATTTTGTCATTACTACGTTTATCTCATCAAAAATATAATCAAACATTGATTGTCATTACACATGATTTAGACATTGCGCTGCAGGCTGACCGTGTGATTACACTATCTGACGGAAAAATTATCAAAGATGAGGTGATTCGTGTATGAATATTTTAAACAAATTAACATTAGCACAATTAAAAGAAAATAAAAAAAGAACGTTTTTAACAGGTTTGTCCATAACCATTATTATGTCTTTGCTTACCGCTATTGTCGTATTTCTAACGGGGATGCGTGCCATGTTCTACAATCAAACCGTACAAAATAATGGCGATTGGCATTTCCGAACAGTCGTTGATACGAAACAAGATTTAGAACAATTACAATCGGCTAGCTTTGTAAAAGATTTACTTGAATTTCAAGGTGTACCCATTCTTGATGAAGATTCTCCTAACAAAGAATTTTATGGCTATGCTTATAAATTAAATGAAGAAACATACAATAAACAAATTGGTTTCTTTGGAAAACTTTCTTCTGGAACACTACCAACTAAACCTAACGAAATAGCCATTACCAAAACTTCTCAACGTATAGAGGATTCAAACTTTACATCAGATAACCAAACAGGGAAAGGTACTATTGTCTATAAAATTGGCGATAACTATCCATTGTATATTGGGGGTGCATTACAATATTATAAAATAACAGGAATTATTAGTGACTATACTGCAAATAAATGGTTTTTCAGTGAGAACAATCCACTTCCCTCAAAAACGATTGTGTTGGGGCATGCAAATCATTTAGATGCATCGTTTTTTCCAACATTGAAAGCATACAATCATCAAACATTCGAATACAATCAGTCTGTATTAGCAACTTATGGCATCTTTGATAAAGAGAATAGTTTCTACACGGATAGCTTTGACAGCCTAAAAACTATGGCCTATTTTGTTATTGGTATATTGAGTATCATTTCTATTATGATTATTACTTCATCGTTTATGTTATCGTTAAATGAACGTTTAAAACAATTAGGTGCATTGGCAAGTGTTGGAACGACTAGACGACAAATCCGTTATATGTTGTTAATGGAGGGATTTTGGATAGGTAGTATCTCTATTATTTGTGGTATTATTATTGGTATTGTCGGTATTGGTATTTCAATCAATGTGATTAACAATATTTTAATGCGCATTCAAGAAGATGTTATTCAAATTCCAATGATAATTGATGCTCCTCTTCTGGCAGGGATTGCATTATTGGTTGCTTTTATTATTGTTTTGTCAACACTTATTCCTAGCATACGTGCAACAAAACGTACCGCTATTGAAAATATTAAGCAAGTTCCCTTTGTTCGCTATATTAAAATGAAGCAAAAAACGAAAACTGGCAAACGCAGCTTAGCTGCACGTGTATTCAAAACATCGGGACATTTGGCTCACAATTATAAAAAATTTAATAGTTCTCGAACTCGTATGATATTTATCATTTTAACATTGAGTTTAATTTCATTTAATAGTATTACAAACTTAATGATTGAAATGCAACAGGTGGCGACGGGAGCTATTCAAAAAGGTCAGCCTAAAACACTGTTTATGTCTTATGATTTAGTTGTTATGGATGTACAGAATACGGCGGATACAAAATTGTACGAAACAGCAAAAAACTGGACTGACGTTAAAGAAGTTATGTATGAAAAATACATACCCGTCGAAACGAATCTTGATATTTTAAAACAATCTAACCAAACGATACTTAGTCCTGCTCTTGCCACAGTATCCGAAAAAGAAGAAGCCGCTATTTTAAAATTAGCGAATATTTCTAAAGAAGAATTTGAAAAAGAAAACGTCGGTATTTTAGTCACTAAAGAATCTCTAACAGAAAATACATCATTAGTAAATAAAGAAACAGAGTTAGTAACATTTGGTCCTACAGCAATCGACACGAGTAAAATTAATATAACAATTTTAAAAGCGATCGACTTTACAACATTAACTGTCGGTTTATATCCTACTGAAACATTCCTTGTATCTAACAAAAACTATGCACGTATGGCAAATATTTTATACAAAGAAAATCATGTTAACGTTTATACGGGTATTACCACAACAAAAGATGCCGATGAAAAAGTGACAAATTTAATCAAAGATACATTTGATATTGAATTCATTACAAATACATCACAACAAGTACGTTCAATCAATGGATTTTTAAATATTATTCAAATCATCGTCTACGGGTTCCTATCACTCGTTTCTATCTTGTGCTTAACAGCAACTTTTAATAATGTGTCCTCTAATATTCAACTACGTCGTCGAGAGTTTGCGATGCTACGTTCTATCGGTATGACAACAAGCCAAATTAGAACAATGCTATCTATCGAAAACTTACAAGCAGGTATTACATCTATTATTGTTGCGATTTTATGTAGCATAGGGCTACAATATCTATTTTTAAATTCAATTACTGTTGGTTCAATGAAAGTATCTGGAATCATTTTCCACTATCCTCTTTCCCCAACAATCATTAGTAGCATCACTTTACTAACAATTTTAATGTTATTTAACATATTCAGCATTAGACAAGTTACAAAACATTCACTTGTTGAAGATATTGCTAACGAAACGTTATAACATAATTAAAATAAAAAGTGTGAAACGCCTATCTGGTGTTTCACACTTTTTTAGTTCTGTTTTAATAATAGTAAAACTGGCTACCACAATTTGACAAAAAATCTATTTTATTAAATGAATTTATCATGATTTTTGACGATACTGATACACAATACCTGATGTTAAAACTAAACTAAAACCAACTAACATCAATATAGATGACAAAATTGTGTTTGTTCCTGTTTTTGGTAAAACTGGTTTCTCGTTTTCACGAGATGGTGTAGTAGTTGTTGTCGTTGTTTTACTTGAATGTAGTTCTTTTGGTGGTACTGTTGGTGTATGATATGTATTTACAAATACTGGTTCATCTGGTGCTCCATTGTATAAAACAGTTGCTACTAATCTTCCAGCTTCTTCTGTCACTGTAATGGTAATAGCTATTTGTGTCATATCATAAGTAATATTTGCATTATCTCCAATAACTTCATTCATTACAAAATAATATGTACCTACTTTATCAAATGATAATGGTGTAAATGAAATCTTACCATCTTGTTTATTCGATACTTGTTCAATAACTGTATCATTTTGTTTTAAGACAAACATAAAATCTTGCCCATTTAACATTTTATTTTCTAAAACTTTTTTAGCTTTTAGCGTTACATCTACTGGTGTTGCTTTTGGTTCTGTATATGTGTTTGTAAAGACTGGTGTGGCCTCTGCTTCATCATAGGTTACTGTTGCCACTAGTTGATTGTTGTCACCTTTTGTCACCACCACTTTGACTTGTTTTTCTGTTACGTCATAGGTAATATTGGCTTGTTTATCATTTTTCTCTGAAATTGTGTAAGTAAATGTGCCCGCGGCATCAAAATGTTGTGGAGTAAATGTAATCGTGCCATCTGCTTTGTTTGTCGCTGTGGCGATTACTGCATTATCTTTTTTCAACTCAAAGGTAAATTGATTGTCCACCAACACTTTACCTGTTAATTCTTTTTTAGCTTGGAATGTTACATCTACCGGTGTTGCTTTTGGTTCTGTATATGTATTTGTAAAGACTGGTATTGTTTCTGTTTCATCATATGTGACAGTTGCCACTAGTTGATTGTTGTCGCCTTTTGTTACCACGACTTTGACTTGTTTTTCTGTTACGTCATAGGTAATATTGGCTTGTTTATCATTTTTCTCTGAAATTGTGTAAGTAAATGTGCCCGCGGCATCAAAATGTTGTGGAGTAAATGTAATCGTGCCATCTGCTTTGTTTGTCGCTGTGGCGATTACTGCATTATCTTTTTTCAACTCAAAGGTAAATTGATTGTCCACCAACACTTTACCTGTTAATTCTTTTTTAGCTTGGAATGTTACATCTACCGGTGTTGCTTTTGGTTCTGTATATATGTTTGTAAAGACTGGTATTGTTTCTGTTTCATCATATGTGACAGTTGCCACTAGTTGATTGTTGTCGCCTTTTGTTACCACGACTTTGACTTGTTTTTCTGTTACGTCATAGGTAATATTGGCTTGTTTATCATTTTTCTCTGAAATTGTGTAAGTAAATGTGCCCGCGGCATCAAAATGTTGTGGAGTAAATGTAATCGTGCCATCTGCTTTGTTTGTCGCTGTGGCAAGGACTGCATCACCGTTTTTCAATTCAAAGGTAAATTGATTATCCGTTAATGCTTTTCCTGTTAATTCTTTTTTAGCTTTTAGCGTTACATCTACCGGTGTTGCTTTTGGCTCTGTATATGTGTTTGTAAAGACTGGTATTGTTTCTGTTTCATCATATGTGACAGTTGCCACTAGTTGATTGTTGTCGCCTTTTGTCACCACGACTTTGACTTGTTTTTCTGTTGCGTCATAGGTGATATTGGCTTGCTTATCATTTTTCTCTGAAATTGTGTAAATAAATGTTCCTTCTGCATCAAAATGTTGTGGAGTGAATGTAATCGTGCCGTCTGCTTTGTTTGTTGCTGTGGCAACAACTTCATCACCTTGTTTCAATTCAAAAGTAAATTGATTGTCCACCAACACTTTGCCCGTTAATTCTTTTTTAGCTTTTAGCATTACATCTACCGGTGTTGCTTTTGGCTCTGTATATGTGTTTGTAAAGACTGGTATTGTTTCTGTTTCATCATATGTGACAGTTGCCACTAGTTGATTGTTGTCACCTTTTGTTACCACGACTTTGACTTGTTTTTCTGTGATGTCATACGTCACATTGGCTTGTTTATCATCTTTTTCTACGATTGTATAAGTAAATGTTCCTTCTGCATCAAAATGTTGTGTATCGAATGTAATTGTGCCGTCTGCTTTGTTTGTCGCTGTGGCAACAACTTCATCACCGTTTTTCAATTCAAACGTAAATTGATTGTCCACCAATGCTTTTCCTGTTAGTTCTTTTTTAGCTTGGAATGTTACATCTACCGGTGTTGCTTTTGGTTCTGTATATATGTTTGTAAAGACTGGTATTGTTTCTGTTTCATCATATGTGACAGTTGCCACTAGTTGATTGTTGTCACCTTTTGTTACCACGACTTTGACTTGTTTTTCTGTGATGTCATACGTCACATTGGCTTGTTTATCATCTTTTTCTACGATTGTATAAGTAAATGTTCCTTCTGCATCAAAATATTGTGGAGTAAATGTAATCGTGCCGTCTGCTTTGTTTGTCGCTGTGGCAACGACTGCATCACCGTTTTTCAATTCAAAGGTAAATTGATTGTCTGTTAATGCTTTTCCTGTTAGTTCTTTTTTAGCTTTTAGCGTTACATCTACTGGTTTAACAGCATTATCTTTTTTGTTAGAAATATTCAAACGAACAGGTGTTTTATCTATTTTCATTTCCGCACGCTTTGGATTGACATCTAAAATATATCCTGCTTTAGATTTTTTCTCAACGATAGTATATGTTCCTGGAACTAATTCTGGTGTAATCGCAACACCTTTACTATCTGTTGTGATTTCATAAGAAATAGAAGTATCATCTTCTTTTGTAACAACGAATACAACACCTTCTAATAATATTGTTGCATCATCAGCATCATACTTCGTGATTTTAATTTTTCCAGTTAAATCAGATTGTATGGTTGCACCAGCTTTTTGTATAGCAATTTGTTTTTGAGTATGTTGGGTAGCTGTATTATCTTCTCCTATATAAGAGTCAAATGTTTTTTGAGCTTCTCCACCAACTAATAACGATACAGCATTGCTTATTTCTGTTTGATCTCCAGGATTTGTTGTACGATATTCTAAAAGATAGCTATTTGTACCAACAGCATTCCCTAAATTTAATTCAAATGCGGTTCCACTGTCTTTTATGGTTAATAAAGCGATTGTTCCCGCAGGTGCTGCGTCAAACTCCTCTTTATTCATTGTGATTGATATATTTTCTTCAGATGTGACATCTGGTAAAAAAGATTCTTGATTATCAAATATTACTTTTTTTAATACAAATGAATCTTTTAAATAGGTTGTTAATGTATTATCTTCAATATTGATATTGTCTTTTACCGTAACATTTGTATCTCTATAATCATATTTTTGACGATTGATACGTACTTGCCAACCTAGTGTTTCTTCATTGCTATTATAACCAACTTTAAAAATACTTTCTCCAATTATTTTATAAGCATCTAAAGGATTTTCGACATAATTATATACCACCTCGTACGTTGAGCCGTCTGGAAATGTAAACTGATTACTTCCTTCTTGTAAACTCAATGTTGATTCTGCAGAAAATGCTCCTTTTACATTTGCTTCTTGTTCAATATTTTCATTAAAGGTCACTGTAATTTTTCCTGTATCTGAATCAGATACCATTGTCCCTAACTGAATATTCGTTTCTGGATGAATAAGTGGATATGAACCTGAAACTAAGTGAATATACTCAGGTACACTTACTGTAAAATAATCGCCAGATGCAAGTGTAGCACCTAATGAAGATAAATCATACTTACCTGTAAAAAACACTTTCGCATCTAGTGTTTTGGTAGTTCCTGTTTGTGTATTATTTGTTCCAGACAATGGTTTTGAACCAGAGCTGTCTTTTATAATTATATCGCTTAATGTCACTTGATTGGTTAAATCTCTTCCTGTTGCAAAAGCAGAAATACTCGGCATAAAAAGACTCAAAAACAGTATCATCAATGTGATATAATTGATTTGTTTTTTCATTTAATTATGTTCCTCTCATTAGTTAATTCAATAAGTGTACCCACCCCCGTAGGTACGCTTTTCTATTCTACTCTATTATCGTTTTCAATACAATAGCCAAACCAACAAAACCTCTCCTTCACATTAAATGTTATGGCTAAAACATAAGAAATTCCAAATCAAATAGTAAGAATGTATTTAAATCAGTATCTTTCTATTTATTAAAATTTATATCCTTTTTGTCCAATTTCTTTAACGAAAAGCAAAAGACAGTGAATAACTAAGTTTATCCACTGTTCAAATATTTGCTTTATAATACATCTCCGTTTGACGCAATCACTTGCTTGTACCAATCAAATGATTTTTTCGGTGTTCTTTTTAGCGTTCCGTTTCCTGTATTGTCTTTATCTACATAAACAAATCCGTAACGTTTTTTCATTTCTCCAGTTGAAGCGGATACTAAATCAATCCAACCCCATGGCAAATAACCAATTAAATCAACACCGTCTAACTCAACAGCTTTTTTCATTTCTTTGATATGTTCACGTAAATAGTCAATGCGATAATCGTCTTCAATATGTCCATGTTCATCAACTGTGTCATTGGCACCTAACCCATTTTCAACGATGAACAGTGGTTTGTTGTAACGCTCATACAATGCATTCATTGTGATACGCAAACCTACTGGGTCTATTTGCCAGCCCCATTCGCTTCGTTTCAAGTATGGATTAATCAGTGTTGGGAACACATTACCACTTGTTTTTTCTGAATTTTGTTCTAATGTTCCAGTTAAGCGTGACGAATAATAACTAAAACCGATATAGTCAACCGTGTTTTGTTTTAAAATCTCTAAATCATCAGATGCCATTTCCAACACAACACCATCTCGTTCCATTTGTTTTAATGCATAGTTCGGATAAGCCCCTCTTGATTGCACATCAACAAAAAAGAAATTATGTCTATTTTTTTCTGCCGCATCTAACACATCATTTGGATGACTTGTTTGTGCATAATATTGTCCAGCTGCAATCATGCAACCAATTTGCATATTTGGATTTATATCTTTTGCAACTTTTGTGACCAATGCACTTGCAACTAATTCATGATGAGCTGCTTGGTACAAGACCTGATTTTTGTTTTCGCCTGATTCAAAAGATATACCTGCTCCCATGAATGGTAAGTGCAATAACATGTTAATCTCATTAAAAGTCATCCAATATTTTACTTTTTGGCTAAAACGAGTAAACAGTGCTGTTGCATAGCGAACATAAAAATCAATCATTTTTCTGCTCTTCCAAGAACCGTATGTGTCTACTAAATGAAGCGGTACATCAAAATGGCAAATCGTTACAACCGGTTCAATACCATTTTCCAATAAAGTATCAATAATGTCCTCATAGAAAGCTAATCCCTCTTCATTTGGTTGTTCTTCTTCTCCAGTTGGAAAAATTCTTGCCCATGACACAGAAAAACGATATGCCTTAAATCCCATTTCTTTCATTAACTGAATGTCTTCTTTGTAATGTGTATACATATCAATGCCTTCTCTAGCAGGGAAATAGGTATCTTCTGGTACATCTTTATAGGATAGCTCTCCTCTCATCACAGGAAAACGATACTCACCTTGTGGAATGACATCCACACTCGCCAATCCTTTGCCACCTTTATCGTAGCCTCCTTCTACTTGATTGGCTGCCGTTGCACCACCCCATAAAAAATCTTTTCTTAACGCTACCATGATAATCTCCTTTATAAAATGGTTCCCATTTTTGAAATAGTCAAAAATGGGAACACTTATTTAGGGAAATTCCCTATTTATTGATTTTAAATAATTCCTCTCCTGCAAATACAGAAGTGTTCTCTGTTGGCGTAATTGACGTTACAGCTTCTTGATTTGTCACAAGAATAGGTGTTACACGTTCGTATCCTGCTGCATCAACTTTATCAAAATCAACTTCAACAAGTGGTGTACCCACAGCTACTGTTTGGCCTACTTTTGCCAATAGTTTGAAACCTTCACCTTTTAAATTTACTGTATCTAAACCAATGTGAATTAACAATTCAATACCATCAACTGTTTTTAATCCAATCGCATGTTTTGTATCAAAGATTGCAACAATCTCTCCATTAACTGGGGATAAAATTGTTGATTCTTCTGGAATAATCGCAACCCCTTGCCCTAACATACCAGAAGCAAATGTTGCATCACTCACGTCACTTAATGGTATAACTTTTCCTTTTACTGGAGAAACAATACGATCTGTTTGTAAATTTTCGCTTACTTTTTCAACTGATTCTTCTTTATACAAAACATACGTAATGATAAAAGATAATACAACAGATAATACTAAGCCTGCTAAAGCAACGTACAAGTAATACAATGTATTTTCACCGATATAACTTGTAATGGTTAATAAACCTGGTGAACCACCTGAGAAGTTACGTGCGTTCATAATACCTAAGAAGAAACCACCAATACCACCTGAAATCATTGTTGCGATTAAAGCTGCTTTGTTTTGTAATGTCACCCCGTATAAAGCAGGTTCAGTGATACCGAATATAGCTGTAATCCCTGCTGAAGATGCCAATGCTTTTTTGTTTACGTCTTTTGTTTTAAATGCAATCGCTAAAGCTGCCCCACCTTGTGAAACATTTGATGCAAGCATTCCTGGTTGTACGACTGTATCATACCCAATCGTCGCACGATTATTGATACCGATAGACACTAAACCATAGTGCGTTCCTGTCATAACTAAGAATGGAGAGAAAATACCTACAACTGTTGGTACAACCCATGGTCCAAATGTTTCTAAGAATTTAAAGAATGAACCTAACCATTGTCCAACAATCGCACCAATTGGTCCTAAAACTGTAAATGTCACAACAGATGTTACTAATGCTGTAATCAATGGAACAGAGAAAAACTTAATGGCTTTAGGTGAAATTTTATCCGCAAAGCGTTCCACATAACTCATGAATAATACCGATAAAATCACTGGAATAACTGTTGCTGAATAACCTACTGGTGTAATTGGTAAACCAAACAAATGAATACCCGCACCTGATTCTTTTGTTGCTGCTACTAAACCGACAAATGTTGGGTGTAATAAAAATGCCCCCATTAACATCCCTAAATATTGGTTTGTTTTAAATTGTCGAGCTGCTGTTCCACCTAAGAAAATTGGTAAGAAGTAAAATCCTGCATCTCCAATAAAGTTAAGAATTTGATAGTTTTGATCTTTTGTTGTCACTAATTTGAACACAACTAATAAAGATAAAACTGCTTTAATCATACCAGCTGCTGTAATAACTGGTAAAACTGGTGTAAAAATACCAGAAATCGTCGCCATCAATCTAGCACCGATTGTTTGTGGTTGCGTAGTATCCACTTCTTTTTCTTCCTTAAAGCCACCTAACTCAACTAAAGGACGATACACATTCGCAACATCACTACCGATAATAACTTGATATTGTCCACCACTTTGTACGACACCAACTACACCCGGTGTCTGTTTTAGAGCATTTGTATTTGCTTTTTGTTCATCTACTAAAACAAATCTTAAACGTGTTGCACAATGTATAACACTTGACACATTTTCTTTGCCGCCGACTTCTCTCAAAATCGTTTGCGCTAAATCTTTATAATTCATAAAGCACCTCTTTGACAATAATATGTTTGATAAAAAGTTGTTGCTTTCTATCTTTACGAAAGTATGATAACATCAGAGATAAGAAAAAGAAACACAATGAAAGCACTTACGAACACCGTTCTTTTTTCTGCTTGTTTTTTGTGTTTTTATTGCGAACACTGTTCTCAAATTAAGGAGTTATCATGTTAATTAAAGAAAAACTAGAAAACTTAAAATTCACAAATAGTGAACAAATTATTGTAGACTATTTATTAAAAGAACAATTGAATATTCAATACAAATCAACTAGCCAAATTGCCAAAGAAACATATAGCTCAAAATCAACAATTGTGAAAGTGGCTCAAAGACTTCATTTTAATGGGTGGAGTGATTTTAAAGAAGCTTATTTAAATGAATTAAAATACTGGGAAAATCATCATTTTGAAATTGATGCGAACTATCCGTTCACAAAACAAGATAATCTTTTAAAGGTAGCTCAAAAAATTGCTTTATTGGAACAATCAGCCATTGAAGACACTTGTTCATTGCTCGATTATGCCACTTTAAAACAAGCTGTATCTATCATACAAAAGGCAACCTACACACATTTATTCGCACTTTCTAATAATCTATTAATTTCTCAAGAATTTAAATACAACATGGCTCGTATTAAAAAGAGAGTAGATGTTCATACTGTTCAAGGTGAAGCAATGTTTGAAGCTACTCTTGCCAATAAAGAAGAATGTGCAATTATCATTAGTTATTCTGGGGAAACAGAAACTATTGTTAAAATTGCTCAACTATTACATCGGAAACAAGTTCCTATGATTGTCATCACCAATATTGGAGAAAGCAGTATTTCAAAACTAGCACAATGCGTCTTAAAAATGTCTACTAGAGAACGTTTGTATTCTAAAATTGCCACATATGCAAATGATGCTTCTATCACCTATTTACTCGATGTTTTATATTCATGTATTTTCCAATTAGATTATGAGAAAAACAGTGAATTAAGACGAGATACATCCATGATTTTTGAAGCAAGCAGACATACGAATTTCAGTCTTTTAAAAGAAAAATAAACAAATCTCACATATCTTGTACGTTTTGCTTAAAATAAAAGAGGTAAGTGGATACTAATGTACCCATTTACCTCTTTTGCTATCTATATTTATTCAATTCGTGTGCTTCCTCATATTCCTCTTGCAACCAATTATGAAATGTGGTCTTAGATACCCCTAATTGTTTTGCACCTTCTCGAATTGTGATTTCTTTTCTTTTCCACAAAGTATAAAATTCATGGAAATAACTTGGTCTTTTTTTCCTAGGTCTACCAAATTGTATTCCTTTTTTCTTTGCTTCTTCGATACCTTCCATTTGCCTTTGCTTTGTGTTTTCTCGTTCAACTTGAGCCACATAAGACAGTATTTGCAGTGCCAATCCAGAAATAAATTTACCTGTAATATTGTCAATTTCTGAGTTAGTATTCAATAATGGAAAATCTAAAACAGTAATGTCAATTTCTTTTTCCTTAATTAAATAGCGCCACTGCTCAATGATTTCGTCATAATTTCTTCCTAGTCTATCTATTGACTTTATAACTAACTCATCCCCCTTTTGCATTCGTTTTACCATTCTTTTATACATAGGACGTTTAAAATCTTTTCCTGATAGCTTATCAATATAAATATATTTTCTATCTATTTTTTCTTTAAGCATCGCTGTCATTTGTCTATCTATATTTTGTTCTTTTGTGGATACCCGTACATAACCATACTTCATTGTTCTTCCTCCTAATGATAAGTCATGGCTCGTTTCTCCTTACTTCACATAACATTCCAAACAAATGTAGATACTTTATCAAGTATACATTTTACATAATCAGCTTAATAGTTGTTTTTGTAAGATACAGTAAGTATCCTACACTCTTAACTTTAATGATTGATAAGACTATGCTATTTATATCTATTGGTTTTTTATACCAAAAATTATGATTATTCGTTACATACTACCCTTTTCCCCCATTTATTTTTTGTATTTTTTACTCATTATGTGACAAAATGTTGTCTTGTGTTGCTAAGAGTCACTTACCATCATCTCGTCCTATGTTGGTCATTAAAATTAAGCACAAAATAATAAAGAACGCTTATTTAAATAAGCATCATAAATAAAATAGTTGGCACTAATACACTTAATAGTACGTTTCTCTTCCAAAGGTGTACAAGTACAACAACCCCACTCATTATACATACAGTCAACATTGTTTTTGTATCTGTATATAAATAATCTTTGACTGAATACAACACAAGTAGTGTCATGATTGCCTGTGGCAATACATCTTTTAAATATTCTAATAAGCTAGGTACTTTTTTCATTTTTGATAAGACAATAAATGGTATTGCACGAATAAAAAAAGTGACAAAACTAGCTATCATTATCCCCAGTAGTACATATATCATACCATATTTTCTCCTTGTTTTTTATCATAAAAAAGGACGAGTAAAAAAATAATACAGCATAAACTATATATCAAAAAATACTTTGTCCCGAATAGATGTATCATTGCCAGACCTGTTACTCCCCCTATTAAAAAAGGCAATTTAGAAATTGATTGCTTCCACTGCTCAATGACAATCACAATGAATAAAGCCGTCATAGAAAATTCGACACCTTTCATATCAATAGGCAATGTATTCCCCAAAATACATCCTAATATTGTCCCACTAATCCAATAAATATGATTGAATAACGCAATATAAAAGGCAATATCTTGATGCTCATCTGTCAATTTGACACCGAGTAAGACAGAAAATGTTTCATCCGTTAATGAAAAAATCATGTATGGATATTTCCAACCCATTTTTTTGAATAACTCAACAAATCGAATACCGTAAAACAGATGCCTGCCATTGATAACAACAGTCATCAACGCAATGAACCATAATGGTGTTTGTGTTGCTAATAAAGATACTAATGCAAACTGCATAGAGCCTGCATAAATGACAATACTCATCAAAACTGCCCAATACCATTGAAATCCCGATTGTAACATCAACAAAGCAAATGCACTTCCAAGACATAAATACCCTAAGCAAATGGGTAAACTATGAAAAAACGCTTGCTTAAATGGTGTTTCTGTCATGAAATCCTCCTTATCATCCCAAGAAAAAAGAGTAAGAGAGTAATATTAAGAAGTAAAACACTCGTTTAACATTATTCTCTTATCCATAAATTTTAAATGTGTTGTTTCTATTATAATTGTCTATCTGGATTAATCATAATATTTTCAATTTTTTTCGCTTTACCACTCACGTCGTCTAGTTCAATAAAACATGCCGATAAAATTTTTCGACCACTATCAATCACTTCGTGACGAGCTGGTAAATGTGTTTGAAATCGCTCGATAATATTTTCTCTTTTTAATCCTAAAATACCGTCATACGCTCCAGTCATACCCACGTCACTTAAATATGCTGTTCCATTCGGTAAAATACGTGCATCATTCGTTTGAACATGCGTATGTGTCCCAACAACAGCAGAGGCAAGACCGTCCATAAACCACCCCAATGCTTGTTTTTCACTTGTTACTTCTGCATGAAAATCAATAAAAATATGAGGAGTATATTTGCGACATTCTTCCACAATTTCTTTACCAATTTTAAATGGATCTTCTAAAGCGTTCATAAAAACTCTACCTTGAAGATTGATAATAGCCAATTTAAGTTGATTCACGCTAATAATCGTATAGCCTTTACCTGCGACAGCTTTAGGAAAATTAGCCGGCCTTACAAGTTTTGGCGCACGGTCAATAAAATCAAAAATATCTTTATTATCCCATGTGTGATTTCCCATTGTAATCACATCAATACCTGCTTGAAGTAATTGCTTATATATTTTTTCAGTAATACCTTTACCATGAGCTGCATTTTCTGCATTGGCAATGGTTACTTGAGGACGATATTTTTGTTTTAATTTTGGTAATGTTTCTTCAAGCATTTCACGACCAATATTTCCAACTATATCACCTATAAACAAAATTTTCATGCTATCCTCTTTCTATTGTTGCACCGAGTACTTTTTCAAAATGGTCTAATGCAAACCGATGTCCATCTTCATTAAAACTTGCGACGGCTTTTTCATGAATAACAATTTTATAGCCTAATTCATAAGCATCAATTGCTGTATGTAAAACACAAATATCTGTGCATACCCCACATAAATGGATAACTTCTATATGTCTTTCACGCAAACGATGATCTAACTCTGTCCCTGAAAAAGCAGAATAACGGCGTTTGGCCATTTGATAACATTCCGGATGAGCTTTTGCATATTGTTCCAGTTTTCCATATAATACTCTACCTTGTGTATCTTCAATATTATGTGGTGGGTATAATTTTGTTTCAGGATGATACACATCATTACGTTCATGTTTATCAATCGCAAAAATAACATAGTCTTGACGTTTATTAAAGGTCTTAACCAGTTCCATAATCTTTTCTTCAATCGCTTTCCCATTTTCCCCACATGTTAACGCCCCATTATCATCAATAAAATCATTCGTATAATCAATGACAATTAAACATTCCATTACATATCCTCCAACATTGCTAAGACCATTTGTGCTGATTTTTCACCTGCTGTAACAATAAATTCATCAAATGAAACAGGTGCTTCATTGTCTGCATTATCTGAAATGGCACGTACCACAACAAATGGTACTCCTAATACATGACATGTTTGGGCAATAGATGCACCTTCCATTTCTGTACAAAGAGCATCTGGGAAATATTTTTGAATACGCGCAATACTTTCCGGAGCAGCTACAAATGTATCTGCCGATACAATCTCACCAACATTAGCTCGCAAAGATACTTTTTCGATTGCTTTTTGTGCGTGTGCCATTAACTGTTCATTCGCTTTGTAATATAATGGCATTTGAGGGATTTGTCCCACTTTATACCCAAATACCGTTGCATCTGCATCATGATAGGCTACTTGATTAGACACCACAACATCTCCAATGGATAAGCCTTTTTTCAGACTACCTGCCGAACCAGTGTTAATCACATAATCAACGTCAAATTGACTAATCAATAGTGTCGTTGCTATTGTTGAATTAACTTTTCCAATACCGGACTGTACTAGCACAATATCATGTTGATACAATCGCCCCGTAATAAATGTTAAATGATAACATTGTTTTTCAACAATATCACTCATCTTTGTTTTTAACAAAACTGTTTCTTGTGCCATAGCACCAATAATTCCTATTTTCATCTATTCTCTACCTTTCCTATTTCGTAAATGCAACATATAAAACAATACATAATAAAATACTGACAATAACGATGCCCCAATTTAAAAATCGGTTCATATCATTTAATCGATTGATTTTATATTGTTCTCTTTCTCTTTGTTCTTGCTCTTTAAGATGTGCTTGGTACATCTCATCTAATAACTGTCTATCTTCTGGTGTTAATATTTCAGGATCTTTGAAAAGCGTTTTTTCTTCTAGCTCTCGTTTTTTCCCATGATTTTTTTCCATACGTGATGCCAATATCATCACCTCACTGTTATGAATATTCTTTATTATAACATACTTTAAACAGATACTAAAACTATTCAAAAACAAGAAATTTTGATATAATAAAGACATCATTTAAAGCTACTAGAAATCACGTGGTTTCTAGTTTTTTCATGTAGAAAGGGATAAGTATGCAACTTAAAAACGACCATTTAACCCTCGCTGAACGAGGGACACTTATTAGTATCATTATCTACACAGTTATTGCATCACTAAAAATTATTCTCGGTACTCTTTTCAAATCATCGGCACTTTCCGCTGACGGTTGGAATAACTTTACCGACGTATTATCCTCCGTTGCCGTTTTTTTCGGTATCCGATTGGCAAAACAACCTGCCGATGAAGAACATCAATACGGGCACTGGAAAGTAGAAGGTATTTCTAGTTTAATGAGTTCTTTTATTATGTGTTTTATCGGATTACAAGTATTATTCTCCTCTTTTACATCACTAGTTCAACAAGAAGAACCTAATTTTGATTTAAGCCTAGCAGCCATTGGCATATTCGCCAGTGCCTTAATGTTTGCAACTTATTTTTATAATCATCGCCTTGCAAACCGTATTCAATCCATGGGATTAAAAGCCGTTGCACAAAATAACTTAGCTGATGCATTTACCAGTTTATCAACCGCTATTTCTATTTTCTTTGCAGTTTTGTTTAAATGGTATTGGATTGATAGTATCATGGCGATTTTTGTATCTGCCTTTATTTTAAATACCGCTTTTTCCGTCTTTAAAGAAAGTGCCTTCGCTCTGTCCGATGGCTTTGATACCGAACAATTAGAACCATTTAGAAAACTCATTTTATCTCACCCAGAAATACATGACGTCCGCTCCATAAAAGCACGTCATTACGGAGCAAATATTTATGTTGATGTCACAGTTTTAATGAATGCACACTTAACGGTAAAAGAAAGTCATGATGTGACTGAAACCATAGAAAAAGAATTAAGTGAACAATTTGGTGTAACCTTTACCGATGTTCACGTTGAACCTTATGAATAAAAACAACGATGAAAAACGCTCTTAAAAAATATGAGTTTATCAAATGTTCCAATATTATCAAACTAGATCTCATAAAAAGCGTATTGCTCTAAAATCTTTATGATAGAAAGCAATACGCTTTCTATCATTTAAATAAAAACAACAAAAACTCACTATTTCCACTCGATATATTCATATATCAAGTGTATAATAAATATAAGAAAGTGAGGAAATGACTATGAAAACAAAAAAATATGTTTTACTTACCTGTCTTTGTCTGCCGTTTCTTTTTCAACATAAAATAGAAGCAGCAACAAAACCTACCGGACAAACCATACACTTAAAAACAGGACAAACAATTTCCTATGACAATCATGCTATAAACGGTGGCATTCACTTAACAGAAAAAGAAAAAAGCCTTGTTGACAGTGTGACATTATATACACCATTACACAAAGGTACTTTTTATCACTACGGGCTATACAGTTCTATTCGTCTATTTTTCGATACAATGAACCTTGAACTAGGGCCTCAAAAAATAGGATTTTTTACGCATTAATCATAAATAAACGCTACCCACGGAAACGAATGTTTCCGTGGGTAGCGTTATGTTTTACTATGCTTTCTTTTTACCTACAAATACAATCAATAAAATTGCACCTAATAGTGAACCAATAATCCATGCTGCAAAAAATCCAAACGGATTGATAATACCATTTGTCATTAAAGCAAAGAATCCACCATGTGGTACACGGCTACTTGCACCTAATAACATACTTAATGCACCGGCAACACCACTTGAAAGAGCTAGAGCAGGTATAACTTTAGCTGGATTTGATGCCGCAAATGGAATAGCGCCTTCTGTAATAAACGCCATACCCATGACACAGTTTACTAATGCACTATCACGTTGAGATTCTTCCCATAAATCTTTTTTGATTAAAGCAGAGAAGAAAATTGCCATTGGCGGTACCATACCACCAACCATAACAGCTGCCATTACATCTGAACCAGCACCAGCCGCTGCTGTCGTTACTAAAGCTGTTCCAGTAGCATATGCTGCTTTATTGATTGGGCCACCCATATCAATCGCCATCATACCACCGACAACAAATCCAACAACCATTTTTAATTCTGTCGGAATAGAATCAATAAATGTTGTTAAACCATTTGTAATAGCTGCCATTGGTGCATTTAATACTAAAATCATTAAAAGTCCCATAATCAGTGTTCCAAAAATAGGGAATAAGAAAATTGGTTTTAAACCTTCCAATGATTTTGGTAACCATGCAAATGCTTTACGCAAGAATATAATAATACCACCTGCTAAGAAACCGGCAACTAATGCACCTAAAAAACCAGACGGTTGAATATGTGATGCTTCTACCAATCCATTGGAATCAGATAACACACCCGGATTCGCTAAAATACCACCCATAAAACCAACAACTAAACCTGGACGGTCGGCAATAGAATGACCAATAAAACCAGCTAAAACTGGTAACATCATTGCAAATGACAATTTACCTAATGTGAAAATAAATTGAGCAGCTGCATTGTAAGACGCATCTTTTGGATCAAACGCATTGATACCCCAGAAGAACGAAATCGCAATAAAAATACCACCTGCTACAACGAATGGTAACATATGAGAAATACCATTCATCAAATGTTTATACGCTTTACGCCCTAAACTTTCATTGGCAACATCTTGTCCCATTGTTTCACGAATATCTCCTGCTTTATAAATTGGTGCATCTGCCTTCATCGCACGCTCTACCAATTCATCCGCTTTATGAATACCGTCCGCTACTTTTGTTACAATGACAGGTTTACCATTAAAACGAGCCATTTCTACATTTTTATCAGCCGCAACGATAATCGCTGTCGCTTCTTCAATATCTTTTGCTGTTAAACGATTACCAATACCACCTTGGCCATTTGTTTCAACTTTAATCTTGATGCCTGCTTTTTTACCTGCTTGCTCTAATTTTTCTGCTGCCATAAAAGTATGTGCAATACCAGTTGGACAAGCTGTAACAGCTAAAACATACGCATCTGTTTTTGATGCTTCCTCTACCATTTCAGGTGTTTCTTCTGGTTTTTCTTCAAACTGCTCAATCACAGAAATAACTTCTTCTGGAGATTGTGCATTTAATAAAGCTGTTTTTGCATCCATATTCATCAATACTTTTGATAAACTTGCTAAAGCTTTCAAGTGTTCGCCACCTGCACCTTCTGGAGCAGCAATCATAAACACTAATTTAGCAGGTTGACCGTCAAATGATTCCCAGTTAATCCCTTGTGAAGAACGTCCAAAAACAATCGCTGGTTTTTGAATAGAAGCATGTTGTGCATGAGGAATCGCAATTTCATCTCCCACACCTGTTGTGGATTGTGCTTCACGCTTTTTCAAGTTTTCTACATACCCCTCAACATCACTTACACCTCCAACTTGTGCAAAGCGATTTGCTAAAACGGATAATGTTTCTTCTTTTGTTGTTGATTGCAAGTCTAATGTCATTGCATCTTTTATAAATAATTCTGATAATCTCATATATATTCCTTTCTACTATTGTATTTTAGTCACTGTTATTTGTGGTAATAATGTATCAATCAATTCTAATGTAGCAATACCTACCGAAAAAGCTGTTGCACTTCCCGTAGCTGCACCTTGTTTAAGTGCAGTCATATAATCTCCTGTTTGTAAGTAAGAGGACATAAATCCTGCCAACATAGAATCCCCTGCTCCTACCGAGTTCACAACCGTACCTTTAGGTACATTAGCTGTGAAAATTTGACCGTCTGTTGTGACTAACAAAGAACCCTCTTTCCCACGAGAAACAAGTACATTTTTTGCACCTTGTTTTTGTAATTGTTTTGCATAGTGGATAATTTGTTCTTCACTATCAATCACAACATCAAACAATTCGCCTAATTCATGATGATTTGGCTTAATAATAAATGGTTCATACGGCAAACATTGTGTTAATAATTCTTTTGTTGTATCTAGTACTAATTTTGTACCTTTTTCTTGACATAGTTTAGCAATCATCACATAATGTTCACTTGTCATGCCAGGTGCTTTATTCCCTGCTAAAAAGACTGTGTCTTCATTCGTCAAGACATTTTCAAAATACGTGTACAATTCTTCAAATTTCTCTTTTGAAACGTATGCACCATTCGCATTGATTTCTGTTTCTTCTTGACTTTTTAATTTCACATTGATACGTGTAATACCGTCTATCTCAATACGTTTCACTATAATATTGTCTTTTTCTAATTCTGACTGAATATACGTTCCTGAAAAGCCACCTAAAAATGCAACTGCTGTATTCACAAATCCTAAACGTTTTAAAATAACAGACATATTGATACCTTTGCCACCGGCAACGTAATTTTCTCCTACGGAGCGGTTTAAATCGCCCAAGGTAACACTCGGTACATTTATCACTAAATCAACGGCTGGATTAAATGTAATCGTATAAAGCATGTTATCCCTCCTTCACTGTATAAATATTGTGGTAACGCTGATATTTTTTAGGACAACTATCGACAACCAACATAGTATCTTCAAACGTCGCAAATTGATGAAATGATTTTTTATCGAATTTTGATGAATCGGATACAATAATTGTTTGATTGGCATGATTTTTCACGAGCTGTTTAATCATTGCCTCTTCTGAATCGGGCGTTGAGAAACCAAACGAAAAATCAATACCATTTGTTCCTAAAATAGCCATATCGAATTGATATTGTTGTAATTGCTGTAACGCCACACTCCCAATAATAGCTTGTGTCGTTTGTTTTAATTGACCTCCAACTAATAACGTTGGAATACCATATTCTAACAAAGCACTCACATGATGTACCCCATTGGTAATCACTTCATGCTTTGTTGCACTTAAAAAAGGAATAATATTGTGTGTTGTTGATCCCGCATCTAAATAAATTCTTTTTACTTGCGATAAAAAGTGCGTTGCAACATATTTACCAATCGCTTGTTTTTCCTTTGTATACCACACTAATTTATCGGTCAGTAAACTTTCTTCACTAGACGGCGTTAAACATTCTGCTCCACCATGTACTCGCTTTAGTTTTCTCTTTTCTTCAAGATACTGTAAATCTCGTCGAATGGTTGCCTGTGAACTTTTTAATGTTTCCACAAATTCAAGTACCGTGACACTCTTTTGACGTGCTAATAAGTCTAAAATCAAACGATGTCTTTCCGTTGCCAACATAAAACAGCCCTCCCTTTCCTATGCACCACCTATTATAACGATTTTTCAATCAAAATCAATCATTTTCGGTCATTTATAATCATTATTTTGACAAAAAATAAGGAAAGATAATGAGATTGTCTTTCCTTATTTATGTATTCTATTCAAAATATTTATTTATCATAAAAACATGCTTATTCACACAACCAATCAATAATATTCTTTTTTTCTATTCCGTTATAATTGGCACTTGGTTGTATTGTATCCATTGTTAATAAATATTTTGGAAATTGATCATTGATTTCTCTTAATGGACGTAGCTCCCGTTCAAGTGTTTCGGGTGCTAAAGTTGTTTCACTGACTTGATAATAAGCATACGTTCCTTTATCTGTGATAACCACAAAATCCACTTCATATTTCCCAACATTTCCAACATATACCTTCGCATATTTTCTACGCAATTCTAAATACACAATATTTTCTAAAAGATGTCCAAAATCTTCCTGATGATCTGGTAATAATAGATGTCGAAATCCTAAATCGACAGTGTAATATTTTTCTAGACGTTGCAATAACTCTCGCCCTTTTACATCAAAGCGTGGAACAGCATAAAAAAGCAGACTATCTGTTAATGCTTCAAGATAATTTTCTAAAGAACTATGAGAAATCGTCACATGTTGACTTATCAATGTATTTTTTATTTTATTGGTTGATACTAAGCTTCCAACATTACTCAACAATGTTCGAATAATTCTTTCTAATAATGACGTATTAGGATTTCCTATACGTGATACAATATCATTCACTAAAACAGAATGATAAATACCTCTTAAATATTCCACACGTTCTAAAAAGTTTTCTGTTTGCAAAAGATATGGAAAAGCACTAAATGCGTATTGATTAAAAGCATCTGATAATACAATATGGTCTTGTTTATTTGACAATCCTTGTATGTACTCTGAAAAAGATAGTGGTAGAACTTCTAATTCAACATAACGTCCTGTTAAATTAGTTGCTAACTGACTACTCATAAAATAGGCATTTGAACCTGTCATATAAATATCCACATTAGGTTTAATAAACAAACTATCTACTACTAATTCAAAATTAGGTACATGTTGAATTTCATCTAAAAAAATATAACATTTTTTATTCTCTATCAAATGCTCTTGAATATACGCATACAATCGTTTAAAATCACGCAATTCATAAAAACTTAAATCTTCAAAATTCACAGAAATAATTTGTTCTTCAAAAACACCACTTTCCATTAAATTTTTTTTGAAAAGTGTAAACAAAACAGATTTCCCAGCACGTCTAACGCCACTCACAATTTTAATGATTGGTTTATCTTTATGTCTTTGTAAAAATTCAAGATACATAGGTCTTGATACAAATTCCATATAATCACCTCAAGATGATTATACATCAAGACACAATTATTTTCAAAAATTTGAAAATAATTGTGTTTCAAGATATAAATTTCCGTTTTTTTGTAAATAACCTGTTTTCCATAGTGTTATTTCCAAAAATTTAGAAATAAATAATACACCCCGCCAGCTATGCCTAACGACATAGCTGGCGGATTATATCTAATTAATCAACTAAAACATTTTCTCCAATACTTAATAAACATAAATATTTTTTTGTAACCGGCTTATGTAAAATAGAGGTTAAGGCTGTCGCATAAACATTCATTTGTTGACGATAACGATTCATAATGGTTTCTACCGTTATATTTTGTCCAATATAGTCTGTTTTAAAATCATACAAAATAATCTCATCGTCATATTCTATATAGCCGTCAACAACCCCATGTATCAGCACTTTTTCATCTGTTTTTTCCATACTTTGAAACAGAAGATGTGCATTGACCGCTAACGAAAACGGCACTTCTCGGTGTAATAATCTCTGTTGTTTCAGCATTAACTGTCCTAAATCCGTTGAGAAGAAACGCAAAATATTATAACGATTTATTTTTTCAGCAACCTCTTGTGACATTAGCCCTTTTGAAACGAATTGATTAATATGTGTATCAATCATCTGCATTGTAACAGTCTGTTCTAAAGATATTGTTTGCATAACTAAATGAACAGCCGTTCCTATCATTGTATTTGTTACCATATCTTCCTTCATGAACATGGGTACCATTAAATCATCACTAACATAACGATTACCTTGACCTAAAGGTTGCATCTCAAGCAAATCTGGATCTTCTGCCATACGCTTCAATTCAGATACTGATTGATAGGTTGTCGTTTGCACTTGAGCCATATATGGATACACATGCTCAATCGTTTGAATAATATCTTGCATATCCTCCGAATGAGATACGTCTATTACCTGCTCCTGCACCCATTCAGTCACTGTTTTTATATCAGACACTTCGGATTGGTTTATCATTAAATCCTGTTCTTTAAAAAATTGAATGGTAAAACGAATCGGTGATTGTAACAGTACAGTTGGATATGTATAGACTGGTAAATAATTATTTTCTGCCATACGATGACGCACTAGTGCCATATTTATCCAAGATAATGCACTCTGACTAGATAAACGACTTCCCGAAGGTAACACAACTTCATTATAACTAGCAATACCGGATAATTTTTCCCAATAATCTTTTTCATTGACACAATTTCCAACTAAATATAATTTTTCTTTTGCTCTTGTTAATGCCACATATAATTTACGCATTTCTTCTGCCAATAATTTTTTCTCTTTATATCGGCTCATACCAAAACGAGCAAGTGTCGGAAATTGAAATTTTTTCTCAATATCAAAATAGTCTGTACCAATACCATATTTTTCAGTAAAGACATAGCTGGATTGACTATCTCTTTTATTAAACGATTTATTCAAGTCTAATACAAACACGACTGGAAATTCTAAACCTTTACTTGCATGAATGGTCATCAACTTAACAACATTTTCATTTCCAGTAGACAAAGATGCTTCGGATAAATCTTTATCTTTTTCTTGCATTTTTTCAATAAACTGAACAAATTGGAACAATCCTTTAAATGCCGTTTGCTCATATTCCCTTGCCCGTTCATATAAAGCATGTAAATTCGCTTGTCTTTGTCGACCAGACGGCAAACCTAATACATAGTCTAAAAAATGTGTTTCTTGGTAAATATGCCAAATTAACGACACTAAAGACTCTTTTGTTGCCATAAATCTCCATGTATTTAATCGTTCCATAAACCGTACTAATTTCTTATAAATCGCTTCATGAAAAGCATTTTGAGGTAATGAGCCACGCTCAAAATCAGCAACAAAAGATTGAACAGCTTCATAATATCCACTGGTACGTTGATTGATACGAATAGCTGCTAAGTCATTTTCATCTAATGCAACCAATGGAGAACGTAAAACAGAAACAAGTGGAATATCTTGATGCGGATTATCAATTATTTTTAACAATGACATCATAATCATAATTTCTGTTCGTTGGAAATAAGTTTCTGCTTCATCAATCTGAATCGGAATATGATACCGATTAAAAATTTCTTGAATGACAACATTATTTTTCTTTGTCGGCACTAATAACACAATATCAGCATACGTAATCGGACGTTGCTTAAATTTACCATTTTCTTTTTCTGTACTTTGAACTAAAAATGTTGATTGTATCAATCGCTCTATTTCCTTGGCAACCATCACGATTTCACCTTCTGTTTTTGTATCAATTTTAAACATTTCTGATACATCCATATCCAGTTCTTGTTCTTGATGTGTTTCTTTTTCATATAACAAAACAGAAAGTTCATATCCACTACCATCTGCATAAGCCTGACTTCCTTGAACAAGCATGGCATCATCGTCGTACGCCATATCTCCAACTTGTTGATCCATAATTTGTTGAAAAATAAAATTCGTAGCATGTAAAACTTCCCCTCTTGAACGGAAATTTTCTGCTAAAATAATACGTTTTCCACCTTGTTCATTTCCAAAAGCAAGATATTTTTCTAAAAATAAACTCGGATCAGCTAAACGGAAAGAATAAATAGACTGCTTGACATCACCTACCATAAACATATTTTTCCCGTTGGTTAAATACGATAAAATAGTTTCTTGTAAACGATTGACGTCTTGATACTCATCTACCATAATTTCTTCAAATAATTCTTGATATTCTAAAGCTACCGGACTAATATGTCGGTTTCCATTATGCATCGGTGCTAAAATAGACAATGTAATATGTTCTAAATCACTAAATTCAAGCACATTATACTCTTTCTTTTCTTGTGCATACGCCTTTGAAAATAAGGTCACAACATCAATCATTTCATCAATATACGGCAAAATCTTATGCAATAAATCAAGGTGAACCTGCTCTTGACAATAAAAAACAGCTTCAATCATATTCTCTACCGTTTTTTTCGCTTTATCACGATATACTTTAGCCTGTTCCGAAAATTCTTTTACATCGCTATCTTTTTTGATAGACGGAAAACGTAAAAATTCAATTTGTTTTATTGCTGCATAGACACTATCATAATCCTTATTTTCAACTAAACTATTTAAAACATACTCTATCAACACTTTTTCATCAGAGAGTAAACATGTGACTTTATCCAAACGTTCATCCCCATTTAAGCATTGTATCCCTTGCTCTAATTGAAAAACCGCATCTTCTAACATAGAAATAACATAGGGCTTAATAAGTGATTGAAATAAAACACTGTCTGTTAAATTATCCATATTATATAAAGACGCTAACCGTTTCAACCATTCATCTGGATTGGCATTTGCTCTTGAAAAATCATACAACGAAAAAATAAGATCTGTTAGTTTATCATCATACTTATCACTTGAGTAAGCTTTTGCCAACTGTCTAAATGACTGTCTATCATAGAGCTTTTCTTTTAACTCATGCCATACTTTTTCTTTTAAAAGCAGGATTTCTGTTTCATCTGTCATCAATCTAAAAACAGGATCCATATCCACACTAGCAAAATGTTTACGAATCACTTTTAAACAAAACGCGTGAATGGTGCTTATATTTGCTTGTGGCAACAATCTTAATTGCATTTGTAAATGACGCTTTGTATCGACATCTGTTTCAATATTGATAACATTTTTTAATTCTTTTTCGATACGCTCGCGCATTTCCTTAGCGGCTAATTCTGTATAGGTCACGACAAGCAATTCTTCTATTTTCGTTCCACGTCTTAATTTTTCAACAATACGCTTCGTTAAAACGGTTGTTTTCCCCGAGCCAGCAGATGCTGAAACTAAAATATGACTACCCGTTTCATAAATTGCCTCCCATTGCGAATCTGTAAAGGTTACATTAGTTGGTTTGACTGGTATCATCTGCATTCACTCCCTTTTCTTTCATTGCTTGTAACACATCTTCTACTGACAATAATTTTCGATATTGATTTTCTGGTAAAGTAGCATCAAATAAAGAAATACTTCTAAACTCATTTAAAGACGGTGTAAATGGTTCATCTTTAATAGGTGATAAAGGAATATCCCCAGATAAAATGCGTTGTCCAGCTTGTTTTATTTTCCATATTAAAAAGTCAAAAAAAGTATCTAGTGATTCTATTGTTGGCATAGTTTTTGTTTTATTAAATGTATTTGATTTTGTTAAACCAACCTTATAAAACATGGATACATCTGGGATTTTTTCCACATCTTCTACAGATAATGATAAAATACCATTAAATTTTTCTTGCGTATATGCCAAATCCGTCATATCGAATGTTTTGGTTTTCACTCTTTCATAAGGATAGCCTACATGATAATAAAAAGCACCCATCGTTTTTGTGTTTTCTAAATGCAACTGCTTTTTATTTTGTTCGAGCACATATAAATAGGTTATCAACTGTAACGATAATCCCTCATAAAAACGGCTTAAATCAAATTGTTTTGCACTTGATTTATAATCAACAACACTTAAATAATCCCCATTGACAACATCAATCCGGTCTATTTTTCCTCGTAAAGACAGCGTATAATCCGATAATAAATCAATTTTTGGTAAAATCAGTCCTGTCGACCCCTTTGTGTCAAAAACTTGTTCCGTCGCAATAACACGTGTATTGGTCTGCTTTTTAGCTTGATATAATTGTTGCATCACGTGTGTCAACGTATCCGTTAATAATTCTTTTGAAAAAGCCATACTTTTCGTCATTTGAAACAATCGGTACTGTGGTTTATCAAAAACAGTCGTCAATGCACGCTCAATCAATGTATCAATCTCTTGTTCGTACTGCTCCACTTGTTCAAAAAATATATCCAATGTATCATGAAAAACATTCCCTACATCTGCCGGTGTTAAAGACAACACAGGTCTTTCTTTTAACTTTAAGCCATACTGTAAAAAATGACTGTACGGATCTTTGAAATAACTTTCTAATTGAGAAACAGATAAGTATAAATGCCCTTGATATAACTCTAAAGCATTCGTTAAATGAACCGGAACATTGCGATACTCAAAACTCTTCATCAACGGCTTAAACACTTCATGATAAGGCGTCGTTTGTTGCATAAATGCAATTAAGTATCTATCTATTAAAGATAAAGTACTATCCGTATCATAATGTGTTCGTATTTGTTTCATTAAATAACGTATCACTTGTTTGCTTTTTCCTAATAATTGAGGCGTCATTCGTGTATCAAAACGCTTTTCTAACATTTCTATATATGTCGATTTTGGCTCATGTGTTTTTGGATAAAATAAATATAATTGTTCTGTTACACTCGCCAATAATTGATACACAACAAAAGGTTCTACCATTGTACGATCAAGCGTATCTAATTGTAAATAATGACCCGGTGCTAACACTTGCGTTAACCGATGTCTTTCTTCATCTGATAACAATGTTTTATTATCATATATTTTTGGAAACTGACTAGACGTTGCCCCTAAAACAAAAATCATTTTTTTAGTCGTGGCACGTCTACCGTCTAAACTTGAAATAGTGACCGTATCCAATGTAGGAGGTACTAAACTATACTCCGCCTCTTCAAAGCCACTCGATAATACCGTATAAAATGTTTGTAAATCAAATGGTATATTTCCTAGAACCATCACAAATTCATCTAATAATTGGATAAACGTCTGCCATGCCTGTTCATGTTGACGTGCTTTTTCCAACTGTCCTTGAGCAATGAAATCATCTCGCCACTGCTTTATTTTTGAAACTACTCCATGCTCCTTACAAAGCATGTATAAAGCAACTGCTGCATCTTTCATCGTACTTGCCTGCTCTAATGTTTCAATATATGGAAGCAATATACCGACAATACGTTCTCTTATATGCTCATACTTCCATTGTTCCTTATCCTCAATCCACCAACGTTTTCCGACATAACCATTTGCTAATAAATCATTTTCAAACACATCAATATCGTCTTGCGCACCTATCTCTAATAAATCTGATCGCAATAATCGCATCATATCCGTATATTGCCAATTCCGTTTTTGAATGGCATATAAAGATGCTAAAAATTCTGAAATAGGATGTGATGCCATGGTATCAGCATTATCAATAAAATAAGGTATTTGGCTTTCATGACACAAAGGTTTTAAAATCATTTCATAATCTTCAACTTGTCGCATCAAAATACTAAAATCTTTATAACGATAGTGCTTTGTCGCAACCAATCTACTTATCTGATTGATAACGGCTGTTACTTCTTCTTGTTTAGTGTCATACTCTTGAATAAATAAAGCATCTTGTTTTATTACATCATTATCTTTTCTTTCAACTGACTGAAAAGCTTCTTCCCAAAAAGAAACTATTTTCTGCATATCTTCACTATAACGCTCATATCCTTTTGTGACATCAACTTCTGAAATACGCACACTATTTTCTTGTGCTAATTGAATTAATCTTTCTCTTGTTATCATTGGAATAAGCGTTAATGGTGTTTTTTCCTTTGCTTTTTTGGATAAAGGCAAAGTTACTGATACCTTGTATGTTTTTTTCATTAAAGCAAGGATAATTTGTTGTTCCTTTGCAGAGAAATGTTCAAAACCGTCAATATAAATGGCTGTATCTGATAAATCCATTGTATGAATATGCTCGGCTAATTGGGTATATAAATCTTCTTTCTCAATATACTTACCTATTAATCTTTCATTAAATGCTCGATACAAAAGCATTAGTTCTTGCATCTTCACATACATATTTTCTTGGCTTTCTGTTGTATCGCTCGGTTTTTCTTTAAAAAAGGTATATAAATCTTCTTGTGAAATGGCACCCGAACGAAATTCTAAAAATAAATCTGTCAATTGCTTAATAAACCCTTGTTTATTAATTTGTGTACGATAAAAAACCAATTCAGATTGTTTTTCCAATAAAACATGACGAACAAGCATACTTAACCCAATTTTACTTAATTGCGGTTTCACAAGAACACCCGTGTCTTTTAATAAATACCATGCCAATCTTGAAAAACTATAAATTTGTATATCGATACTACCACTTATATCCTCATGATGTAATTGCGTTAAAACATTCATTTCTGAGTCGAATTTAATATGCTCAGGTACAAGATAAAATACTTGTTTTACTTGTTTTTGTTCAAGCAACGCTTTCATATCTGCTACACACCACGCTTGCTTATTCGTTAAAATATTTCCTAAAACAAACTGTAACATCCACGCACCTTCTTTCTCTATTTATATTATACGCAAAAAGAACAGAAATCTCATAAATTTCTGTTCTTTTTTGTTTATTTTTGTAAAATACGACTTAAAAAGGCACGTGTACGATCTTCTTTTGGATGATTAAAAATATCTTCTGGTGAACCTTCTTCTGCAATAACACCTTTATCCATGAAAACAACATGGTCCGAAACTTCTCTTGCAAAATCCATTTCATGCGTTACAACTAACATTGTCATCCCAGAATTAGCCAAATCTTTCATAACACGTAATACTTCTCCAACCATTTCCGGATCAAGTGCTGATGTTGGCTCATCAAACAATAACACATCAGGCTCCATTGCCAACGCTCTGGCAATTGCCACACGTTGCTTTTGTCCCCCAGATAATTGTGACGGACGGGCATTCACGTACTCCGCCATACCAACTTGTTGTAAGTAATGCAATGCTAACTGTTTTGCATCTTCCTCTGTTTTTTTCAAAACTTTTATAGGTCCAACTGTGCAATTATCTAATACATTTAAATTTTCAAATAAATTAAACTGTTGAAATACCATACCTAAATGTGTACGATATTTAAACACATCATGTGCTCCATCTAAAATATTTTCACCTAAATAATAAATGTCACCAGCTGTTGGCGTTTCTAGTAAATTGATACAGCGTAATAGGGTTGATTTCCCAGAACCACTTGAACCAATCAAAGTAACAACTTGTCCTTTTTTTACCGTAAAGTTAATATCTGATAAAACTTCTCTCTCACCAAAACTTTTATTTAAATGTCTAATTTCAATAACTGTTTCCATATTTTCTACCTACTCTTTCTCTTGTGCTTTTGACACTTGCATTTGATTTCCGCTTGCTAAAGAATAGCTTTGCTTACCAGATAAACGTTTTTCTAACCAACGTAAAATACGTGTAATCACAAATGTCATAATGAAGTAGAAAATACATGTTACTAAAAATGTTTGGAAAAATTGATAATTTGTTGCCGCAATAGATTTTGTCACAAAGAACAATTCTGATACACCAATGACATTTAATACAGATGTATCTTTTACATTGATAACAAACTCATTCCCCGTAGCTGGTAAAATATTGCGCAACACTTGTGGTAATACGATATATTTCATTGCTTGTAAATGTGTCATACCAATCGCTTGACACGCTTCAAATTGACCTTTGTCAATGGATAAAATACCACCACGCACCACTTCAGACATATAGGCACCGGTGTTAATTGACACAATCAATAATGCCGCAAATGTTTTATCCATATCTAAATGGAACAATAATGCTGACCCATAATAGACAACCATTGCCTGTACAATCATCGGTGTTCCACGGAAAATTTCAACATACGCATTCAATAACCAATTCACAACTTTTAAGAACACACGATATGCACCTTTTTTATCTGATAAAGGCACTGTACGAATCACGCCAATCAATAAACCAATCAATAAACCAACAATAGTCCCAATGAGTGAAATATATAATGTCACACCCATACCTGCAAATAATTGCGGATAATATTTTTGGAAAATAACACCCATTTCTTCTAAGAAATGTCCCGTTGTTTGTTCTGACGGACCACGTGATGCTTTATCCATCAATTCATCACGTTCACTCGTTGAAATTTCTGAAAGAACTGTGTTAATTTGTTCTTTTAATGGACTACCTTTTTTAACTCCGATTGCTGTTTGTACTTCTTCTGGCTTTGTTACAAATCCTTTTCCAGAAGCAAACTCAATCATTTTTAAATCTTTACTTGCGGCTACCACTTCATTGGCAACAGCTTTTTCAGATACATACGCATCTATTTTTCCACTTTCTAACGCAACACGCATAGCAGAAAAATCAGACATCGCTTCTTGTTTAACAGCACCTTTTAATTGATCAATCATATCATAGTGGAATGTGCCTAATTGTGCGGTTACTCTAGCACCAGCAAAATCATCTATGGAAGATGTATTCGCATAAGCACCGTCTTTTCTAACAATCATCATAAAGACCGATTCATAATAAGGTCCCGTAAAATCAATTTGTTGTGCTCTTTCTTCTGTGGGGGACATTCCCGCAATAATCGCATCAATTTTACCGGATTGCAATGACGGAATAAGACCGTCCCATTCCAATTTTACAATAACTAATTTACGATTTAATTTATCTGCAATTTTTTGTGCGATAGACACATCATACCCACCGGCATATTCTCCGTCTTCTATCGGAGCAGTTCCCTCACCAGCTTCACTTTGTGTCCAGTTGAAAGGTGCATAGTTTGCCTCCATCCCAACACGAAATTCTTCTCTTGTATCATTTGATGTATTATTCCCAGTACATGCTGCTAAAATAAACATCAAAAATGGAATTATCCATAATCTTCTCAATCTGTTCATACGATATACCTCTTTTTATATAATATTATGCAAATTTCTTTAAAACGTGTTTATAAATGAAATCATTTATAAACACTACATCTTATCTGCACCTATTATCATATACCTAAGAGCAACAATCGTGCTGAAAACACACGTTCGTGACGCAGGCATACAGCACCTCCTTAAATATAAAATAATGATTAGATATTATTCTAATCATTTTGTCATTTTACTATATCCTATTTGCATGAAATTGTCAAAGAAATTTACAAAACTTTTCAACAAATGCCTTATAAACAGGAAAAACAAGCAATAAAAATCATTAAATATATATAATAAAAAATTACATCAACAGAATTTTTATATATAAAGGCTGTATAATTTTTAGGGTTGATGGCATAAGCCAGCAACCCTAATTTTATGTAGACAAAAAGGCAATTTTCTCTTAAATTAAAAGTACCACCAAATAATAAGGAGAAATTGCCTATGTCTAATATAACAGAAATCTTACTACAATTAAAGGATAAAAACATCACATTTGATCATGAAAACATATCAGAGTGTGACATTCGACATAAAAAATCATTGGTCTTATACGGTAAATTAACCTATACACCAGATTGTTGCCCAAATTGTCACGCAACCAATGGCATTGTAAAAAATGGGACACGTCAATCGCAACTGTCTTTATGCCAAATTTCAGGACTAAACGCCTATTTATCACTCACTAAACAACGTTTTTATTGTAAATCCTGTCAATCATCATTTACAGCGGAAACACCTATTGTGGATAAGCATTGTTTTATCACAAACCGTTTAAAACAAAAGATAATGGACACTTTAACAGAAACCATTTCAGAAACGTACATCGCTAAACAACACAATGTATCTGTACATACGGTCAGACGTATTGTTGATAAGGTCGCCTCTACTTTAAAAGTAAATCACAACACACAATTACCTCATCATCTGTGCTTTGATGAATTCAAGTCAGTAAAATCTTCTGATAGTGCCATGAGTTTTATCTATTGTGATGCACTGACTCATCAACTGATTGACGTTGTACACGACCGTAAATCCAGCACGCTATTAGACTACTTTGCTAGATACGATACCCAGACAAGAAAAGCTGTTAAAACAATTACGATTGATATGTTTCGCCCCTATATTCAGATATCCAAGCAAGTATTTCCTAACGCACATATCATTATCGACCCTTTTCATATTGTACAAGCATTAAATCGTGAGTTAACAAAACACAGAGTGCATGTAATGAAAGCTTTACATCAGAACAATCGCCGTTTATACAACAAAATGAAACGTTATTGGAAGTTGTTTTTAAGTAACACAGATACACTAAGTAGTTATCCTTATCACCGTTTTCCACTGTTTGATTGGATGACGCATACACAAGGGATAGTCGATTATTTATTGGAACAAGTCCCCGAACTAAGAGCCACATACGATGTCGTTCATCAATTAAGAGATGCTTTACATAATAGAGATTTTGACCGATTTGAAGAAATACTCATATGGGCTAAACAGGAAGCTATTTCTCCTGGTTTACGTAGAGTATTAAGAACTTTCAAAGGGTATTTACCCTATATTAAAAACACCTTTATCTACCATCATTTGACTAACGGTGCACTTGAAGGAATCAATCATAAAATTAAAGTACTTAAGAGAAATGCCTATGGTTATCGTAACTTTTCACATTTTAGAAATCGTATTTTATTAATCTGTAAGTTATATGTACCATATACCGTACCATCTACTTCACTAGTTGCTTAATAGTTTAAGTCAAAAGTGATGTACGAATAGCTCCTTCCCCGCACAACGTAGGGGAAGAGAAAAATGTATCGTGTACATTTCGGTGAGCCGTACATCACTTTGTGACTTAAAATAAAAAGATAGTGACGTAACATTTGTGACATCACTACTTTTTATGAGTCATCAACCCTATTTGACATAGAGCCTATATAAAAGTAGCGAATGGTTCATGCCATTCGCTACCGAAATCCCTTTATCACATTATCAATGAAAAGGTAAAAATTTGATGAAAACTATTTCTCTTTACGTCTACGTGCTACAATACCTGCACCAAATAAGGATAATACACCCGCTAATAATGTATGTGAAGCAGATGTTCCTGTATGTGGTAATCGTTTATTAGCAAATGTTGCACGTGTTAAAGGTTCTTTATTATATACTTTTTCAGATTTTGATTCTAATGCTGCATCACTATTTTCATCTGGTTTCACAGTCGGACTAAAGTTTGGTCTAGTCAAACGGTTAATATCCAATGTTGGTAATGCATCTACCGTTGGGAATGTATTTGGTACGCCATTTATACCTTTACCATTTTCTCTTAATTTAATCTCTTTTTGTAGATGATATAAATTACTAATACGGTTGTATTCATCCTCTGCTTTTTTCAATTCTTCTTTAGCATCAGCTAGTTCTTTTTGAGCTTGTTCTTTGTTTTGTTTAGCTGTATTTAGCTCTTCTTGAGCATGTGTTAATCTATCTTGTAATACTTGTGGATCTACCGATAAATCTTCTTTTTCTTTATTTGCTTTTTCTAATGCTTTTGTAGCATCCCCAATTTTTTTATTTAAATCGTTCACACGATGTTGTGCATTATCAACACCTTCTTGTGCTGTTTTAACTGCATTTGTTTTTGTGATAACATCACGTTTTGCATCTTCAACACGTTTTCTAGCTGCAACTTTAACTGGGTCTTTTGCATCTAATTCTTTTTTCTCGGCTTGTAATTTTGTAAGTTCACCTTGTAAATCGGTTACTTTTTTATTTTGATTTTCTAATGTTGTAGAAAGTTGTTTTGCTTCTTCTTTTAATGTTGCCAATTCTTCACGTAAAGCAGTTGTATCGCTAGCCACTTTTGTTTCTGTCACATAGCGGAATGTTGTATCTGGTAAAAACTTCAACTGTTTACCATTAAAGCGAAGTTTTAAGCCTGTTGATTGACTTCCCACTTCTTGTAAAGCTGACAAATCGCTTGTTTGTGACACACCATCAAATGATACCCCATATCTTGTAAATCTTTTTTCTGCCTTGTCAAGAGCTATCCCCATTACAAACTCACCATTAGCCGATAAAATATTTTTGGCATGACCATAATTATGTCCCACATTTGTATATTCTGAAAACCAAATTAACACTGCACGATAAGCGACTTCTTGATCAGATAAATATTTATCATTTAACATAGCCATTTGAGTAACATTTTCATACACCAATTCAGAAGGTCTTCCGCCTGGATAATCTGTTTGGTGAAATTTACCTTTATTAGCTACTTCATCAGCATGATAATTAGCAAAATCTTGATATTTTGGATTTTTAGAAACAGTTACTTGGCCTTTCAATCCATTAATGCGTTTTAACTCATTAATATAATTTGCAGCATATTCCATAATTTTTTGGATATTTGGTGTGTATGCCTTACCTTCTTCTACTACAACTGTTTCTGTTTTTTGACCATCATAAGCTATTTTTTCCATAACTGGATTCTTTTCACGAAGTCCATCATAATAACCTTTCCAATTATTACTGTCTTTCTCTTCCTGTTTTGTGTCTGTTGCATTATCAATTTCACGTTGTTTTGCTGCAATTTCTTGATTTTTAGCAGTTAAGTCCGCTTGTGTTTTGTTACGCTCTTGTTCTGTTGTTGCTTTTTCTTGCTCTTTAGCTTTTATTTTTTGTGCATTTTCCTCAGCACCTGCAGATGGTTGTTTCTCTGCTTCTGCTAATGCTGTTTGCGCATCTTCTTGTTCTTTTTTAGCATTATCCAATGCTGTTTGTGCTTCTTCTTTGTTAGTATTTGCTGCTGATACATCTTGTTGTGCTTGCTCTAATTCTTTTTCAGCTTGTTCTTTTTTAGCTGTTTCTTCTTCAATCGTTTTTTCAATTTTTGGCAATTCTTCATCTTTATGTTCAGCACGCGTAATGGCAGCTTGTGCAGCATCGACATCGTTTTGTTTATTTGTTTCGGCTTCTTCTGCTGCTTTAACCGCATTTTGCTTGTCATCTACGTTTGTTTTAGCCTCATTTTTAGCCTTTTCTGCACTGTCGACCTCAGCTTGAGTAATCTCTTTGTCTTTATTTTCAGATACAGCAGGTTTTACTGTTTCCTCCGGTGTCCCTTCTTCCGCTTGTACTACACTCGATTGAAAACTAACTCCAGCAAATGTCGCAAGCGCTATTGTTGATGTTGCTATTGTTTTAATTGATTTTTTCATAATATTCCTCCTTTCAATTCATCACAGGATTTAAAACTAATTTCTTTTATAGAATATGATTTCTACGCCATATATTTTACTATATTATAGGATTATAAGTCAATAACACCCCGTAAATATGGACTTTATTTCATCGATTATCTTTTTTTATTAACTATCCTAAATATATTAGGATAAGAGAGGTAGATATACATGAATACACTAGGGGAACATATTGCAAAAAGAGTTAAAGAACTAAGACAAAAAGCCGGGATGACACAACAAGAGTTAGCTACAAAAGCAGACATAGATTGGTCCACATTCAATAGAATAGAAAGAGGTAAAAATAAAAATATACAAGTAAATACACTAGATAAAATTATTAAAGCATTGGAAATTGACTACCCTGAATTTTTTACGTTCACAGGTAGCAAGCATATAAAGAACCGTATTATTTCTAAAATTATGCTTTTAGATGATACGAATAAAATTTTACACATTTTTGAAGACATATTAAATTGGAAAAACCATTAAATAAGACTTTTCGGCTCTATCATAAATGGTGTTTGTCAACACGATTTATGATAGAGCCTATAAAAACAGGACTTTTCTGTACGACAGAAAAGTCCTGTAATAACGATTAACGTTTTGAGAATTGGCTTGCTTTACGAGCAGCTTTAAGACCTGGTTTTTTACGTTCTTTCATACGTGGGTCACGTGTTAATAAGCCAGCAGCTTTTAACACACCACGGAAATCTGGGTCTACTTGTAATAATGCACGAGAAATACCGTGACGAGCAGCACCAGCTTGACCAGTGAAACCACCACCGTTTACGTTTACGTAAACGTCGTAGTTACCTAATGTTTGTGTTAAGTTTAATGGTTGTTTTACAACTTCATGTAAGTATGCAAATGGAATGTAGTCTTCAATATCTTTTTTGTTGAAAACAATTTTTCCTGTACCCGGTACTAAACGTACACGAGCAGTTGAATGTTTACGGCGACCTGTGCCGATATATTGAACTTGTGCCAATGTAATATCCTCCTTAGATTAAGTTAGTAATGTCTAATACTTCTGGTTTTTGTGCAGCATGTGGATGCTCTGAACCACCGTATACGTTTAATTTTGTAAACTGTCTACGACCTAAAGAGTTCTTTTGTAACATACCTTTAACTGATAATTCTACTAAACGACGAGAATCGTTTGCACGTAACTCACCAGCTGTACGAGCTTTCAATCCACCTGGGTGGTTTGAGTGACGGTAGTAAATTTTATCTGTTGCTTTTTTACCTGTTAATTTTACTTTATCAGCATTGATAACAATCACAAAATCACCTGTATCAACGTGTGGTGTATATTGTGGTTTCATTTTTCCGCGTAAAACGTCTGCTACAACTGTTGAAAGACGTCCTAAAGGAACATCTGTTGCATCAATCACATACCATTTACGTTCTACTTCACCTGGCTTAGCCATATATGTTGTACGCATTATTTTTCCTCCAAATTCTGTTTCCTTGTTTGATACATAATAAGTTTCCGGGGCTCATCATGGGGCAAACAATACCGTATTTAATCATATATTATCGCATGTTATTTGTCAATGACTATCTTACTTTTTTCTTGTTGTTTTCTTTGCTTTTTTATAGAAAAGGCATAAAAGTACCTCTTAGTCAAAGACCATTTGACTAAGAGGAAATCACTGTATCTTATACACTACTCAAAACGAATCGCATGGAAAATATTTCTCTGCTCAAGTCTATTTAAAAAGAACTGTGTAACTGGTGCTAAACAAATCATATTGATCAATGTTCCCTCACGAATAACCAAACTTGAACCAAATGTTAACATAAATAAAACCGCCAACAACAATGTAATCACATCTACCCATTGACGTACTTTTCGAAACGTTACACCATACTTGTCAGCAATCACTTTACACGCAGCTTCCAATGGAAAAACAACTAAGTCTAAGCGAATAATAGCAGCTACTGCAAAACCAGATAGCACCACACCAGAAACAAACACTAGTACACGTAAAAAATAATGGTCTAGTGTTATCGGTGTTAAGACACGGTAAATCATTAAATTTACAACAATTCCTAAAATATATGCTGCCCCTACTTGTAACCATTGACGCCAGTGAAAATCACGACGTTGCAATAATAATTGAATAAACACGCACACGATATTGATACTCATTAAAACGGTACCGACTTCTACACTTGTTACAGTAGCAAGTGCACTACTTAAAGAATTGACACTCCCAAATCCTATATCTGCCTTTAATGTCAAGCTAACCCCCACAGCAGCAAGCATCATAAAAATCGTCGTTAATACAAAATTTGTCCCGATTTTTCTCATCTATTTTCTAACTCCTCTTATAAAATAAATATAGTATATATAAAAAAAGTCATTTTGAAAAGTGTTTTGAAAAGAAAATGAAAACAAATCATTTTAAATATGCTGCCCCCTTTTTTGAAAAGTATTTTATATAACTTAAAAAGCTTGAAATCGACCAGCTATTTCAAGCTTTTTACATCTTCACTCATTCTACGATAATAAAGGTTTTAAATATTGTCCTGTGTAGCTTTCTTTGCAGAGTGCTACTTCTTCTGGAGTACCCGTTACTAAAATGGTACCTCCACCAGCACCACCCTCTGGACCTAAATCAATGATATAATCGGCTGTTTTTATAACATCTAAATTATGTTCGATAACGATAACTGTATTTCCCGCATCAACTAATCGATTTAGTACTGTCATCAATCGTTTAATATCATCTACATGTAAGCCCGTCGTTGGCTCATCTAAAATATAAACCGTTTTTCCAGTTGCTACACGTTGTAATTCACTTGCTAATTTCATACGCTGTGCTTCTCCACCAGATAAGGTTAATGCCGATTGCCCTAATCGAACATAGCCTAAACCAACATCAACAATCGTTTGTAATTTACGTCTGATTTTTGGTACGGCACTAAAAAACACTAATGCTTCTTCAATCGTCATATCTAACACTTCTGCGATATTTTTCCCTTTATAAGTCACTTCCAATGTTTCAGAATTATAACGTTTTCCATGGCACACTTCACAAGGCACATATACATCAGATAAAAAGTGCATTTCAATTTTTAAAATACCGTCGCCTTTACATGCTTCACAACGTCCACCCTTAACATTGAAGCTAAATCGTCCTTTTTTATACCCTCTTACCTTAGCTTCATTTGTCATGGCAAACACATCACGAATATCATCAAATACGCTTGTATAAGTTGCTGGATTACTTCGTGGTGTACGTCCAATAGGGCTTTGGTCAATATCAATGATTTTATCCAATCCCTCAAAACCTGAAATAGACTTGAAGTCCCCCGGTCTTTCTTTAGAACGCCCTAATTCTCGCATCAATGCTTTTTTCAAAATACTATTTACGAGCGAACTTTTTCCAGAACCCGAAACACCTGTAACAGCCGTTAAACGACCTATTGGAAAATCAACAGACACATTTTTTAAATTGTTTTCCTTAGCACCTGTTACTTTTATCCAACCTTTATCTTCAGAACGACGTTCCTTTGGCACCGGAATTTTTTTCACACCAGATAAATATTGCCCAGTCAATGAGTTTTCATTACTCATCACCTCTTCAGGCGTTCCCGCAGCAATCACTTGCCCACCATGCTCTCCCGCAAAAGGTCCCATATCAATCAAATAATCCGCCTGCTTCATCGTATCCTCATCATGCTCGACAACCACTAATGTATTCCCCAAATCTCGCATTTTGTGTAAAGAACTAATCAAACGGTCATTATCACGCTGATGTAACCCAATAGACGGCTCGTCAAGAACATACAAAACACCAGATAAATTAGACCCAATCTGTGTTGCAAGACGTATACGTTGTGCCTCTCCACCAGATAAAGTTCCTGCCGTACGACTTAGCGTTAAATACGTTAATCCAACATTGCGTAAAAACGTTAAACGGTCATTGATTTCTTTCAAAATAGGTTTAGCAATCATTTCATCAGCAGGAGAAAAACGTAATTGTTCAAAAAACGATAAACTATCCTCAATAGATAAATCAGTCACATCAGAAATACTTTGCCCTGCAATTTTTACGGACAATGCTTCTTTATTTAGACGTTGCCCCTTACAAGTTGGACAACGTAACTCTGTCATATACAAAGTCATTTGTTCCCTTGTATAATCACTAGCCGTTTCATGATAACGTCTTTTAATATTATTTAAAACTCCTTCAAACACGATGTCCACATCACGAACACCGCCAAACTCATTTTCATAATGAAAATGAAATGTCTTTCCTTTAGACCCATTTAAAACACTATCTTGATGTTCACTAGACAAATCTTTAAATGGAACGTCCATTGGAATATTTGATTGTGTACAAAATTGTTCTAACATTGTTGGATAATAATTTGAACTAATTGGATTCCACGCATGAATAGCACCCTCTTTTAAGGTTAACGATTTATCCGGAATCACTAAATCAACATCAACAGATAATGTGCTTCCTAATCCGTCACATGCCGAACACGAACCAAACGGTGCATTAAATGAAAATAATCGAGGCTCTAATTCTCCAACAGTAAATCCACAATACGGACAAGAATGATGCTCACTAAAAAGCATGTCTTCGCCATCAATCACATTCACAAGTACATATCCGTCCGCTATTTTTAAAGCTGTTTCAATAGACTCGAACAACCGAGAACGACTTTCTTCTTTTACCATTAGTCTATCAACAATCACTTCAATCGTATGTTTTTTGTTTTTATCTAGTTCAATCTCTTCTCCTAAATCAAACATATCACCATTGACACGAACACGAATATAACCATCTTTTTTTAATTGCTCAAACACTTTTTTATGCTGCCCTTTTTTTGCAGAAATAACAGGTGCCAATACTTGCAGTTTCGTTCTTTCTGGCAAGCTCATAACCGTATCAACCATTTGTTCAACTGTTTGACTTGAAATGGGTGTGCTATCGTTTGGACAAATCGGTTTCCCAACACGTGCAAATAACAATCTTAAATAGTCATTGATTTCCGTAACTGTTCCAACTGTTGAACGTGGGTTTTTACTCGTCGTTTTTTGATCGATTGATACAGCTGGACTAAGTCCCTCAATGCTATCAACATCAGGTTTATCCATTTGACCTAAAAATTGTCGAGCGTAACTCGATAAACTCTCAACATAACGTCTTTGGCCTTCTGCATATAATGTATCAAAGGCTAAAGAACTTTTACCCGACCCGGATAAACCCGTAATCACGACAAATTGATTTCTTGGTATATCTACTGAAATATCTTTTAAATTATGGGTTCTTGCCCCATTTACACGAATCACATCTTTTGACATACTAATCTCCACTCACTTATTTTATCTTTATCCTAAAACAGCTTTTAGGATAAAGATTCGCATGTTTATTCTACCACCCTTGTTGACAAATTGTCAACAAGGGTGGCTTGTATAAAAAGGACTAAGCAAACTTAGCCCTTTTGTTATTTAATTTAATTCTGTTAGTTTACCAGTGACAGTATAAACAATGCGTTCACAAATATTAGTAATATAGTCACCTATACGTTCCAAATAGCCTGCCACTTGCACATATTCCATACCACCTGTAACAGTTTCTGGATTTTCCAAAATACCTTGTGTTGATTTATGAACAACTTTTGTTAAATAATCATCGACTTTCTCGTCCTCTTCTGCAACACGTTTTGCTTCTTCCACATCAAGACTGACGTACGCTTTTAGAACACGCGTCATCATACTTTCAACAACTAATGCCATTTCTTCTAATAGTTTTTCAATTTCTAAAATACGATTATTGCCTTTTACTGCAATCGTTGCTTGGGCAATACTAACCGCATGGTCGCCTATACGCTCTAAATCACTTGATGCTTTCATTACAGCAACAATATTTCTTAAATCAGATGCCACCGGTTGTTGTAAAGCAATCAATGTAAAGCAGCCTTTTTCTAATTGTACTTCTGCTTTATTGATATATTTATCTGCTTTAATAACTTGTTCTGCTAACTCAACATCATGTTTGACAAAGGCACTCACAGCATTTGTGACAGCTACGTTAACATCACTACCCATTTCTAAAAATTCATCATATAGCTCACTTAACTCTTCATCAAAAAATCTTCTCATTTATTATGCTCCTTTCTATTAACCAAATCTTCCTGAAATATAATCATCTGTACGTTTATCACTTGGATTACTAAAAATATGTGCTGTTTTATCAAATTCAATCACTTTTCCAGACAAGAAAAAAGCAGTATTGTCAGAAATGCGACTAGCCTGTTGCATATTATGTGTCACAATAACAATCGTATAATCAGATTTTAAATCATAAATCAAATTTTCAATTTTACCAGACGATACTGGATCTAGCGCAGATGTTGGCTCATCCATTAAAATCACTTCTGGTTTCACAGCTAAAACACGCGCAATACACAAACGTTGTTGTTGCCCTCCGGACATACCCGCTGCATTATCTTGAAGTCTATCTTTGACAGCTTCCCATAAATCCGCTTGTTTTAAACTTGTTTCAACAAGTTCATCTAATATTTGTTTATCATGTATACCATGTATTCTCGGACCAAATGCAACATTATCATAAATCGAAAATGGAAATGGGTTAGGTTGTTGAAAGACCATGCCTACTTTCTTTCTTAATTGTACCAAATCTGTTGTTGGACTAAAAATATTCTGTCCATCTACTTTGATTTCACCTGTTATCGTCACATTTGGCATTAAATCGTTCATACGGTTTAAACTACGTAAAAAAGTCGATTTTCCACATCCACTCGGTCCAATGAGTGCATTGACAGTATGTTCTTGAAATGCTAAATTCACATCAAATAACGCTTGTTTTTGCCCATAAAATAAATTGATATTAGTTGCCTCAATAATTGCCATATAGACCTCTTTCTGTATTTATCCAAATCTTCCTGAAATATATTCTTCTGTTTTTTGATGTGTTGGATTTCTAAAGATTTTAGATGTTTTATCAAATTCAATCACTTCTCCAGATAAGAAGAAAGCTGTTTCTGTTGAGATACGTGCTGCTTGTTGCATATTGTGTGTCACAATAATAATGGTATACATATCTTTTAATTCTGCTAAAACATCTTCGATTGCACCAGAAGATACAGGATCTAATGCCGATGTTGGCTCATCCATTAGCAAAACATCTGGTTTCATTGCTAACGCTCTAGCAATGCACAAACGCTGTTGTTGCCCTCCTGATAATGCCAACGCACTTTTATTTAATTCATCTTTAACATCATTCCAAAGAGATGCTTGTATCAAAGATGTTTCCACAATTTCATCTAGTTCTTGCTTATTTGTCATACCGTGACGTTTTAATGGAAATGCGATATTATCGTAAATTGAGCGACTAAATGGGTTGGGTCTTTGAAAAACCATTCCAATATTTTTACGCAACGCATACACATCTTCTTTAGGTGTGTTGATATTACGTCCATTATAAAAAATTTCTCCTTCGATACGGCACGCAACAATTTCACGGTTAATTAAATTTAATGCTCTTAAATAGGTCGACTTTCCACATCCACTTGGGCCAATCAATGCTGTAATCTCATTTTTCTTAAAAGCCAAACTGACATTTTTTATTGCTTGATTTTGCCCATAAAATATATTCAAGTCTTTTGTTTCAATCGTTATACTCATTATTATTTCACCTACTATTTTGCTGATGTCATTTTTTTGTATAAATACTGTCCAAAACGACGAGCTACAAAGTTAAAAATTAAAATAAATAATATTAAGACTGCCGCTGTCCCATTTGACACAGCTTGTGCATCGGGTACCACTGCTTCACTATTCACTTTCCAAATATGAACAGCTAATGTTTCAGCTTGTCTAAACATATTTAATGGACTTCTCGGGCTAAACGGATTCCAGTTTGTAAAATCTAGTGCCGGTGCACTTTGCCCTGCTGTAAACAGCAACGCTGCTGCTTCTCCAAAAATACGACCAGCAGATAAAATAATCCCTGTTAAAATCCCTGGTAAAGCTGCCGGTACAACAACAAAAATCGTTGTTTCCCATTTTGTTAACCCTAATCCCAATCCTGCTTGACGTTGGTCGTGCGAAATATTTCTTAAAGATTGTTCCATGACACGAACAAGAATAGGCAAGTTAAAAATCGTTAATGTTAAAGCTCCCGACAAAATAGAATACTTAAATTTCATAGCTGTTACAAATAACAACATACCAAACAAACCTACAACAATAGACGGTAAAGAAGATAACACATCTACTGATAGTCGTATAAATTCCGTTGTTTTATTTTTAGGAGCATATTCCGATAAATAAATAGCCGCTCCTAACGAAATAGGGGTACTAATCAATAAAGTTAAGACAAGTAAATAAAACGAATTCCATAATTCTGGTAAAATACCGCCACCTGCTTTGATAGATTCTGGATTACTTGTTAAAAAACGCCAATTCACATGTTCAATACCGTGAATGAGAACATATCCAACCAAACTGGCTAAAATCAAACAAATCACTCCTGCGATACTATATAACACAATCGTTGCGATTTTATCTTGTTGTTTTGCGTTCATCTTAACGTCCTTTCTTGTCAATGCGTTTTACAATAGCTATAAAAATAATTGACATCATCAATAGCAATAAAGCTAAAGACCATAATACATTATTTTCTAAACTACCAAAAATGGTGTTTCCCATACTCAAAGTTAAAATACTCGTAATGGTTGATGCTGGCGTCACTAAAGACGTTGGAATAACAGCTGTATTTCCAATAACCATTTGAACCGCAAGAGCTTCACCAAAAGCACGTGTCATACCCATTACGAGAGCTGTTAAAATACCACTTTTAGCACTTCGTAACACAACGTGATAAATCATTTGCCAGCGTGTTGCACCTAACCCTAAAGCACCTTGTCTATAATAGTCTGGCACCGCATTTAATGCATCCACTGTTAAACTCGTTACTGTCGGTAAAATCATGACAGACAATACAAAAGCAGAGGACAAAATACCAAACCCTGTCCCACCAAACGAGCGAACAAAAGGTACAATAACACTCAAGCCAATCAATCCATAAACAACAGACGGAATACCTACTAATAATTCAATGACAGGTTGCAGAAATTTTTTCCCAAACTTTGGTGAAATTTCTACCATAAATACGGCTGCGCCCATCGCAAATGGTGCAGCGATTAAAATCGCTAGTAAAGTTGCACTGACAGAACCAATAATCATTGGTAATGCACCAACATAAGCTTGTCCATTAGCATCTGTTGATGAGGGTAACCATTTTGTTTTAAATAGAAAATCAACTGGGGATACACCATCTACAAAAAATGTAGACAACCCTCGTTGTGCAACCATTAAAATAATGGTAAAAACAACAATTCCCATTAAAAGCGTACATAAAAATGTTATTGTTTTACCAATTTTTTCAAGAGTACGTTTTGGAATTCTCTTTTTTGTTTGTTGCATTGCTTATCTCCTAGTTTATTATTTTACACGAATATTTCCTTTGACATCTCTATCTATTGTCATTGTCTTAACGGGAATATACCCTAATTGTGACACAATATTATCTTGAACATCATCACTTAACATGTACTCAAGAAATGTTTTTGTAATCACATCTTTTTCACGTTTTGTATACATATGTTCATACGCCCATATTTTCCATTGATTCGTTTCAACATTTTCTCGAGTTGGCTCAACCCCGTCAATAGACAGGGCTTGATAATCATCACTAAAATAAGAAAAAGATACATAACTAATCGCACCTTTTGTGTCTTTGACAAGTTTTTTTACCGTTCCAGAATTATCTTGCTCTTGTGCGACAATTGGTTCTTGATTATTTAACCCATACTTTTCAAATGTCGCACGGCTACCAGAACCACTAGCTCTATTGATAACGATAATGGGCATATTTTGCCCACCAACCTCTTGCCAGTTTCTTATTTTTCCTGTAAAAATATCAATCAGTTGCTGATGTGTGATATCACGTACACCTGATTCTTTATTAGCAATCACACCGATACCTACCACCGCAACTTTATGGTCTTGTAATTCATATTTATCGACATCAATCTTTTTTTCTTCAGCAAATGTATCTGAATTACCAATTTCAACTGTTCCCATCACAATTTGACTTAATCCTTGCCCAGAGCCGCCACCTTGTACATTGATGAGTACATCAGGATATTGCATTTGAAATTGCTCTGCGGCAACTTCCACAAGCGGTTGTAACGCAGACGATCCTACTGCTGTGATAGATCCATTCATACTTGTAATAGATGTTTGACACCCACTTAATACGAAACAAATACATATCATCATCAAAAAAATTGCTTTTTTTCTCATGTTAATAGCATACCTCATTTATTTTGTTTTTGTTCCTAGCTGAATTGTAGCATATTTAAATTTCATTAGAAACCAAAAAACTAAATTAAAGCCTTTTCTTGAAAAAAAAGTAAATATCTCATAAAAATACTATCTTTTTCAAACAAATAGTACCCTGTTAAAGAAAAACGCATCTATCATAAATCGTACTAGTGAATAAAATCCACCAATCACCATTTTGTATATAAAAATGGATAAGCCTTTATAACACTATACACAACTATTCTTAGTGTTAAACGTGGATAAAACACAACCCCCACTCATGTTGAACCTATCAACATGAGTGGGGGGTTCCATATATTATTTTTTCAAGAATCTGCGAATGGATACAATAGATCCGAAAGCACCAATTAAAATACCTAATGCAGCTAGACCTGCCGCTAAATATAAAGCATACGGATTTGGTGGTAATAAACTATAATGTGTTGTAATTAACTGCGGTTCAATAATCGCATATAGCGTTGTATAACCTAGATAAATTAACCCCACTGGTAAAACACTACCTAATAATCCAATAAATGCTCCCTCTAATAAGAACGGCCAACGAATAAACCATTTAGTCGCTCCAACTAGACGCATAATTTCAATTTCCGTTTGACGTGATAAAATTGTTGCACGAATGGTATTCATAATTAACATCACAGCAATCAGCACAAGACTGACAATCAAAATACCACCCCAAAATTGCATACCTTTTGAAAAGGCTACAAGCACTTCTGTGATTTCGCCACCGTCATTTGCCTTGTACACATATTTCAGCTCTCGAATTTTATTGGTCACATCTTTAATATTTGACGATTGGTCAACCATAACAATATACGCATCTCTTAAAGGATTGGAATCCTCTTTAAACAATGAAAAAGAAGGATATTTTTGGATAATTTCAGAAAGTTGTTCATCTTTACTAGAATAAATAACCGTTTGAACATGCGGTACAGCTTTTAATTGTCTTTCAAGCGCTTGTTCATCTTCCTTTGTCGCAGCTAAGTCTACGAATACTTTTACTTCTAATGAATTCGTTGCATCTTGCGCCATATCACTTACATTTAACAAAACAGAAGCAAAAATACCTACTAAAAGTAATGTTAAACCTACTGTAATAATTGACAATAAACTTCTCACAAAGTTACGACTAACACTTTGCAACGCTTCTTTTATATGTCTAAAAAACATTCTAATCATCGTATCCGTATTCTCCTTCCTGTTCGTCACGAACAAGACGTCCGTTTTCGATTGCTAATACACGATGTTTAATATTATTCACAATAGAACGACTGTGCGTTGCCATGATAACCGTTGTACCATTTGCACTAATACGCTCTAAAATGTTCATAATTTCTAACGCTGTATCCGGATCTAAGTTCCCTGTTGGCTCATCGGCAATAAGAACACCCGGCATATTCGCAATCGCACGTGCAATCGCAATACGTTGTTGCTCTCCTCCAGATAATTCATTTGGAAACATTCTTACTTTATGCTTTAACCCTACTAAATCAAGCACTTCTAAAACACGTTTACGAATGACACTCGGACGTTTTCCAATAACTTCCATAGCATACGCAATATTTTCATACACCGTTTTTTTCTCTAATAATTTAAAATCTTGGAAAACAACTCCAACATAACGTCTTAAATGTGGTAACTCTCTTTGTTTAATGGTACTTAAATCAAATTTACCCACCTTAATATCGCCTGACGTTAAACGTTCATCACAATACATCATCTTAATGAATGTTGATTTTCCTGCGCCACTAGGTCCTACAATATATACAAACTCTCCAGGATTTATATTGACAGACAAATCACTAATCGCTGTCACGCCGTTCGGGTAACGCTTGCTAACATTTCTCATTTCAATCATTTTATTCACCCACTTACAAATTGTCTCTATCGAGCGCTTGAGTATTATACCATACTTTATAATTGGATTTAATGTTATTTAAGTTACATTTATATTACGAAAAACACGATTTAAAGAAAATAAACGAACATTACTTGTTAAAAAAGACAAAAAACAGACAATATAAACAAAAATACGAGCAATAATCTACTAGAAAATCAAAAAGACTTGAACAGATTACTTCCAAGTCTTTTTACTATTTTTCCAATGTCAAAAATAGAAACATTTACTCCATTTCACTCGGCTCTTGCAAACTCAACTTCAAATACGCATCAATAAACGCATCTAAATCACCGTCCATAACAGCTTGTGTTTGCCCCACTGAAAAATTCGTACGATGATCTTTCACCATTGAATAAGGATGAAACACATACGAACGAATTTGTGACCCCCATCCGATCTCTTTTTGCTCTCCACGAATAGTATCTAACTCAGCAAGACGCTTTTCTTCCTCTAATTGATATAATTTCGCTTTTAACATTCTCATCGCTTGGTCTTTATTTTGAAATTGGGAACGTTGTGATTGACTCTGCACAACAATACCTGTTGGAATATGAGTAATACGTATAGCAGAAGACGTTTTATTAACGTGCTGACCACCTGCACCACTGGCTCTATATGTATCAATGCGTAAATCTTCAGTACTAATCTCTACTTCCACATCATCATCAATCTCAGGCATCACATCGACCGAGGCAAACGACGTATGGCGTTTTTTGGCAGCATCAAACGGTGAAATACGCACTAAACGATGCACACCTTTTTCGGCTTTTAAATAACCATAGGCATTTATTCCTTTAATCAATAAAGACACACTTTTAATACCAGCTTCCTCACCGTCTTGATAATCCAATGTTTCCACTTGAAATCCTTTCTTATCTGCCCAACGTGTATACATACGTAATAGCATACTTCCCCAGTCTTGTGACTCTGTTCCGCCTGCACCGGGATGAATTTCAAGAATGGCATTACGCTTATCATGCTCGCCATCTAAAAGCATTTGTAACTCATACGCCATGAGTTCCTCTTGTAATTGACGCACTTGCTCTTGTAGCTCCTGCTCGTACAACTCATCTGGTTCCATTTTCACTAAATCATACAAATCAACAACATCTTGATAGTGTTGATATAGTCGATGATATGTATCATAGGCTTGCTTTTTTTGATTTAAACTATCAATTATTTTTTTAGCCTTTTCATTATCGTCCCAAAAATCAGGCGCCAACATTTGATGCTCATAGTCGGCAATATCAACTTCTAACCGTTCTAAGTCAAAGAGAGTGCCCAAATGTTACTAATTGATTATTGGCTTTTTCAATAAACTGCTTGATTTCTACTAGTTCCATATTTTCTTCCTTACTCTAATTTATAACGAAACCAAACAAGGCTAATAGCCTTGTTTGGTTTTGTCATTATACACTTGCTCTTAAATTTGATTTCAAGATAATGCGTGTTGTTTCAAACTCAATAGTTTTAATCATCGCATTAAATCTTTCAAAACCTTCATTTTGGTATTCTGTTAACGGATTTGTTTGTGCGTATGAACGTAAACCAACACCTTGACGTAAATGATCCATTTCATCAATATGGCTTGTCCATTCTTGGTCAACAACACGTAAAATGACAAGTTTTTCAAATTGTAATAAATATTCTGGAGATTGTAGTTGATCTACTTTTTCTTGATAAACAGTCATGGCACGTTCATTTAAGTACGCTTCAATTTCTGCGGCTGTTTTACCCTCTAAATCAGATAATGTGATTGTATCAGGATGAACAAGAACATTTCCTGCAAACATTAAGATACCGTCTAAATCCCAATCTTTTTTATCTGCACTTGTACGAGCTTCTACCTCGTGATGAATTGTATTTTGAATCATACCTTTCACAACATCAGATAAACTCTCTGTTTCATCAATCACTTGTTGACGTTGAGAATACATAATTTCACGTTGTTCACGCATAACATCGTCATACTCCAAAACACTCTTACGTGAATCATAGTTATTCCCTTCAACACGACGTTGTGCTGACTCAACTTGACGAGAGAACATTTTACTTTGAATAGACATGTCTTCATCTTCACCAGCTGATTTCGTCATGTTTACTAACACTTCACGCATTCTATCGCTACCAAAACGTTTCAACAAATCATCTTCAAACGACAAGTAGAATTGGCTAGCACCAACGTCCCCTTGACGACCTGAACGTCCACGTAACTGATTATCAATACGACGTGACTCATGACGCTCTGTCCCAATCACGCATAAACCACCCAATTCTTTAACACCTTTACCTAACTTAATGTCCGTTCCACGTCCTGCCATGTTTGTCGCAATCGTTACAGCACCACGTTGCCCTGCACTTGTAATAATCTCAGCTTCTTTAGCATGGTTTTTCGCATTTAACACTTCATGAGGAATACCCTCAGCAACCAATAAATTAGATAATAATTCTGATGTTTCAACGGCTACTGTACCAACCAAGATTGGTTGCCCTTTTTCATGACGTTCTTTAATATCTTTTACAACAGCTTTAAATTTTGTATGTAATGTTGGATATAACAAATCTGGTGAATCAATACGTGCAATCGGTTTGTTTGTTGGAATACATACAACTTGCATATTATAAATTTCACGTAATTCCTCTTCTTCCGTTTTCGCAGTACCCGTACAGCCGGCTAATTTTTTATACATACGGAAGTAATTTTGGAATGTAATAGTTGCCATTGTTTTTGATTCATTTTGAATCGTTACACCCTCTTTAGCTTCAATTGCTTGGTGTAATCCGTCAGAGTAACGACGACCATCCATAACACGACCAGTAAATGGGTCAACGATTTTTACTTCGTCATTGTCTACCACATAATCAATATCTAATGACATGATGTAGTTCGCACGTAAAGATTGGTCAATGTGATGCACCAACAATGTATTTGACACATCATATAAGTTTTCCAAATGGAATACACGCTCAGCGCGCTCAATACCTTCATCTGTTAGCACAATCGTTTTTGTTGGCAAATCAATCGTATAGTGCTCTTCTTCTTTTAATCCTTTTACAAAAAAGTCTGCTCTTAAATACAAAGCATTTGATTTTTCGGCTTCACCAGAAATAATCAATGGCGTGCGAGCTTCGTCAATTAAGATTGAGTCTACTTCATCGACAATCGCATAGTTCAATGGGCGTTGTACCATGTTTGCTTTTTCCGTAACCATGTTATCACGTAAGTAGTCGAATCCTAATTCATTGTTTGTACTATATGTAATATCACACGCATACGCTTCACGTTTTTCAGCAGGTGTTTTACTGTTCAAGTTTAACCCAACAGTTAGACCTAAAAACTCGTATAATTCACCCATTTCTTTTGCATCACGTCCAGATAAGTATTCATTAACTGTCACAACGTGAACCCCTAAACCAGAAATGGCATTCAAATATACCGGCATTGTCGCTGTCAATGTTTTACCTTCACCTGTTTTCATTTCCGCAATATTACCTTCATGCAATGTTACACCACCCATAACCTGTACTTTATATGGGTACAAACCTAAAACACGTCTAGCTGCTTCACGAACAACGGCAAATGCTTCAGGAAGCATTTTATCTAAATCTTCCCCTTTTGCGTAACGCTCTTTAAATTCTTCTGTTTTTTGACGCAACTCTTCGTCTGTTTTTGCTTCCATTTCATCAGCATAACTAAATACTTTATCTGCAATTTTTTCTAGACGTTTCAACTCACGTTTTTCATTTTCAACTAATTTTTTCAACAAATTCGCCACGGTTTCTTATCTCCTTATAAATTCTTATATCTATGATGTCATTTCACATGCCAATATCGACACTTTAACTAGTACATCATATCATTTTTTTTGTAATATTTAAACCCTTTTATACCACAAATTGATATATAACCGTTTTCCAAAGACAAAAATCAATCTTTCACACCATTCTTTATCTTTATTCGGCTATTTTTGAAAACACATTTGCATCATTGAATAAGCATTATTGTAAAAATCCAATACATAAAACAGTTCAACGTTGAACATTGCACAACGAATTGTTCTGACTGCTGTTAGAAACTCATGTGGGGGATAAAAGTTTGGTTGTATAATTTTTAGGGTTGATGGCATAAGCCACCAACCCTAATTTTATGTAGACAAAAAGGCAATTTTCTCTTAAATTAAAAGTACGACCAAATAATAAAGAGAAATTGCCTATGTCTAATATAACAGAAATCTTACTACAATTAAAGGATAAAAACATCACATTTGATCATAAAAATATATCAGAATGTATTATTCAACATAAAAAATCATTAGTCTTATACGGTAAATCAACCTACACACCAGATTGTTGCCCAAATTGTCACGCAACCAATGGCATTGTAAAAAATGGGACACGTCAATCGCGACTGTCTTTATGCCAAATTTCAGGACCAAATGCCTATTTATCACTCACTAAACAACGTTTTTATTGTAAAACCTGTCAATCATCATTTACAGCGAAACCCCCATGTAGATAAGCATTGTTTTATTACGAACCGTTTAAAACAAAAGATAATAGACACTTTAACAGAAACCATTTCAGAAACCTACATCGCTAAACAGCACAATGTATCGTGTACATTTCGGTGAGCCGTACATCACTTTGTGACTTAAAATAAAAAGATAGTGACGTATGAACAGCTCCTTTACCGCACAACATAGGGAAGAGAAATATTTTGGTAAGCCGTATAACTTAACGTCTGATACGAAAAAAGACTGTTGACACTCTTACTTTGTCAACAGTCTGAGAACCGTTTTTGCGAAAAACGATTCTTTTTTATTATAATTGTCGCATTGTAGGGAACAACAAGACATCACGAATAGATTGAGCATCCGTTAATAGCATTGTAAATCTATCAATACCGATACCTAATCCTCCAGTTGGCGGCATGCCATATTCTAACGCTTCGATAAAGTCTTCATCAATCGGATGCGCTTCATCATTTCCTTTATCTTTTTCTACCATTTGTGCTTCAAAACGTTCACGTTGGTCGATTGGGTCTGTTAATTCTGTAAAGGCATTAGCATATTCTTTTGTCACAATGAATAATTCAAAGCGATCTGTAAAACGTGGATCTTCTTCATTTTTACGTGCTAAAGGAGATACTTCCACAGGATGCCCATATACAAACGTTGGTTGGATACATACTCCCTCTCCAAACTCTTCAAAGAACGCATTGATAATATGTCCTACCGTTGTATCATGATCATTTAATTTTACATGATGTTTTTCAGCTACTGCTTTTGCTTCTTCAAATGTCATTTCTTGCCAGAAATCAACACCCGTTTGCTCTTTGATTAAATCAACCATATGCACTCGTTTCCAAGGTGTTTCCAAATCAATCTCTTGACCATTATATTGTAATACCGCTGTACCTAGTACACGTTTTGTAACATGACGCAATAAGTTTTCCGTTAAATCCATCACATCTGTGTACATTGTATACGCTGTATACACTTCCATTGACGTAAATTCTGGGTTGTGTGTCGTATCAATCCCTTCATTACGGAACACACGTCCAATTTCATAAACTTTCTCCATACCCCCAACCACAAGACGTTTTAGATGTAATTCTGTGGCAATACGTAAATACAATTCCATATCCAACGCATTATGGTGTGTGATAAATGGACGAGCTGTCGCACCACCTGCTAAAGTATGTAACACTGGTGTTTCGACTTCTAAATAACCTGCATCATCCATATAACGACGAATTTCACTTACGATACGTGAACGTAAAATAAAACGTTGACGACTTTCATCATTACTAATTAAATCTAAATAACGTTGACGATATTTTTGTTCAACATTCGTTAAACCGTGGTATTTATCAGGTAGAGGACGCAATGCTTTTGTCAAGTGAACAAACTCTTTGGCACGAACTGTCAATTCACCCATATCCGTTTTCATGATTGTCCCAACAACACCAACAATATCACCTAAATCAGCCACTTTAAAAATTTCGTATTGTACTTCACCAACTTGATCTTGACGCACATAAATTTGAATACGTCCAGATTGATCTTGTAAATGCGCAAAACCCGCTTTCCCTTTTCCACGTTTTGTCATTAAACGACCTGCAATTTGCACAGTAACAGGCTCTTTTTCAGCAATATCCTCTTTTGTAAATTCTTCAAATTCCACTTGTAAATCAGCTGCTAAATGATGACGCTCAAAACCACTAGCAAATGGATTCACATTTGTTTCTGCTAATTTTTGCATTTTTTCACGACGTACGAGTAACTGGTCGTTCAATTCCATTTTCACATCTTCTGACACTTGTTTCACTCCAATTCTTTTCATTCTTCGTGTCTATCATAACACATAGAACGTGTTCTTTCACTATTAAATCTCTATTTTTAAACTTCTTTCTTCAACTTCTTCAATAAAAGCATCCATCAAATCAATCATTTCTTGTTGCGTTGTTGCTTGATTGATTAAATTTTTCGTCTTGGAAGCACGCGGAATCCCTTTTAAATAGTAATTCGCATGTTGTCTAAACTCTCTTGACGCAACCACTTCCCCTTTTAAATCAACCAAACGTTGTAAATGCACCTTTGCAATATCAATCTTCTCTCTAGGTGTATGAGGCGGTAATAATTCTCCTGTTTCTAAATAATGCACGGTTTGTTTAATCATCCACGGATTTCCTAGCGCTGCTCTTCCAATCATCACTCCGTCAACACCCGTTTCATCTAACATACGTTTAGCATCCTCTGGTGTTTTCACATCGCCATTTCCAACTAGAGGAATCGTTTTTAACGCTTGTTTTACGTCCTTTAAAATTGTCCAATCAGCATATCCCTCGTACATTTGTACACGTGTACGTCCATGCATCGCTACCATGCTCGCACCCGCACGCTCTGCTGCCAGAGCATTCTCAACAGCATACAAATGCTCGCTGTCCCAACCTGTACGCATTTTCACCGTAACAGGCACTTTGACCGCATCTACAACAGACGCAACCATTTCATATACTTTATTCGGATCCAACAACCACTTAGCGCCAGCCTCCGCCTTAATCACCTTATTTACCGGGCATCCCATATTGATGTCAATAATCGCCGCTTGCGTATGCTCCTCCACATACTTGGCAGCCTCCACCAAGGTTTCTTTACTTCCTCCCATAATTTGTACACTTAAAGGATACTCTTGAGGCTCAATATGCAGCATACTTAATGTCTTTTCATTTCTGAATTGAATGCCTTTATCACTAATCATTTCGCATACTACTAACCCTGCTCCCATTTCTTTAACTGTGACACGAAAAGCAGCGTTACTAATACCTGCCATTGGCGCAACGACAACGGGATTTACAATATCAATGTTCCCAATTTTAAACATATTTTCTCCTTATTTATCATTTAACTTTTTATCAAATGCTGTTACCATTCGATAAAACAAATATATATCATCTATTTTAGTTTAATAACATATTAAAAAATCTCGCCCGTATGGGCGAGATAGACTGTCTATTAACGACGACGCTCTGCAATACGAGCTGCTTTTCCGTGTAACGCACGTAAGTAGTATAATTTCGCACGACGTACTTTACCATGACGAACTACTTCAATTTTTGCTACACGTGGTGTATGTAATGGGAATGTACGTTCCACACCAACACCGTTAGAGATTTTACGTACTGTATAAGTTTCACTGATACCAGCACCACGGCGTTTAATAACAACACCTTCAAATAACTGGATACGTTCACGAGTTCCCTCAACAACTTTAGCGTGTACACGCACTGTATCTCCAGGACGGAAATCAGGAATATCTGTACGTAATTGTTCTTGTGTAATCTTTTCGATTAGTTGACTCATCTCTTTTTCTCCTTCTTCTGCGAATATTCATATACGACATTTTCATATAGCGGAATACTCTGAATATGTGGTCGCCCACTTCGTATTATTGTAGCATTTTTTAAGTTACTTGTAAATATGTATGTCGTGGTAAATTTGAGGAGTAAATTATAGAATTAAGTTAGCCAGTGATACAAAAAAAGCATCTCATAGGATATACTTTTCATAATCACAAAAAAAGGATACCAAGAGATGCAAGAATACTATAACACAAAAGGCAAGCATATAACAGAAAAAGAACGTTACTTCATCGAAAAATGGAAAAAAGAAGGTAAAAGTAACCGAGAAATCGATAGATTATTAGATAAAAATTACCAAACCATCAATAACGAAATTAAACATGGACTCATCGATTTATCTTTTCATGGCGGCACTAAAGAATACTATGCTCAAAAGGCACAACAACTGCTACTCCTAACGAAATAACGGCTATTGAACACTGGATAAATCGTTATCGATTGATAAAGTTACTTAATTTTTGAACACCAACACGATTTATTATAGAATCAATATTCATGAAATCAGGCTGTATAATTTTTAGGGTTGATGGCATAAGCCAACAACCCTAATTTTATGTAGACAAAAAGGCAATTTTCTCTTAAATTAAAAGTACGACCAAATAATAAGGAGAAATTGCCTGTGTCTAATATAACAGAAATCTTACTACAATTAAAGGATAAAAACATCACATTTGATCATGAAAACGTATCAGAGTGTGACATTCGACATAAAAAATCATTAGTCTTATACGGTAAATTAACCTATACACCAGATTGTTGCCCAAATTGTCACGCAACCAATGGCATTGTAAAAAATGGGACACGTCAATCACAACTGTCTTTATGCCAAATTTCAGGACTAAACGCCTATTTATCACTCACTAAACAACGTTTTTATTGTAAATCCTGTCAATCATCATTTACAGCTGAAACACCTATTGTGGATAAGCATTGTTTTATCACAAACCGTTTAAAACAAAAGATAATGGACACTTTAACAGAAACCATTTCAGAAACCTACATCGCTAAACAACACAATGTATCTGTACATACGGTCAGACGTATTGTTGATAAAGTCGCCTCTACTTTAAAAGTAAATCACAACACACAATTACCTCATCATCTATGCTTTGATGAATTTAAGTCAGTAAAATCTTCTGATAGTGCCATGAGTTTTATCTATTGTGATGCACTGACTCATCAACTGATTGACGTTGTACACGACCGTAAATCCAGCACGCTATTAGACTACTTTGCTAGATACGATACCCAGACAAGAAAAGCTGTTAAAACAATTACGATTGATATGTTTCGCCCCTATATTCAGATATCCAAGCAAGTATTTCCTAACGCACATATCATTATCGACCCTTTTCATATTGTACAAGCATTAAATCGTGAGTTAACAAAACACAGAGTGCATGTAATGAAAGCTTTACATCAGAACAATCGCCGTTTATACAACAAAATGAAACGTTATTGGAAGTTGTTTTTAAGTAACACAGATACACTAAGTAGTTATCCTTATCACCGTTTTCCACTGTTTGATTGGATGACGCATACACAAGGGATAGTCGATTATTTATTGGAACAAGTCCCCGAACTACGGGCCACATACGATGTTGTTCATCAATTAAGAGATGCTTTACATAATAGAGATTTTGACCGATTTGAAGAAATACTCATATGGGCTAAACAGGAAGCTATTTCTCCTGGTTTACGTAGAGTATTAAGAACGTTCAAAGGGTATTTACCCTATATTAAAAACACCTTTATCTACCATCATTTGACTAACGGTGCACTTGAAGGAATCAATCATAAAATTAAGGTACTTAAGAGAAATGCCTATGGTTATCGTAACTTTTCACATTTTAGAAATCGTATTTTATTCATGTGTAAGTTATATGTACCATATACCGTACCATCTACTTCACTAGTTGCTTAATAGTTTAAGTCAAAAGTGACGTACGAATAACTCCTTCCCCGCACAACGTAGGGGAAGAGACATGTATCGTATACATTTCGGTGAGCCGTACATCACTTTGTGACTTAAAATAAAAAGATAGTGACGTAACATTTGTGACATCACTACCTTTTATGAGTCATCAACCCTATTTGACATAGAGCCTGAAATCAAAAACAAACGGACATCTCAAAATGTCCGTCTGTCACTCATTATTCTTCTTTATCATCCCTACGTCTTTTTTTCCAAGCAATAAGGAAAAGTCCCAATGCTAAAACTCCTACGCCAACAGCGATAGAAATCTGTTGTTCACCTGTGAAAGGAAGAAATACCGTAGATGCTTTTGTTAACACCGTTGTCGTTGTTTCATCCTTTTTGTTAGGTGGAAATACCGATTTTATGTTATTGTGAAACACAATATCACTTTTGGCAGTTTCACCAGATTTAACAGCAATAATTTTAGCTGTTAATCCATTCCCAACATCATTCAATACGCGTACCAAGACGGTATACTCACTTGAATCATAGTCAATCAATGGATTATCTCCTACTTTTTGTTTTACCGTATACGTATAGTCACCGACTCTTGTATACGTAAATCCTTTAAAGTAAGCTGTCGTATTCGCTTTAACGTCAAGTTCTTTTTCTGTACCGTCCTCAGATGTTAGGACAGCTTTAAAAACCGTTTCTTTATAGTAATTGGTATGATCATCTATCTGAATAGTCGCAGGAATATTCATTTCGTAGCCGGCAGACTCGGCAAAAGCGTCCACTTTATCCACCAGAGCAAATAACATGATAATGGTTACGAAATAAGTAATAATTTTCTTCATGTTTATATCTAACTCCTTTCTGACTAATTATTTCAAACTGATTCGCCCAAATACCAAAATACGTCCGTTTGTTGTGGTATCCGAACAAGTTGATAAACAAATCAACTGATCTGTTGGTTGAATACCAATTTCTCGATAATGCACAGCGTTCTTTTTAACGTGCTCAAAAACTTTCATAGCATCTCGGCTTGTCACATTATAGACAATTTCATCAGAAGCTACTGTTCTCATTGTCGCAAAAATACTCACACGGAATTCTTTTTCAAGTGCTGACAATGTCCCTGTTTGATGTTTATCAAAAAAATCTTTTTCTAAGAAATTTTCTAAATCACCAAACATCGCTCTATTGCTCATGTGATGCCCATAAATAACCGTATATGGATCAGTAAAATCTCGACTATTTTGAGAATCTAAAAAGATAGCACCAGATAAGGAAAAATTTCCATAAACATCTTTGTTAATATACTCTAATGTTGTTTTTCCAATAACAAGTGGATAATCAATATGCGTATCATCAATGGTTAGCCAACCACACACGTCAGCGTTGATTTTTTGTAAATCCACTAAGGATAATGGACTATCCTGATGTGGTTTATACGCCAATAAATCTTTAGATACAAAGGCACCTTGGCTAATTCTCATATTATCCCAAAGACAATAGCTACCAAAAAGTAACATAAGAATGGCTAAGAACAAGAAACACTTTTGAATCACTCGATTCCCCGCTCGTGCAAATATAGCAGCTTGTTCCATGAATTATTTCCTAATTATTCTTCTTCTGAACGTCTACGTAAGCTGAAGATAAGCATACCAGCTGCTGCCGTTACTAATAACACATATGGACCATATTCAAGTAATAAACCTGTTGGTGTTGTGATTTCTTTTTCGTTAATGAATAACACTGTATCATTCGCAGATATTGTTTTATCTGCAACAGCACTACCTACAATTTCATCAACTACGTTTTCACTAAGTTTATATTTTGTTGTATATCCATCATTAGTGTATGATTCCTCTGTGATAGTCACTTTATCATTTGATGATAAACCAGTGATTTCTGCATATTGGTCATGTTTTAATTTAATACTTACTTCTGAACCGCCACTTACAAGTTGAACTGCATCACGGTTATCACTGAATTTCACATTATATTTTTCACCGTCATCACCGACAACTTTTAATTTGAACGTAAATTCTTTTTGTTTGTCCCCTTGGTTACCACGAACTTCTTTTTTAACTTTTAATTTGCTTAACACTTTTTTAGGATCGTTATTTTGATTTGGTTCTGGGTCTGGATTATTGTTTGGGTTTGGGTTATCTAGAGTTGGTACGATTGGCGGAGTGTCAGTAGGATTCACACCATAGTCATTGATAAATGCGCCACCAAGTGCATCTTTTACTTTGTTATTATCTTTGTTAACAAATGTATAAGCGTACACTTCCATAGTACCATTTGCACCATTTTTTACATACACATCAAAATATTTTTTATCTGTACGATAATTCATACCTGCGTAGTTACCTACTGTTTCACTAATTACATAACGGTATACACCTGGAGCTTTAAATTTATCATTATTAATTTTTAATTTTGCTTTCTCTGCTGAATAAATCACGTTTTTTTCTAATGATGATTCTACTTCAGGTTTTAAGCTAATTGTATCTTTTTCAAAAGTAACCCCACCCTCAGGTCCTGCTAAAACAGCATTGTTTTGATCATTTGCATTCGCAGCTTCACCTGATTCGATTGTAAAGGTAAAGTCTGTTGCCGGACCGTAAACACCTCTTTCTTTACGTACCCATTTTTGGAACTCTAGGTGCTTTGGCACAGCTGCATTTTCTTCCGCACGAGCCACACTTGGAACATTTGATGCTAATAAACTTAAAGCTAAAGCTGACACGGCAAATTTTTTGATATTTTTCATAGTTATATCTTTCTCCTCATTTAAATATTAGATTTTCTTAAAATAGTAATAACTTTTCCTTTTATCATGTGAATGTTGACTGGTCCAAAATAACGACTATCTTTGCCACCCTCACGATAATCTGCAAGAACAAACACTTCTTCATTCGATAACTGAAGTGGATATGTCACACGAGAATCATATTGAGCTGTTGTTTGATAAATATAGCTTTCTGTCAACAAACTATCGTTTACTTTCACATAATTATCTCTTGTAATCTCTACCTTTTCACCAACTGTTGCAATAACACGTCCTAAATAATGTTCGCCATCTTTTTCAAAGTAAATGACGTCGCCACTACGCACACTCTTTTCTAAGCGATAATATAAGAATATATCTCCCGCACTCATACGAGGCATCATTTCATCATTTGGAACTGAACTCAGCCCAAAAACAAAACCAAAGAGGAGATACACACTCCCTAGCAATAGAATAAGATGTTTAAAAAATCGACTAATGTCCTCTTTATCACGCAATCTCTTTAAACGTTGCTTAATAATATCCTCAACAGTTTGTTCTTTAATAGATTTCCTTTTTTTCATCATGATGACTCCTTCTAGCATTGATGAGATTATCACGCTCTGCCAGTAAGGCCTCATACTTTGCATCGTGTATTGCGATTAATGTTTGATACTCTTGTTGCAAGTTAGCTAATTTTCTCCAAACATCCTTTTCATCTACACCGAAAAAGAATTTCTTTTTGAATTTTAATTTTTTGAAAAAGGCAAGTAATTCTGTTTCACTCTTAATCGTCATAGTGTCTACCTCTTTTTTGGAAAAGTACGATATATAAAATAGCTATGAGTGCAAATCCACTTAATAGCATTGCAGGGACACTATCAAAAAATAGTCCTGTAGGTGGAGAAGCAATCTTCGTATTTTTAAAGACGACATGAGCATTATCACTCGTTTCACCCACTTCATACTCCCAGATTTTTACTCCATTTCTATCCGCTAAACTACCTAATAGTTTTTTCTCCATTACGTTTGGATTATTCAATGCAAATTTCCATGTTTCGACATCTTGAACATGATCATTCTTTACTTCTGCAATTCGAATACCGGCACCCTCTGGTAAAACAGTAAAACGTTTGTTTGGATCTGGTTGATCTGCCGTTATTTGTTCTAAAGTTTTTGTTTCACCCGGACGAAGCGTAAAACTTCCGTTTATACTACTCCGAGATTCAAATACGGAACCAGGTAGATGGATTTTATAGTGAAAAGTAAATTCTCTATTAGGTGTATTATTATCAATCTGATTACCATCAACTTCTTTTTTCACGGTAATCAGCGCTTCACGTTGCCAACGCGCATACAAAGCATTTTCGCTTTCTTTGTTTAACGTATCGACATGAAACTTGTCTCCAGTTTGAGCGAATTCAGTATTCCCTGTCGGTTGAGTAGACCACCCTAAGAATTTATATCCTGCTAAAGTTAATTTATTCCCAAAGAATTTAGCTGAATTATTTCCACCAATTTTTGCATTATCATCATTCGCCTCAAATTGTTGAACTAAAGGATTTGGCTGTTGTCTTGAATAAAGTGATGGATAATTAAAATGATAGGTCACATCTACTTTTCTGTTTTCTGACCACTGTGCATACAAATGTGCATCCCCAGCAGGTAATGGAATAGCATCTCCCGGATAATAAGTCGTCCCTGTCCCATCAGCTTTCGTATTCCAACTAACAAAACCGTCTGACGTAGCCGGTGCTCTCCAGCCCCAGTTCGTTTCTATTTTCTCAACTTTACCGTCAACATCTGGAAAATCCGAATTTGTTGCTTTTTTTATTTCTCCAGTTGCCGTATTTGGATGATAATACAAATTAGCAACCGTTGTCGGTATCCATTGTGCAACCAAGGTAATATTTCTATTCACTTCTGAATTGAAACTATACAAATTACCATTTAGTTTCCAACCGGCAAACCGATAATTTGGTCGTGTTGGGTCTGTTGGTTTTTGCGCACTGTCTCCTGACGCAAGTGGCTGACTTGGAACAGGTGAACCACCATTGCTATCAAAAGTTACAGTCACATCAACCGGTTTCCAAATCGCATATAACACTAAATTACTTGCATCCATTTTATAAGAACCATCAAATTTTATAAATTTAGAACCAGCTGGGTCTAATGCCCACCCTTTCCAAACGTAATGTGACGGAATATTTGCCGGTCTACTAGGTTCATTTAAGTTATAAGAGGCATCTAATGTTGTACCATAAGGAATACCTGTTTTATTCCCAACTGTTGTCGCATTCCCATACTTATAATCAATAGTGTACCGTTTTCTATCTAAACGAACATCATAACCTATTCTCTTTGGTGCAAGTCGACTTCCCTCTGTTGCAGGAAAAAATCTATTTGCATTATGATCTGAAGCAGATACAATTTCATATCCTCTAAATTTATTGGTTAATGTAAAGGCCGTTCCACTTAGTTCAGCTTTTTGTCCATGCACCAAACGATATGAACCATCAGGTTCTTGAACATACCAATAAATTGTATAAGCATTTCTGTTATCTATAAGAGAGGTATATCTTAAATGAACGGTATAATTAGCAGGAGCTATCATATGTCGCTCCTCAAATCTAAAATCTGGCCAATAGGTTGTTGTAATAGTAACATCAGACCGTCTTCTCCCTGTATCAAATGTAAAGTGCGGTGTCCCATTCGTTAATTCAGGAAAATCAGTAATCGGTGACTCCCAAAGTCCGACTGATGTACGGAATGGTTTTTCACTTCTCTCTCCTTCGTAATAACGAACCGTTACTACCTTTCGGTCATAATAAACATTGATAATGGTTGATCCGTCACCTTTTACTGTATCATGACTTCTTTCAGCATAAGAAAATCCAAATCCTTGCTCATTCTCTGGAGCAATAGATGTAGGTGTCGCACTGCCCGTATCGACATTAGATACAACTGTACTCTTCCAATAATCATAGTCATCATGAGTCGGATCAGCTTGCCCAAGGGGATGTGTTACTTTTTGTTTCCAATAAACAATCGTATAACTTGTTTTACTTGGTGTCCATTTAGCATAAATCGTTGTATCACGTTGCGGTCTAGCATCCCAGTTAAATGGGACTTTTAATTCTTTATCCGCAAACCACCCTGCAAATGTGTACCCTTTTCTAACTGGATCTGCTGGTTTTTTGGTTTTATTTTGTTGATTGGCTAAAACATAAACTGGAGAAAGTGACTCTGCTCCATTTGTCTCAAAATAAATCCAGCGGGCCGGTTGTATAATTGGATAAAGATCCATATCCGACGTCACAGGTGTACCCTCAGCAACCGGTGTACGTCCATCTAATGTTCTCGACCAACCTGTCAACACTTTTCCATCATCTGCTACAAAAGGAATATTTTTAAAATCTAATACATCATTACCGTCTGAACGTGGATATTTTTGTGTAAACCACGCTGGTGCACCTTGTTGTGATTTAGATAAGTACCGTACAAAATACGCTTTTTGATATCGTGCATATAGTTTAGTTTCTTGGTCGTTTCTCAATGGACCTTCTACTGTAAATTTATTATCCTCAAACTTTGTTCCACCTGTTTGAGCAGTATACCAACCTGTAAACACATACCCATCTTTGTATACTGTTGGTGGCTTGCTTAGTTTTTCTCCAGTAGATAGTCTACGAACATATAACTCTTGCCCTTGTTCATCATAAAAACGATACGTATGAACTTTATGACTACTTAATCCCGTTCCTATGTAAACAGAGAAACTTTTTGCGTCAAAAGTAACGGTATCATCTTGCGTTTCTTTTGGTATCACTTCCTCCTTTTGTTGAGTATCCCCTTCAACGTGATAAATCTTAATATTCGAAGCATTTTCAAGAACGGGGTTTGACACACTTACTTGAATACTATCAGACTCTTTTGGATTAAAAACACGCCCATTTGTATCATAAATCGTAATGTCATAAGCAAACAAAACTGTTTCAGCCCCTGTCGGTACTTCAGCAGGATATGCTTTGACAGTCGCACCTTGTGGCATTTTCCCACTCAATGTAATAGCACTAACTTCTTCTGCCAATTCTTGATAACTAGCATCTTGATAGATAGTTGCTTGTAATGTTTGATCCACCGTATCGACATCGTATTCACTACTAAGATTTCCAGCTATATTGGAATTATCTTGTTCTGTTTGCTGTTCTTCGGCAAATAATGTCCCTGAATAGTACAAATTTGTCGATTGTACAACTAATAACAGAACTGTAAACCAAATCAACCATTTTTTCTTTACAGTTTTCACATCTACATTTCTACCCTCTTTCTTTAATAAAATAAACCACTAAAAATACCCCCCCCCCGAGTTTTTCGGGTTTGGGAGGCATCGCTGCTACGTCGACTAACAGATGTTATTTTATCATCTTGAGTATTGTTGTCAATAGAAATCTTAAAATTATTTTATTCAAATTTTATTAAAAATTTATATTATACATATTTTTTCTTTATAAAACATAAGATATATTCCACTTCGTTCGACTTTTATTTTTTATAAAACCTTATTATAACAACAAGTTTCTCACCCCTTTTATCCTCTATTACTTTTTCATTTTATTTGTCGTGAATATTTTCTAATAAATTTATAAAAAAATTTAAGTTCAAAAAAATGACAGCGTTTTACTTTTTAATTGACACATCTCCTTCACATTGTTACCATTAGTGTATACAAAATCTATCATATACGAAGAGGACAAAACAATGACAGCGACGCTTTCAAATGAGGACATTATTACCGAAATTATTAATTTAGAAGCTATTTTAAATTTACCAAAAGGGACGGAACATTTTGTAAGCGACGTCCATGGAGAATATTTTGCTTTTCAATATATTTTGAGAAACGCATCGGGAAATGTACGTGCGAAATTAAATGATTTATTTGGTGGGCGACTGACCACTTCGGATATTTCACAGCTGACAACATTGATTGTTTATCCAGAAGAAAAATTAAGCCTCATTCAAGACAGTATGGAAGATTCTCTTTTGAAAAACTGGTATGCGGTTACAATTTATCGTTTGATCGAATTTTTAGAATTTGTTGCGAGTAAGTATACACGTTCAAAAGTAAGAAAAGCATTACCTAGTCGATTTGTTTATATTATCGAAGAACTACTTTATAAAAGTAATGTAGGAGGAGATAAACAGAAATATTATAGTGCCATTGTTGACAATTTGATTGCGTTAGAACAAGCAGATGACTTAATTATTGCTCTGTCCTATGTAATGCAACAACTGATTGTCGACCATTTGCACGTCGTTGGTGATATTTACGATCGCGGCCCTGCTCCCGATGAAATTATGGAAACACTCATGCACTATCATTCTGTCGATATCCAGTGGGGAAACCATGATATTTTATGGCTTGGTGCCGTTTCTGGCTCGCTTGTGTGTATGGCAAATGTTATTCGTATTTGTGCTAGATACAATAATTTAAGCATTATTGAAGATAGTTACGGTATAAATCTACGTCCTTTATTTACATACGCAGAAAAATATTATAAAGACTTCCCTAACTTTAGACCTAAATTACTACCCAACCAAACACTTGGGGAAGAAGAAGCAAAACAAATTTCTAAATTACATCAAGCCATTACGTTTTTACAATTTAAACTAGAAAGTCAAATCATTAAACGTCGTCCTGAATTTGATATGGCAAATCGCCGTCTTCTAACACAAATTGACACAAAACACAATACCATTACATTGGACGGAAAAGAATATCCATTACAATATTTTGATACATCTATGCTGAATGACAATGACCCCGAAGCCTTAACCGATGAAGAACGTCATATTTTAGCGAAATTAAATCGTTCATTCCAAAACAGCGAAAAACTAAAACGCCATATGGATTTTTTACTAGAGGTTGGAAGTCTATACACTCTTTACAACGGAAATCTACTCTACCACGGTTGTGTGCCCCTAACAGAAAATGAACAATTTGCTTCGTTGACATTGGAAAATCAAAAATACCATGGTAAAGCTCTTTTTGATAAATTTGAAAGCTATGTACGGTATAGTGCTGCTCATCCACACATACAAGATGATTTCTCAACGGATATGATGTGGTATTTATGGACCGGAAAATATTCTTCTTTATTTGGTAAAGATGTCATGAAAACATTTGAAAGATATTTTATCCAAGACAAAGAAACACATGCAGAAAATAAAAATAAATACTACTCTGCACGTGAAAACTTAGAAACAGTCAAAATGATTTTAAAAGAGTTCGGTGTACCTACAAAAGATGGGCACATCATTAACGGTCATACACCAGTTAAAGAAATCAAAGGCGAATGTCCAATTAAAGCAAATGGTAAAATGATTGTGATTGACGGTGGTTTTTCTCTACCTTACCATAAAACAACAGGTATCCACGGTTATACTCTTTTATATAATTCTTATGGCATGCAGCTTATCACGCATAAACATTTTGACACAAAAGAAGTGGCTTTAAGAGAAGAAACGGATGTTTTATCTACAAAACGTATTGTCGACCGTGTACTCGAAAGAAAACGTGTCCGAGATACAACTGTTGGCAAACGACTGCAAGATCAAATTAACACACTATATGCATTATTAAATAAAGAATAATAAGTAAGCCCCCGATATTTTTGTATCGGGGTTTGCTTATATCAAAATAATTACGATATGTGATTTTTATCACAAATTAGGACTTTTTATTAAAAATTTTAAATGTAAATAAAATAAACAAACTACTTTATTTCTTTAAAACATTGGTATATAATAGGTTTGTAATAAACATTTGAGTAATTTCTCAAATGTGAATAAAATCACTAATAAGAAGGAGTGTTTATATGAGAGCAGCAGTTGTCACAAAAGAAAGTAATGGTCGTGTGGAGATCGTTGAAAAAGAAACACCAAAAGTAGGTTACGGAGAAGCATTGGTTGATGTGGAATACTGTGGTGTGTGTCATACAGATTTACACGTAGCACATGGCGATTTTGGTCAAGTACCTGGTCGTGTTTTAGGTCATGAAGGAATTGGTATCGTTTCTGAAATTGGTCCAGGTGTTACTAGCTTGAAAGTTGGAGATCGTGTTAGTATTGCATGGTTCTTTGAAGGTTGTGGTAGTTGTGAATACTGTACAACAGGACGTGAAACATTATGTCGTAAAGTAAAAAATGCAGGATACAGTGTTGACGGTGGTATGGCTGAACAATGTTTAGTAACAGCTGATTATGCTGTTAAAGTTCCTGAAGGATTAGACCCAGCACAAGCAAGTTCTATCACATGTGCAGGTGTTACAACTTACAAAGCAATTAAAGTTGCTGATGCAAAACCTGGTCAATGGATTGCGATTTACGGTTGTGGAGGTTTAGGAAACTTAGCTATCCAATACGCTAAACATGTTTTCAACGCTCATGTTATTGCGATTGATGTTAATCAAGACAAATTGGATTTAGCTTTAGAAGTAGGTGCTGATATTGCTTTGAATGCAAAAGAAATTAGCGACACAGCTGCATATATTCAAGAAAAAGTTGGCGGTGCTCACTCAGCTGTTGTAACAGCCGTTTCTAAAGTAGCATTCAACGACGCTATTAACTGTGTACGTGCAGCAGGTAAAGTTGTTGCTGTTGGTTTACCTTCAGAAACAATGGACTTACCAATCGTTAAAGCTGTTTTAGACGGTATCGAAGTTATCGGTTCTCTAGTTGGTACACGTAAAGACTTGGAAGAAGCATTCCAATTCGGTGCAGAAGGTAAAGTCGTACCAGTCGTTCAAACACGTGCTTTAGACGAAGTAAACGATGTCTTTGAAGAAATGGAAAACGGAACAATTCAAGGACGTATGGTTATCGACATGAAAAAAGAATGCAGCGGATGTGCTTGCTGTAACGGATAATTTAGTATGTTTAACAACAACCCCGTAGCCAATTGTGGCTACGGGGTTGTTGTTTTCTATAATATTGGCAAATCTTATTTCTTCATATATCTCTAATATACAAAATATTCATATCAACTAAAAAGAGTGACGACATCTTGTCATCACTCAAAATATTTCTAAATATAAACAATATTTAACTCTCCGAATTGAACATTACCATCTATCATAAGTGTTTTTTCATAGGCAAGAATATTTTGTGCTTGGGTAACTTCTCCTAGAAAAACTGTCACATTATTGATGACTTGCCAATTTTTTGGAATAAATAAAGTCATTTCTCCAAAGGACACAGTCACATGTATTTGTGCTTGGCTATCTCGTATTTTTGCATCATCAAAAAACACTTTACTTTCTCCAAATGAACAACTAAAGGACATACCGTCTACGTTATTCGTATGCACATATTTTGTACTACTTGAAAAAGATGTACGACTAACTGAATGTGCTTTTTCATCATACATACCATCTCTTACTTCTTCAAAATCATCACCGTCAATAATAGATTCATTTTGAAATTTCGCATGATAATACACTTTTTTTGGTTTATACTGCTCAAAAATCATCGTGATACCAACGTAAGCTAAAACAGCTGATAGTATAACTGTCCAATATGGTATATCTACAAATTTAAATTCATGATTGTAGAACAAAAATCCTGCAACACAAGAAGTGAACACACCAAATAAATTACGTCCCATAATACTTTTAATCAGCCAATTTAATAAAAACACCGTTACAATAATAAGCATCAACGGTATATTTGGTACCACTTTAAAATAATGCAATATTACTAATACCGATAAGAATAGAAAACCCAAACCCCATAATTGTTTTTTCATTGTTTTACCTCGTTTCATTTAATCTATCTTTTAATGTTTTATAGTAATGTCTAGACACATGCACTTGTTTATGTGTCTTATAAAAAGAAATCGTACTCGTTCCAGAAAAAGACTTATCCAATGCATAAATCTTTTTGGTGTTGACAATAGTCGACTTGGAAATACGCACAAACTCAATCGGCATATTTGATTCTATCTCGTATAATTTTAATTTGATTGTATACGTATCCCTCTCTGTATGTGCACACACAACATTTCCTTGCGTTTCAAAAAATAGTATATCTGAAATTGGTATATAATATTCGCTATTTTCTTTATAAAACACAAAATTTAAAGAACGCTTTGCACTCATCTCAATAGCTCTTTGTAAATTAGCAAGCCGTTCATCAAATGCCGGTGCCTTGATAATGACTTCAATATCTTGAAGTAATTCATCCAACTCTATAATTACCCTCAACCATACTCTCTCCTTTCGCATCGTTTTCTTCCTGTGTATTTATATCATATATAATTTCAATGCGTATGACCATAATAATCCCTCATTTCTTTATAAAAAGTATATCTTTTCCTTGTTAAAAAAGATATATTTTCACGACAAGTGGTATAAATCAGCATATAAGTGGTATAAAATACTCGGTCAAAAACATTTTAGAACAAAAGTTAATATATGTCATATATCAAAAATAATCATCTTTCATACTCTTACTGATAGGACATTATTACTTTAGAATATAATTATAAAAATTTATTTTTTAGCTATGGTATTTTTCTATCTGATATTAAAAAACAAATAGCTAGGCATCAATCTATACAAACAGATTGATGCCTAGCTATTTTGTTCTTTACTAAACCTCATCTTTTTAGAATGATGATACACGCTTAAGACACATCGTCTAAACATTGTTTTTAGTAAAATAGTCTAATTAGAATTTCTTTTTTGAATGACCCCCCTACTTTTTTATTGTATATTGAAATTTAGTATTATTTATTGATGACAATAGTTATTATAATAATCGGTTATTGATACGATTTGATATGCAACTAAATATTATAGAGCCCAACTTTTATAATTTAAGAGCTAAAATACTCATTGTGAATCGGTTATTTAAAAAGAAAAAAACTCATTATCTATTGATAAAGTTGCTTCATTTTTAGTCACCGACACCATTTCACATACACTCAAAAAAGCAGGCTCTTCGTCAAATCGTGTTGGTGGATTATTCCCACCAACACGATTTATTATAGAACAAAAAACGCTAGTGTTTGACACACTAGCGTTTTTAACATATTACTCATCATCATCGTCATCTGTTTGTAATAAAGCATTGACATAACAAATGTTTTCTTTTGTGTTTGCGATAAGATCTGTTTCTTGTCCAACGAGAACACTATTGATAAAACCAATAACCATTGGCATGCTCATACCTGCATATAAATCAAATGATTTTGCACCTGACATCAATAAGCGTGACGCCACATTACAAGGCGTTCCACCCATTAAATCAGCAAATACAGTGTATTCTTCTAATCCGTCTGTTAATGCTTCAAATTTTTGTTGAAAATCTTCAGGACCTTCTGACGGTAATAATGGAATAGCATGAATATAATCTTGCGGTCCCATAATCATTTCTGTACTTGCCTTTAGTGCTTCACAAAAGACACCATGACTAATTAAGATTAAATGTTTTGACATAATTTTCTCTTTTCTATTTTGCAATAATTGGCATATTTACTAGATGACCTAAACCAGCTAAAGCAACAATCAACGCGATAACAATAAAGATTGCTTTAGTTGATGTCATACCTTTTTTACCTAATAACCAGTATACAAAACCTGTTACAGCAAGTGGTACTAATTTAGGGAAAATAGAATCTAGAGTATTTTGAATATTGATTTTAACACCAAATACTTCTGGTACAGCAACGAATTTAATGTTTACCATTGTTGCAACTAAGGCACCAACCATGAATACCCCTAATAATGTTGCCGCATCTGTTAAAGCTGCTAAACGAGCTTGCATTGTTGTTACTAGAGAAACCCCTTCTTTGTGGGCAAACTCTAATTGTTTCCAACGGAAGAACATAATTGCAATATTTGCTAAAATCCAGATTAGGATACCAAATGGTGTTCCGTTGTTTTTACCGCCAACTTCTTGTACAGCCATATTGGCAGCAATCGCACCAAAGATAGCTGGAATTGTTGAACCGAAAATTGCATCCCCAATAGAAGCGAATGGTCCCATTAAACCAGTTTTAATACCTGAAACAGCTTCTGCTGAGTCTACACCTTGTTCTTCTTCTAAAGCTAAGTCAATACCTGCAATAATTGTATGGAAGAATGGAGATGTATTGAAGAATTGAGAATGAGTTTTCATCATTGTTTTCAATTCTGGTGTTCCGTCACCGTACATTTTACGTAATTGAGGTAAAATCATGTATAGATAGCTTGACGCTTGCATACGTTCATAGTTCCAACCCCATTGATATGTAAATAAACTACGACGGTTAATTTGATTAAAATCTTCTTTTGTTAATTTGTAATTAGATTTCGTCATCGTCAACTTCTCCTTCCGCTGCTGAACTTGCTACTGCTCCTGATGGAACATTAAAACTATTTTTGAAATGAATAGATGCTAAAGCAAAACCAATTAAAGCAACACCTAAAACTGGTAAACCTTGGAATACACCAGTAAATTCTTTAGACAATCCTGCTACAGCTCCACCTAATGTTTGTACTGAAGCAAATAGTACGCTTAACATTGCTGTTAACACAAACCCTAAAATTAAATAAGGGAAGTGTTTTTTCACTGGTAAGTAACGTAATAAGATAGCAAAACCGACACCAGGTAAAGCACCACCGGCTACTGTTAAACCAGTTGCTAACCAAGGAATATTTGTGTTAATAAAGTCAATGATACCTTGAACAGCACCTTGACCTAAAGCTAATGCAAAGAATACTGGTAATGCACGTGATAATGCCCAAGGGAAAGCACCTAATAGGTAGTCACGTTCAATTGCTTTATAGTTGAAGTTTTCAATATCTCTATCAATTTTGTGTTGGAAGAATGTTGTTAAGAAACGACCTAACACGTCAAATTGGATAAGTAATGTTGCTACTGGTACCGCAATAGTTGCGATTGCTTGTTGTGGGTCAATTTTGAATGCTACTGAGAATGCTGTTGCTAAAACTGCTCCTGAGTTAGCATCAATACGTGAAGCCCCACCGAATGTTCCAACACCTAGAACAACTAATTGTAAGCTACCACCAATAAATAGACCTGTTTGTAAATCTCCCATAACTAACCCTGCTACACAACCTGCAAAAACTGGTGACCCAGCTGATGATACGATTGTTAATTCATCTAAAATTTGATATGCAGCATATAAAGTTAGTAATAATATTTGCCACCAATGAATCATAAATAATTCCTCCTAATAAAAATATACTTACTTATTTATTTAATAATTTCATAAAATCTTCCACCGGATCACTTGGAACCATTTGTGCGACTAATTTAACTCCTTTCTCATTCAATTTTCCAAATGCTTCGATGTCAGCATCTACAACATGAATTGTTCGTGTTACTGGTTTAGTTTCAGGTGTTTGTGACATATTACCAACATTTAATTCTGGAATTGTCACACCTGCTTCTACTAAACGTAGGAATCTGTCTGGTTTGCGTGCTACAATCAATAAACGTTGAGAGTCATATTTTCCCTCTAGAATATTATTGGCAGCCTTTTCAATAGGCAGCACACTCAATTTAACACCAGGTGGTGTTGCTAATTTTAGACCGCTTTTTTCAATAGCGTTTTCAGCAACTTCATCATCAATAACCATAATACGTGAAATATTAAGTTTTGTTGACCATAAATTTGCTACTTGACCGTGGATTAAACGGCCGTCAATACGACATGCAACGATAGCCATATTTTCTCCTCCTTAATATATGAACATATTGTTTTCACACTCTTATTTTACCACTTTTTTCAAAAACAGCAATCGTTTTCAATAAAAAAATCAAAATTTTCATCAATTTTTTATAATTGGTTGATGTGATAAACAAATATTCGATTGATAAACACCTTCTGTTTCAAACACCACAATATCATTTTTTCCTTGTTTCCATACACCACTTGGTGCATATAAACTCATGATTGGCCCAACTTCCCAAAAACGTCCGATATGATAGCCGTTAATAAATACAGCCCCCTTTCCAAATCCTGTCATATCAACAAAAGTATCCAGTGGATCTTCTATTTCAACACTATATTTATAAAATGCAGGTTGATTTTCTACCCACTCTTTTGAAAAATCGACATCTGTCACATTATCCAAAGGCAATGTATAATGCTCCCAATTTGTTAGAAAATGTAAGTCTGCCGTCACACCTGTACGGATACCTTTATGCTGTGTGTCCGCCAGTAGTTTATGCCCGTAATTGACACGTCCCATATTTTCCACAAGAATATCTATTTGATTTTCTTTTTCTGGTACGTTTGTTAAAATATCTTCACCTACATCAAACTGATATTGTGTAACAATGTGTTTCCCATTTAAATAAAATTGTATTCTATCGCTGGCATCAATCACTCTATATCGTTCTTCTTGTGCATCTTGTTCAAGTTTTGTACGATATAATGTGTACCCAACATTTTGTCCTAAAGCTTCCATTGTTTTTGGGTATTTTGCGTAAATCGGATCCGCAATAGAGTGAAGCGTGTTAAATAAACTTACTTTGCTCTCCAACGGAATATCACAAATAGCCATTGTTCCTTTCACAAGAGGTGCTTTTTGTACCAAATGTGGAAATTTTTCTTTTAACATCTTAGAAACAGCCATATATTTCGCTGTCGGATTACCTTGTTCATCTAATAGGGCATCATAATCATAAGATGTTACTTGCGGCAAATCTTTTCGTCCACGGGCAGAACATCCATTCATAAACCCAAAGTTTGTACCACCATGGAACATATATAAGTTAATACTTGCCTGTTTCATGACATCGTAAACGGCTTGTGCTAATTCTTCTGGATCGCGTCTAATCACAGGCTCATTCCAACGATTAAACCAACCATCCCAAAATTCCATACACATCAATGGGAATGTCTTTCCATATTCTTCAAAAAATGCTTTTAAATTCCCAAAATTTTCATCTGCTTTGGAACCAAAATTACCCGTTGGTAAAATATCGTCTTCAATCATACTCCCTGCTCGCAACGTTGCTCTCCATGCGCCATCAGAAGTAAATAAAGGAACTGTTATCCCTTTTTCTCGCATTAGTTGCTTTATTCCCCTTAAATACTCTTTATCTTCACCGTAAGAGCCGTATTCGTTTTCTATCTGACACATCAATATATTCCCACCATTGTCGAGTTGGTGAGGTACTAATTTAGATAATAACGTATCATAATAATTAGAAACGTACTGTAAATAACGTTCATCACTAGAACGGATACGTATCGACTCCTCTAATAACCAAGCAGGAAAACCACCAAATTCCCATTCAGCACAAATATAAGGAGACGGTCTAACAATCGCATATAATCCTATTTCCTGTGCAAGTGTCAAAAACTTTTCAATATCTAATCCATTGTCAAAGTGATATTCATTTTTTTTAGGTTCATGAAGATTCCAAGGAACATACGTTTCAACTGTATTAAATCCTAGCGCCTTCAAATTATACAAAGAGTGATACCAATCTTTAGGGTGAACTCTAAAATAGTGAATCGCCCCTGACAAAATATGAAACGGTTTACCATCCAAAAGGAATGTATCTTTAATTTCAAACCGTGTCATAGTTCCACCTCCATCACACTACATTATGTTAATATAATAATTCTCATTTTTTTATTTGTCAATATGCACATTATGGATTATCATAATATTATAATATAAAAAGGAGAATAATATGAGTATACCTAAATACCAACAAATAAAAATAGATCTAGAAACCCAAATCAAATCCGGTATTTTTAAAAATGGAGATAAATTTTACACAGAAGCTGAATTGGCAAAAATGTACCACGTCAGCTCGATTACAATTATTCGTGCTTTAAACGAATTAGTAAAAGACGGCTATGTTGTGCGTTATCAAGGAAAAGGGACATTTGTATCTCGTTCAAGAAAAGGAAAACATGTTGAATTTTCTGATATAGAAAAATTCTCGGCAGATGAAGATACCGTCACTGTTTTATCTATTACAAAAGGAAACGATCCTTTTTATTTAAAAATGCTACATTTATCAGCAAAAGAACATTATTTTTGTATCGAACGTGTTAGAACAGCAAATAACACGCCATATATTTACCAAAAAACGTATGTCAACAGTAAATTTATTCGTAAAGATATAGAAAATATGAACGAGTATTATACATCTATTTACACTCGTTTTAAAGATGACTTTAACATTGATATGGAAAGTCAACGCTTTAAAGAAACGAATGAAATTATGTTAAATCTACCTGAACATGTTCAAACAATTTTAGAGTTAAAAGATATGGAACCTGCTGTATTACAAATCAGACGAACAAAATCAAGTGTTTTTTCAAAACAAATTTTAGAATATGTTGAATCTTACAAACGATGGGATTTCTATAAATTTGAAATCAGTTCTCTATCTCATAAATAATTAGAAAATTTTACCGGTAGTTTCTATTCGCTAATACAATAAAAAACGGCTGTATAATTTTTAGGGTTGATGGCATAAGCCAGCAACCCTAATTTTATGTAGACAAAAAGGCAATTTTCTCTTAAATTAAAAGTACCACCAAATAATAAGGAGAAATTGCCTATGTCTAATATAACAGAAATCTTACTACAATTAAAGGATAAAAACATCACATTTGATCATGAAAACATATCAGAGTGTGACATTCGACATAAAAAATCATTGGTCTTATACGGTAAATTAACCTATACACCAGATTGTTGCCCAAATTGTCACGCAACCAATGGCATTGTAAAAAATGGGACACGTCAATCGCAACTGTCTTTATGCCAAATTTCAGGACTAAACGCCTATTTATCACTCACTAAACAACGTTTTTATTGTAAATCCTGTCAATCATCATTTACAGCGGAAACACCTATTGTGGATAAGCATTGTTTTATCACAAACCGTTTAAAACAAAAGATAATGGACACTTTAACAGAAACCATTTCAGAAACGTACATCGCTAAACAACACAATGTATCTGTACATACGGTCAGACGTATTGTTGATAAGGTCGCCTCTACTTTAAAAGTAAATCACAACACACAATTACCTCATCATCTGTGCTTTGATGAATTCAAGTCAGTAAAATCTTCTGATAGTGCCATGAGTTTTATCTATTGTGATGCACTGACTCATCAACTGATTGACGTTGTACACGACCGTAAATCCAGCACGCTATTAGACTACTTTGCTAGATACGATACCCAGACAAGAAAAGCTGTTAAAACAATTACGATTGATATGTTTCGCCCCTATATTCAGATATCCAAGCAAGTATTTCCTAACGCACATATCATTATCGACCCTTTTCATATTGTACAAGCATTAAATCGTGAGTTAACAAAACACAGAGTGCATGTAATGAAAGCTTTACATCAGAACAATCGCCGTTTATACAACAAAATGAAACGTTATTGGAAGTTGTTTTTAAGTAACACAGATACACTAAGTAGTTATCCTTATCACCGTTTTCCACTGTTTGATTGGATGACGCATACACAAGGGATAGTCGATTATTTATTGGAACAAGTCCCCGAACTAAGAGCCACATACGATGTCGTTCATCAATTAAGAGATGCTTTACATAATAGAGATTTTGACCGATTTGAAGAAATACTCATATGGGCTAAACAGGAAGCTATTTCTCCTGGTTTACGTAGAGTATTAAGAACTTTCAAAGGGTATTTACCCTATATTAAAAACACCTTTATCTACCATCATTTGACTAACGGTGCACTTGAAGGAATCAATCATAAAATTAAAGTACTTAAGAGAAATGCCTATGGTTATCGTAACTTTTCACATTTTAGAAATCGTATTTTATTAATCTGTAAGTTATATGTACCATATACCGTACCATCTACTTCACTAGTTGCTTAATAGTTTAAGTCAAAAGTGATGTACGAATAGCTCCTTCCCCGCACAACGTAGGGGAAGAGAAAAATGTATCGTGTACATTTCGGTGAGCCGTACATCACTTTGTGACTTAAAATAAAGGCTCTATAATAAATCGTGTTGGTGGGAATAATCCACCAACACGATTTTGTATATAAAAGTGGACAAAAAAAGAGAAATACCTGTATGATTAAATCACCACAATTAAACAAGGAGGTATTTCTCATGGATTATTATACAAAAAAATTATTGACATTAACAGATAAATCTTTCATAGCTGATGAACATTGGTTAGAAGAAAAAACAATAAATGGTATTCCACACCACTTTATTAAAGGTACTTGGACAAAGCCTTGCCACACCTGTCCACATTGTCATGCTAAAACACTCATCAAACATGGGACATATCAAACGAAAACATTATTACCAAAGTTTAGACAAATCAAAACTGTTTTACTTCTTAAAGAACCCGTTATCGCTGTAAAACGTGTCTAAAAACCTGTTCTTCTTCGTGTTCTTTAGTCGATAAACATTGTTGTATTTCTAAAGAATTAAAACAACTTATTGCACTTGATTTAACGAAAAATATTTCAAGAAAACATATCTGCCAAGACCACTTTGTATCTGATGTGACCGTACAACGTGTCTTAGATAAATATACAAAACAAGTTAAACCGTCTTTTCATTATCTACCTAAGGTACTATGTATCGACGAATTTAAGTCTGTGACATCTCATTTAGGGAAGATGAGTTTTATCTGTGTAGACGGATTGACGCACCGTATTATTGATGTGTTACCTAGTCGCCAATTAGACCATTTAATCACTTATTTTAAACAATTTTCTAAAAAAGCAAGACATAGCGTTCGCTATCTTGTTATGGATATGAATGCCAATTATGGCAAACTTATTCAGAAGGTTTTTCCTAATGCCGTTATTGTCACAGATAGATTTCATATCATACAACATATACATCGGAATTTAAATACACTACGTATAAAAGAAATGAACACCTTTAAAAAAAGAAAAGGCTTATAAACACTTAAAGAAATACTGGAAATTATTATTAAAAGATGCCTTTGATGTAAATGATACAGACTATCACTATCACCAATCCTTTAAAACATATCTGACACACGCACAAATCCTGGATAGATTATTAGACTATAGTCCTGTTTTAAAACAAGCATATGAGTTTGTACAAGAGTTGAGATATGCTTATAGACAGCGAGATTTTGAGTCATTTATGGAGGTTATTCATCATATTGACCCGTCATTACCAGAGTGGTTTAGAAAGAAATTTGATATTTTTAAAACCTATCAGAATGGTATTTATCAAGCTTTTACCACACCTTATTCAAACGGTATCACAGAAGCTATCAACAATCATATTAAAGTCATCAAACGGATTGCCTATGGCTACAGACGTTTTTCTTATTTTAGATTGCGTATTTTAATCATACAACACCATTCTCAGTGGCAGAAAAAGAATGTGAAAAAGGTAGTGAATGGTTAATGCCATTCACTACCAACATACTCACTATTTCTCTCCACCAACACAATTTGACGAAGAGCCATAATCTACCAACACGATTTTGTATATAAAAGTGGACAAAAAAAGGCTTAAAAACACTGTTTTCAAGCCTTTACATATTATTTATTAAATAATGCTTTATATTTTTCATATCCTTGTGCTTCTAATTCTGAAACAGGTACAAATCTTAGTGCCGCTGAATTAATGCAGTAGCGTAATCCTCCTAATTCTTCTGGTCCGTCATTAAATACGTGTCCTAAATGTGAATCTGCTTGTGCACTTCTTACTTCTGTTCTCACTCTAGCAAGTTTTTCATCAAGATGCTCTGTTAAAAAATGATCTTCGATTGGTCTTGCAAAAGAAGGCCACCCACAACCTGCGTCGTATTTATCAGTTGAGCTGAATAAAGGTTCTCCACTAACGATGTCTACATAAATACCTTCTTCATAAAAATCATCATATTCACCACTGAATGGTCTTTCAGTTGCTGAATTTTGTGTGACTTCATATTGAATATCCGTTAAACGTTGTTTTAATTCTTCTTTATTATATTTTGTCATATTTTTTCCTTCTTTCTTTTAAATAATGTGTATACCATAATAACTTTTTGTATGATAACGCATTGACATAATTAAGCCGACACCTATCATATTACCTAATAACGCAGAACCACCTTGTGAAATAAAAGGCAATGGAATACCAGTTAAAGGTAAAAGACCAATATTCATTCCGATATTTTCAAAAACGTGGAACATAATCATGGAAATAACGCCCACAGAAATATACGTGTAAAATTCATTCTTCGTTTCAAAGCAGGTTCTTACCATTTGATAAATCAATGTAAAGTAAATGAAAATCAAAAAGACAGCACCTAAAAATCCTGTATTTTCTCCGATAGTTGAAAAAATCATATCGGATTCACGAATGGGAATATGCACTTGAGATATTCCAATCCCTTTTCCTAAAACACCGCCTGTTGCTATTGCTAAAATGGCATTTCTAACTTGATAAGACCCTTGTGCTGCATGAGAAAAAGGATCTAACCACGCATCAATACGTGTAAATTGGTACGGTTTAAAACCGAAAAACATCAAAATATGCCGATGATAAACAGCCAAATATAAAATCAATGCACCGAACAAAAAAACACCTAAAAATAGTGGTAATAGAATTTTAGAGGAAATACCCGACATCAAAATAATCCCTGATACAATCGCTAAAATAACGAGTGTTGTTCCTAAGTCATTTTCTAAAATAACAAGAACGGACATCGGTAGTGTCCACAAAAAGATTTTCAGTAATAGTTGCCCATCTGTTCTTAATGTACGTTCTCGATACGTGACATTATGGTTTGTCACAACTCGAGCAAGCATTAAAATCAACGCTATTTTTGAAATTTCTGCAGGTTGAAAACTAAATGTCCCAAATCTAAACCAGCTTCTTGCTCCAAAAGTTGCTGCTGTTGTTTTGTCATAGAAAAAAAGCACAGCAACCAGTAAGATAATCGCACCGACATAAATAAAAGGTACTAATTTCCATATTTGTTTTGCATCAAATTGCATAATAATGGCAATCACGACACTGCCAAGAATATACCACACAATATGCATCACTGTTGATTGTAAACTTCCTTCATTGATTAAAACGGTTGTGGCATATAATGTTAATACACTTATGACAAATAAGATAAACACGGTTAAAATAATGCCATAGTCGATGCGTGTTATCTCTTTTACTTTTTGACGCATTCTTTACAAAACTCCTTCATCCACATTTTCAAAATCTTTAGAATAATATACTTCTTTGATATGCTTTTGTTCGTACTGTGCTTTTTTCAGAAAAGGCATATATTTATAGTCATGATACAAAACATTTAACCATGCTCCAAACAAAATAACCATAGATACGACGTATAACCATAGCATCAATACGATAAAAACACCAATTGTACCGTCTGTTAAAGCGTTGTTTGTCGCATTGCCAATGTAAATCGAATATAGTTGCGATGCCAACAAAATACTTGTCGTTGAAAAAACAGCTCCGGGTAAGGCATATCGCATTTTCCATTTGACATTTGGTACAGCGTAATACATAACCCACAACAAAATAAAAATAATGCTAAATGCAACAATCCATTTGAAGTTATCAAAAATAACGTCCATACCTCCACGAATAATCGTAAATTGTTGCAATAGCCTTAAAATAGTGCCTCCATAAGCAAACATTAAACCGACTAGCATAATAATGATCACAAACATTAACGACATAAAAAAGGCAAATAGTCTTGACACTAAAAAATTTTTTCGTTCTTTTGTGTGGTAAATATCATTCAGTACTTTTTGAATGACATTAAACGCCTGCGAACTTGACCACAAGGCAACGATAATCCCTAAAAATAAAGAGCTACCACTATAAGAATGTAAATAATGTTGTAACATTGTGTCCACTAATTCTCGAATACTTTCTGGTAAAAATGTGTCTAAATACTCTTTCACACTGTCATAACTAATCGGTAAAAGAGGAATAATATTCCCAATCACAAGAATGATTGGCACTAATGATAGCAAAATATAAAAAGTTAATTGTGCTGCTTGAGAGCCAATATCGACACGTTTCATATTAAAAGATACAGCCTGTTTAAACACTCTTAATTTTTTTAACATGTCATAACTCCTTACTTTTTTATCTTCATTTTATTATAGCAAACTATACTCCAATAAAACAGTGCGAAATTCTTTTTGTTTCGCTTACATAACAAAAAGTTTGGCATCAATCTTTTCACAGATTGATGCCAAACTTTTTAATGTACATATAATGCTGGGTTGACATATCCCGAGTACATTTGTGTAGACATACCAAAATGTAAATGGATACCTGTTGCTAATCCTGTTGCACCAATAACACCTAATGCTTGTCCTTGGGATACTGATTGTCCAACAGATACTTGTAACGTGCTTAAATGCCAATAATGTGTGTACATTCCGTTCTCATGTTTAATAATGACACCAATACCACCATAACTATCTTTACCTGCAAATACGACAACTCCTCCGGCTGAAGCGGTAATTAAAGCTTGTGAATTACCATTCACATAATCTATGCCATTATGCACATCTGTATATTTCTGTCCATTTAATAGAGTCAATTGTCTAGCCACGCCAAATGGACTTGTCACAGTTGGCTGACTAATTGGATAAACAAATCCTGTTTGTCCTGTATTAATAACTGTCGATTTTGCCAAAGCAATTTGTTGTATCCGTTCTTGTTCTTTTTTTAGCGCCTCTTGTCTGTCTTGTTCTCGACGTTTTAGTTCTTCATACTCACGCTTTGCCTGCTCTTGTTTTTCTTTCGTTTTTTCAATATCCGTTTCTAAATCTTGCTTATCGCTAGCTAATTGTGACAAAGCTACTTCGATTTCTGTTGTTTTAATGAGTAAATTTGATTTTAAAACATCCAACTCTTTCACACGTTGTGCATCTTCCAATGTGATTTGTTCCAGTTTCTCTCTCTTTTCATTCAACTTATCTTTATCTATTCGTTGCTGTTCTAATATATCATTTGATGCACGCGTCAATTCTGTCAATGCTAACACTTTTGAAAGTGCCTCTACAATATTTTCCGACGCTAAGATAGACTGGAAGAAATCGTCTGTCGTATCATCGACTTGTATATGTCTTGCTTGCTCTTTAATACGTTCATCACGTTTGATAATCAACTCCTCTAATAAGGCACTTTCTTCTTGCAATCTTTGAAATTCTTTTTGATTATCTTCTATCTTCTTTTCTACATCATGTATCGTATTTTCAAGCATTTCGATTTCTTGCATCGTTTGTTTTAACTCAGAAGATTTTTCTAATGTTGTTGCATCAATTTCTTTTATTTTTTCTTTTTGTTGAGAGATTTTTGTATCGTATTCGTCTGCAAAAGCAACCGGTATAACTACTTGGCATAACAAAGCACTCATACAAAAAATAGCACATAATTTATAATGCTTATGCATTCGTTTCACTCTCCTGTCTTTTTACTCACTTTTTATTTAACTAACTTTTCATTAGTAGACAATAGACTAACACATCCTTTTAAAATCTCCTAGTAAAAACGTACCTATTTACAAAAGTGTAAAGTTTGTCATCATTTTGTTACATACCACTTTTACAAAAAAAATTTAATTATGGTATAATAACAACATTCTATTGATTGGAGGAATTTTATGGAACCTTATGTGATTGCACTTGATTTAGACGGAACACTATTAAAGTCTGATCATACAACATCAGATTTCACAAAAGATGTCTTAAAGACACTACAAGACCAAGGACACCACATCGTCATCACAACGGGGCGTTCATTTCGTATTAGCGAGGATATCTATCACTCTCTATCGCTAAAAACACCAATGATAAACAATAACGGCGCATTGGTACATCATCCTCTAGACAAAGAGTGGGAACATTATCATCAACACTCTATTTCACTTGACACAGCAAGGAAAATTATCGCCTTACAAAAAGAGTTAAATCTTGGATTTATTGGAACTGAAACACGTCATAATGTTTATGTGTCGACACTAGATTTACCAAAAAGCGAGTATTTCCCAGAACCTGTCAACGGTTTTCAACTGCTTTCTCAACCAGAGGTTTTACCGGAAGAGCCTATTTCTTTTGGGTGGTTTTCATCATTAGAAGAACAACCTATTATCAAAAGCTACTTAAAAGAGCATTTAAACACATCATTAGATATTCGTACATGGGGTGGTGCTTTCCCCTGTTTAGATATTACACCTGAAGGTGTTCATAAAGCAGCTGGTTTAAATTATTTATTGACTATTTTAAACGTTCCTAAAGAGCGTCTTATTGCTTTTGGTGATGAAGATAACGATTCAGAAATGCTATCTTTTGCTGAGTATGGTATTGCCATGAAAAATGCCATCCCTTCCATTAAAGCAATCACTAAATACGAAACAACATATACAAATGAAGAAGATGGTGTCGCTCACTATTTAAAATCTTTTTTTAATATATAAATCGTTCGCCTCATTCTTTTTTAACAAACAAAAAAAATCTATATGTTTTTACCGTTATTTCAGATATAATATAGACGCTATATCATGTCAGTGTACATGACTAAAGGAGGCGTTCTCTTGTTTTCAAATATAAAGGCAGTTTTTCAACGTTTTGAGTTGAACTGGATCTTCATTTTCACAACGATGACAATGATGCTTCCGTTCCCTATTGCCTGTATAGGTATACTCTTAGCTACTTGTTATTTACTATATAAAAAGTCTTTTATAAACTTAATCAAACATTCTTATATACATAAACTCATTTGGCTATTTTTTCTTTTGTCTAGTACCGTATCTGCACTAGCACAAAATTTAATTGGTTTTTTTGTAACAATAAGTCTTGTTGTTTTCTATATTTACTTTACATATTACACAACACTTATTGACAAAAAAACATTCCAAAAAATATTAGATATAATGCTTCATTTTAGCATTGTTCATGCAATATATGCTTGGTTAGAAGCGTATCATATCTTACCACCAATTGATTATCATGCAATGAGCAAACATTTCATTACATGGAATGACGGACGAGCAGATTCATTTTTCTTTAATCCAAATTATTATGCCTTGGCATGTGGATTTTTCATTTTAATCGCTGGATATAAAATGTATCATGCAAAATGTCTAAAAAAACAAGGCTGGTACGCTTTTATTGCCTTTTTAAACGGTTGTGGTCTACTCTTTACATTGACACGAACCATTTTACCTTCCTTGCTTATTTCATTGATAACCTTTGGATTTTTAGTTGAATCAAAAATATTTAGACGTTTTATTATCGTTGCATTTATATTGAGCATCATTTCTGTTATTATTTTTTACAGCAATGTTCCTCGCTTTGAATTAAATTTAATTGACGAACACATTGATATTCGCACAAGTATTTGGCAAGCCTCTATAGAAGAATTTTGTCATAAACCATTCGGTCAAGGTCCTTTAACGTATATGACGATTTATGAAAAATATGCAAGTTATCCAACACAACATGCACACAATATGATTTTAGATACACTATTAAACTATGGCTTTCTTGGTGCAAGTTTGCTGATTGCCTTATTCACAAAATTACTTATCCAGTTACATCGAATAAAAAACACTGGATTATTAAAATCTCTACGTGCTCTATGTATGAGTTTTATTACCCTCGTTTTAGTTAGCGGATTGTTAGACGTCACGATTTTTTGGGTACAAACGCTATTTATTTTCATGACCGTTTGTCTAAGTACAACAAATTTATTAAAAGAAAAACAAAACACATCTCCTTCATCATAAGAGATGTGTTTTGTTTTTCTTCTCAGACTGTTGACAATAGCGATAAAAAATCCAACGTATTTCTCCAGTTTTGAAAAATACGTTGGATTTTGCATTTAAAAATGATAAATAAAGAACTATATTGTAAAAAATGGCTATCTCTCGTGAGTAGGATTGCCATTTTTTTCATGTTTTGGGCAGCACAAGATAACCAAGTGTACTGCTGCATCTTGGCTACTCCTCTATATTGTGCAAACCGATACCCATGATTTTGTTTAGAGTCTGCAAAGCTACGCTCAATCGTTTCTTTCCGTCGTTTATATAGTGCTTTCCCAAACGTAGATAATCGACGTTCACGACATCTATCGTATACATCAGCATCTATCGCTCGACGTAGTATCCGTTTATTACTGTTATCGCTTATACGATACTGCTTATATCCTTGTCTATCAATGTTTCTGTAGGTGTAAATTTCTCCCGTACGTGTATCCGTAAAACAATCTCTAGATGAATCATATCGAAAAAACTTATGGTCAGGATTGCGATGAAAACGTCTATACCCAATCACAGAAAATATCTTTTGCTCTTCTAAAAATTTTAAAATGTCTTTTTTATAATATCCGCTATCTAACGCGACACAATTCACATTAAAATGAAATGTTTCTATTATATGTGTTAATCGTGACACATACGGTACACTATCATGCACGTTCCCCGGTGTAATAAAGCAGTCTACAATAAAATTGTGTTTACCATCGACACTACGATGGTCTAAGTACATAAATCCTTTTTCTTTATTATCCCGATGGTAATAGCCGCTTTCTTTATCAGTCGTACTTTCTTTTATGTTTTTAGAGATGATTTTATCTGTGTAGCTAAAAGGCTTTTTTCCAATAGCTTCTCGTTCGGCGTTGATTTCGTTTTCTAAATCTCGTTTACGTTCTTGAACCACTTCAATAACAGCGTTTCTAAATTTATTTTTATTGGCGTTTGCTTTAATGTGTGTGGAATCTGTGAATAAAGCTGTCCCACTAATTAAATGATGTGAGATAGCTTGGTGTACAATAGTATTAAATATATCTTCAAACACAGACGTCCCTTGAAAACGGCGAATATAATTTTGAGAGAAAGTAGAATAATGTGGGGTAGGTTTAGAGAAAGGGAGGTTTAAAAACCATCTAAACGCTACATCCGTTTCGACACGTTTAATGGTTTCTCGCATGGATTTAATGCCATAAATATCTTTTAAAAAGACCAATTTAAATAAAACAACAGGGTCTAAACTATTGCGACCATTCGTATGACTATAATAAGGAGAAGTAATTTCATAAATAAAGTTGAAATCAATTGATTTATCAATTTTACGTAGTAAATGGTCTTTTGGTACTAATTCGGACAATGTGTTTAATATGATTTCATCATTTGGGTGAGTTTCTTTATAAAACATCGATTTTTCCCTCCTTTTTCTTATCTCTATTATACCACTTTTAAGCGTTATTATCGTATCAGACGTTGTGGTACGAATGGCTTCGTTCTCGCACGTAGTAGAGAGCGAGCGATGTATCGTGTACATCGTGGTAAGCCGGACAACTTAACGTCTGATACGAAAAAAGACTGTCGACATTTTAATTTGTCAACAGTCTGAAAAGAAAAACAAAACACATCTCCTTCATCATAAGAGATGTGTTTTGTTTTTCTTCTTTACATAATGTTTATAGTAATATCGTATACATCTTTGATTAAACATATTAAATGACATCCACATAACTCAAGACTAACCGTTTGAACTATTAGGACACTACCTTTTTAATGTTACTGATTAACTCATAAAAGATAACGCCTATTACTCTATTAAATCAAAGATGTAACGCTACTCAAAAAGGCTTGAAATCAATATGTTCAATGAAATGATGTCAAACCTTTTTACTATTTCAGAAAGTATTTCATCAACCACTATCCGTTGATATAAACGACAGGCTTCCCTATTTTTACTTTTAAATTAATCTCTTACAATAAAACATCATTTTTGCCGGTTTTATGTTTAGCCTCATTTTGATTGTTCAAAATATGACAACGATTGAATAACATCAGAAACAACTTCTCCGTCATTCAAGGTTACAATACGTTCACACTGTTGTGCAATATGCTCATCATGCGTCACAATAATGACAGTACGCCCTTCTTCATGTAACGATTTTAAAATATCAAGAATTTCTTGACCTGTTTTGGTATCCAATGAACCAGTAGGTTCATCTGCCAAAATGATTTCAGCTTGTTTGACAATGGCACGCGCAATAGCAACACGTTGCTTTTGCCCTCCCGATAATTGATTAACTTTTTTCTGTTTTAAATCAGCAATACCAACTAAATGCAATGTTTCATCAACACGTTTTTTAATATCTGAAATAGATGTTGTTTTATCCAACAAAAGAGGTAATGCCACATTACTTTTTACCGTTTCCTGCTCGATGAGTGCAAAATCTTGCATCACAAAACCAACGGTATTCAATCGTATATTTTGTTGTGCCTTTTTCGTAACCACTTCATTATGCAGCACATACGTTCCCGATGATTGTTCTGCCAACCCTCCAATAATGTGCAATAATGTTGATTTTCCAGAGCCAGATTTACCAACAATTGCCACAAGCTCACCTTTATTGATAGATAATGTGACATCCTCTAAAGCCACACATTCATTCTTTTTGTTTTCTTGAAAAATTTTATGGATATGATTTAATTGAATTGTCATCGTTATCCCCCTCACTCATAATAATATTGGAAAACACCTTGTTTTTTCAAGGCAAGTAACGAACATCCTAAAGTCACAAAAACCATGATACTAACAATACCTATCATTGTGACTAAATGGGACGGATTTATATAATAGAAGTAATAATGTCCTCGTCCATCTGATACGTATCCTAATATCATCAATCCAGCAAAGCATAAAATACTCAATACCCCAATCAAACACATATACAATGTATAGATGATGCCAATTTCTTTTAATGTTGCCCCACACATGTGCCAAATAGAAAAACGACGTAATTGTTGATACACATTTAACACAGATACACTAAACATTCCAATGACAGAAGCAAATACGACAACGACCATATTGATTAAATCTTTTTTAACTTTATCCGCATTAAGCTCTTGCGTTTTTTGTATCATATCAGACACAATATCTGCTTGACCAAGTTGAGATAGCTCTGATTGTAACGCTCTTACCTTTGTCATCTCTGTATCTGGTTTAATGTAAACCATGATATTTTCTTCATAAGGATTCACTTTTCCTCTTAATTCATCGGATATTCGTCCCAATAGAATCGTTCGCCCTTGTATAATATTTTGAAAAATCATAGTCGTATCTCCTAAATAATTTCGTCCTCCTTGTGACCAAAATAAAGGTAATTTAGCAATATCGTCTGATTGTACGACTGTAAGAATTTTCTCTTTACCGTCTATCATTGCTTTAATCGTATCCCCTACTTGATACACTTTATTCCCATTTGAAATGGCAATTACTGGTAATTTATCACGTTCCGTATTTAAAATAGGATATACTTTTTCTACCGTTAAAGCATCATATAAAAGCATGCCGTGTGTATCTTTAGACGTCTGTACACTAACTTCTTCAAATGTAGAAACCCCCTCTACAAAATCATATTTTTCAAGTATTCTTTCTACTTGAGGTACTAGTCTTTGTCTTAAACCTATATCGTCTATATGTCTTGATATTGGAGCAAAATTTATACTTTTTTGTAAACCACTTTGCGTTAATACTGCTTCATTTTGAAACATATTATCCGTACGATTTAAAACAATATTGAATAAAGAAAACATAAAGGCTAATTCAAGACAAATCAATAGATTCAACCATTTTTGTTGTTTAAAAATAGTTAATGCTAAATAGATTTTTTTCATTTTATTCCTCCTTTACGTAACAAGACTATAAAAACAAGACAAACCAATACTAAATTGATAACAAGCGGAGTCATGCATAATATCCATAGATATTTCAGTAATAGAGTATTTCCTAATATTGTATTTAGTGTCACAAACCCAATAAAAGCAATTAGAAAACTGATAACATAAAAAATAATTGTTTCTATTAGTAAATAAAATAAGATAGATAATTTTTTCATTCCTAAAAGGTCATAGATTAAAAACTCTTTTGCTCGAGAGCGAAGCATAAACACATAGAGTGAAAGAATATTTAATAAAATGATAATACTAGCCAGCATTAATAAATATTTAAAAACTTCTAGCTCTGATTTTTCTGCTTGATCCATTTTATTTTTCACTGAAACATTAAAATGATTTTCAATATATTCTTGAATACTTTTTATCGAAAAAACAAACTCTGATTTTACATGAACGTGAATACTGCTCGGTTTGTATCGTTTTTTATAATGCTGATAAGACATTTGTACCGTTGCAATAGGATCATCTATTTCTCCTATTATATGATACTCTTGATTATCTAAAGTTAATTTTTGTGTCTGTTTTAACTCATCATAAATCCTAGATGACACAAAAATATCATTTTCTTGTTTTAAAGCCTCATCTTGTACATGAAGTACAGCGATAACAGAATAAATAAATTGTTCAGGAGCATATTCACTTTTTACTTTTGTATTGAACTCAATTTTTTCAAACCGTGTATCTTTTTCTAAAAATTCCCACAGATTATCTGACATCTCCATTGGGTTTAAAGTCAGTTCGTGATTATATGGTTCTTCCTTAGCTTTCTCAATAAATTCCATTTGTGTGTGGTATAAAAATAAAAATGCACCTATTCCCATAGACATGACAAGCACATAAATAAAGGTTAATAATTTATGATTTTTGATAAATCTACTTAATAGTTGATTATATAATATGAGTAATTTCATGATGTCACCCCTTACAAATTACAAAATACTGATACTCATTTCTTTTATTACTAGCGAATTGTTATTGATGATGTACCAATTTTAGATGTTGCTACACCATATGCATAAGTAGCTTTATCTTGTCCTCCCACTTCGGCTACTTCATAGACATCTTTACTTACTTCAGAAGCTCTTCTTTCGCTTTTAGTTCCATCTGGTGTATATATAACGACATATACATCATTAGAACCCGAACCACTCGCATATCCTTTCATATATGCATCATCATGCGGTAGTGGAGTGCCAAAATCATATTCTGTTAATGATTCTGCACCATTTCGCTTCATTTGATTGATACAATACTCATTAGGACTACCCACTGCAGCACCCGCATAGACAGCGGTTCCAAAAACAAACGAACAAGCCACTCCTGTTAGAATACCTAAAGTTTTTTTATTTGTTCTTTTCATAAAACTCATCTCCCAACCTGATTTTTCCATATTTTTCAGAAATGAGTACCAGCTACACTTTTATCATAATAATAAAAAGTGTTTTTGTCAATTAAACTTAACAAAAATCAATATTTATAAAAAGAAAGATTTGTATACCCCTTAATTTATAAATAAAAACACCCAAAATTAAATGTATTTTTATACAAAATAAAGATTTAAGGCGAATTTTGGTACTTTACCCTATAAAAACGTCATAAATCCAACAAATTATAGCAATCTATAAGCAGTATTTGGGAAATAAATAGATAAAAAATATGCCAAGTAATAGTCGGTACGGCTATTGCTTGACATATTTGATATTTACTCATAAAACAGCACATGATGATGTGCTAATCGTCCATTATTATACTCCATTTTCGCAGAGAAAAATGGTTTCTTGTTTAATAACCAGTCTAAAAAAAGTAAATCACCTTCCCATGTTGGTTTTTCTCTTACTTTTTCATAAGGCACCCACTCTAAACTTCCTTCATCACTTTCAATGAGATTTCCTGAAAAAGTCGTTGCTGTAAAGACAAAAACATACCAATCTTTAACACCATCAAAATTAGGAAAAGTAATTACTCCATTTAGTTTAGGGTTATTGAGCACTAAACCCGTTTCTTCTAACACTTCACGTTTAATACATTCTTCCGGTGTTTCTCCACGTTCCACCTTTCCACCAACACCAATCCACTTTCCTTGATGAACATCGTGTTTCTTTTTATGTCGGTGTAATAACAAATAAGATGTACCATTATCAATATAACATAATGTGGCTAGTTGCATATAAACACCTCGAGTTCTATAATAAATCTTCTACATCTTCATCAAAGCGTGTTTGTACATCAATCGGATAGACTTTAATACCGTCTACTGCACGTTTTACTAAGGCATCCACGTCTAATCTTTCTTCATACACACGGACTTTTTCTAGATTTGGTTTTGTTTTTGGAGAGGGTGGTGCAAATACTGTACAACAATCTTCAAAAGGTTGGATAGATAATTCAAATGTGTCGATTTTCTCTGCAAGTGCAATAATATCCAATTTATCCATTGCCACAACAGGTCTTAAAATAGGGGTATTTGTAACTTCGTTAATTACCACCATGCTATGCAATGTTTGAGAGGCAACTTGCCCCATAGATTCCCCATTTAAAATGACTAATCCATCACGTTTTTGACGAATAGCATCAGCAACACGCAACATAAATCGTCTTGTGATGGTCATCAAATATGCTTCGGGGCATTTTTCTTTAATAGTTTCTTGAATTTCTGTGAACGGCACTTCAATAAATTGAATAGCCCCACCGTACAATGCTAATTTTTTTGTTAACTCTTGTGTTTTTCTTAAAGACTGCGGACTTGTATAAGGCGGACTGTAAAAATGAACCATTTCCAATTCTAAACCACGCTTTAACGCTAAATAACTGGCAACTGGAGAATCAATACCACCAGAAAGCATCATCATACCTCTTCCACCTGTGCCAACAGGCAATCCCCCTGCACCTATATACGTTTGGGTACTAATATAAACAGCATGTTTTCTCACTTCAACTTTTATATTGATGTCGGGTTGTTTGACTTTTACTGTTAATTGAGGAAAAGCATCTAAAACCATTGCCCCTAATTCACGATTCAACGTATTCGTGTCCATATCAAACTCATGGTCAGCACGTTTCGTGGAAATTTTAAATGTTTTATCAGATAAATCCATATTGGATAATAAAGCATAGATTTGTTGGAACATGGCTTCAAGAGATTTTTCAACCGTATAAATTGGCGAATAACTCTGTATCCCAAAAACATGTTTCAAACGCTCTAATACGACCTCTTCTGGTGCTCCATTTAATGTGATATACATAAAATCATAGTCGGGATTTACTTTTATTTGCTCAAAGTCTTGTAAGATATGCCTCACATTTTGTGCCAATCGTTGTGTAAAACTTTTTTTATTTTTCCCTTTCGTTGATAATTCGCCATAACGAACCATAATTCTAACGTTCATTTTTTATTCTTCCTTTTAAGATTTCAATATTTTACTAAATTTTTGATACACATTGTCAAATACATGTTGAAATTGTGCTATTTCTTCTTGCGTATTCTCTACCGATAAACTTAATCGAACGGCACAACGAGATATATCACCAGAAACATTCATCGCTCCCAATGTATGATGCTCTTTAGCCGTTTTAGAAGAACACGCACTTGTCGTAGATAGATAAATCCCTTGTTCTTCCAGAGCATGTAACAGTACTTCTCCTCGGATACCTTTTATCGCAAATGTTAAAATATGCGGTGCTTGTTCTAGCGGGGACAATATTTCAACACCATGATAAGACGATAAAAACGCTCGCAAGGCAGACTGATAAGATTGAATTGGTATTTGTTTTTGACTGTATAATCGTAGCGCCTTTGCCATACCAGCGATACTTGCGGTATTCTCTGTCCCACTACGCACACCTTTTTCTTGCCCACCACCATGCAATAAAGATTCAATACGTTTCCCTTCACGTTTATACAAAATCCCGATACCACGAGGCCCGTGGAATTTATGTGCTGATAAACTTAATAAATCAACACGAGATGGTATACGCTGTGTTAAAACATAGTGTAACGCTTGGACAGCATCGACATGGAAATGAATGGTTGGATACTTTTCCAATAAGACCGCAACGTCTTGAATAGGTTCTAAAATACCAACTTCATTATTCACCCACATCATAGACACTAAAATCGTATCATGACGAATGGCCTTCCCCAACATTTCTACATCAATTTTTCCATTTGTATCAACGTCTAAATAAGTGACATCAAACCCTTGTTTTTCTAAAAAGTGCATCGTTTTTAAAACGGACGGATGTTCAATTTGAGTCGTAATAATATGTTTTCCAAACGACTGTTTTTCAAATGCTGTACCGATAATCGCCGTATTATTGCTTTCCGTTCCACCACTTGTAAAAAAGATTTCCTCCTTATCACAATATAATAAATCAGCAATTTGTTGTCTTGCCTTATCAATCAAGCTATCTGATTTCACACCTAAATGATGCAAGCTAGACGGATTGCCAATAAAATTTTCTTGAACGGTTGCCATGGTATCAATAACTTCTTTAAACATTGGCGTTGTCGCACTATTATCAAAATATATCATCAAAAATCAAACTCCTCATCTTGTTTTTGGGCAACGAATGGCGACGTTGGTTTAGCATATCCCTCTACTTGATAAAGCAATGTGTCCTCATTAAATTCAGACTTTGTCACAAAGGTTTCAGCCGTTATTTTCGTAACGATTGCTTCTTGCCCCAACTGAAATTGTTTGCGATAGAAAACCAGCTCTTTAGACACATGCTCCCATAAAAACTGGTGTAATTGCTTAATATCACAATCATCTAAAGCAGATATAACAATGCTCGGCAATAATGTCGGCGTAAACATATCCGTTGCCATATCTTTTTTGTTATATACCGTTACCAATGGGATATGCTCCATGTCTAAATCTTTCAATAATTGTAACACTGTTTCTTGATGCCCTTGATAATTTTCAGCAGAAGCATCTACCACATGAATGAGTAAATCAACATCTCGACTTTCTTCTAAGGTAGATTCAAAAGCATGAATTAACTGGGTTGGAATATCTTGGATAAACCCTACTGTATCCGTCAATGTCATTTTAAATGTATCACATAATTTCACTTGTCTTGTAAGGGGGTCTAAGGTCGCAAAAAGTTGGTCTTTTTCATACGTTCCCGCATCGGTTAAACGATTTAATAGAGTTGATTTTCCCGCATTCGTATACCCAATCAAGCCCATTTGAAACGTATGACTATTTTTCCGTTGTTCTCTTGCTCTTTGGCGATGATTTGCCACTTCTTTTAATTGACGTTTACACTCTTGAATTTTCTCTCGAATATGGCGACGATCTGATTCAAGTTTTGTTTCCCCAGGCCCTCTTGTTCCAATACCGGCACCTAGACGCGACATATTCGTCCCTTGTCCAATCAATCTAGGCAATAAGTAGTTTAACTGTGCTAGCTCAACTTGTAGCTTTCCTTCTTTACTTTTGGCACGCATGGCAAAAATATCTAAAATCAGTTGTACACGATCAATCACTTTACACGACACTTGTGCTTGAATATTTCTTACATGACTAGGAGAAAGCTCGTTTTGGAAAATAATGGTTTCTGGTTCTAGTTCTTCTACTAACGCCACCAATTCTTCCATTTTTCCTTTTCCAATCGCCGTTTTACTATCAAAAGTTTCTCTTTTTTGTATCAATGTGGCAACGACTTCTCCACCTGCTGTTTCTGTCAAACGCTCTAATTCTTGTAGACTATACATAAACGCTTCGTCTTTTTCTTGACGTTGTATCGCCACTAATATTACCTTTTCAGCCATTCATCAATCTCCTTATAAATATCTTCTTTATCGACTTGCCACAAATCAAACCATAAAACGTCCATTCTATTTCTAAACCATGTCAACTGGCGTTTTGCATAGCGTCTGGATTGCTGTTTCAGCACATCAACCGCATGCTCCAAAGTATCTTCCCCAGATAAATAAGGAAATAATTCTTTATACCCTATCGCTTTCTTACTTTGAAAATCTCCCTCGTAATGCTCATATAGCCATTTTGCTTCCTCAAGTAATCCTTGGTTTATCATATTATCCACACGTAAATCAATACGTTCATACAGTCTATCTCGCTCTGTCGTCAATCCAATGACCAAACTATCATAGACCAATGTCTTATCTTCTTGTTGCGAAAATAACATTCCCGTACTTTCAATGACTGTCAATGCTCTCAACAAACGTCTTTCATTTTGAATGGGGATTTTTTCGGCCGCCTTAGCGTCTACACGTACTAATCTCTCATATAAAACATTAGCACCTTTTTGCTTCAATTCTTTTTCTAGTTTTTCTGCAATACTCGTATCAATGCTTTTATTACCACCAAATTGCATATTATATAGTAATCCCTCAATATATAACCCCGTCCCCCCAACGACAATGGGTAATGCATTATTTTGGGAAATACTACGGATTTTTTCTTTTGCCATTGCCTGAAATTCACTTGCGCTATAACTTTCGTCAGGTTCTAAAATATCAATCAAATGATGTGGTACACCATCCATTTCTTCTAGTGTTACCTTAGCGGTGCCAATATTTAAATGTCGATAAATTTGCATTGAATCTCCACTAATGACCTCCCCACCATACCTTTTGGCGATGTCAATACTCAATGCGGTTTTCCCCACTGCCGTTGGACCAACAATCACTAAGACTTTTTCTTTTTTCATAAAACTCTCTTTCTTTGTATTATCATTACTGTTATGATAACATAAGCCTAGAAAAAAGTCGTTAGGAGAGTGCCAAAATGTATTTATCCCCTCAAGAAACAGCCGATTATTTAGACCTTTCCCTACAAGACATCACCCGACTTATTCGTGAAAAACAAATTCGCTATCTTGTGGTTGATGACGATATATTCATCAATGCCAATCAATTTACCCTGTTTCTAAAAGAACGTGATAAATATATAAAAGAATTACAAGACTATTTAAACACACCCCTCCCAGAAGATATTGATGTCAAAGATGAGGACTAATTAAAATAGGCTCGAAATCAACATGTTGATTTCGAGCCTATTTGAGTATCATACAATCTACTGAACAGAATAGTTTGGTGCTTCTTTTGTAATTTGCACATCATGTGGGTGAGATTCACGTAATCCTGCTCCACTCATTCTAATAAATTGTGCATTTTCACGTAGTGCTTTAAGATTTGGTGCTCCAACATAACCCATACCTGAACGTAAGCCACCTAACATTTGGAAAATAATATCTGCGGCACTCCCTTTATAAGCGACACGTCCCTCAATACCTTCTGGTACAAGTTTATTTGCTTCATTCACTGAACCTTGGAAATATCTGTCACTTGATCCTTTTTCCATAGCCGCAAGAGAACCCATACCACGATATGTTTTAAAGCGACGTCCTTGATAAATTTCAAACTCACCCGGTGCTTCATCTGTTCCAGCTAGCATACTTCCTAGCATAACAGCATGTCCACCAGCTGCCAATGCTTTTACAATATCTCCTGAATATTTAATACCGCCATCTGCAATAATAGCTTTATTGTACTCACGTGCCACACTTGCTGAGTCATAAATTGCTGTTAATTGTGGAACACCCACACCGGCAACAACACGTGTTGTACAAATAGAACCCGGACCAATTCCCACTTTCACAACATCAACACCGACGTCAAATAACGCACGTGTTCCCTCAGCCGTCGCAACATTTCCTGCAATCAATGTCGCTTCTGGGAATGTTTCTCTAATTTCTTTAATTTTACGAATAACACCTGCACTATGCCCATGAGCAGTATCAATAATGATTGCATCTGCTTCAGCATCTAATAGTGCTTTTGCTCTTTCAAAAGTATCACTTGTTACACCCACAGCGGCAGCCACTAATAAACGTCCATGCTTATCTTTCGCTGCATTTGGAAACTCGATTACTTTTTCAATATCTTTAATCGTAATTAAACCAGATAATTTACCGTCTTTATCCACGATTGGTAATTTTTCGATTTTGTAACGTTGTAAGATTTTTTCTGCATCTTTTAATGATGTGCCAATAGGTGCTGTTACAAGATTGTCGCGTGTCATGACTTCATCAATTTTCACCGTATAATCAGACACAAAACGTAAATCTCGATTTGTTAAAATTCCTACTAACTTTCTGTTTTCAAGTGTATCCACAATAGGCACACCACTAATGCGATATTTTGCCATTAGTTTTTCTGCATCACGTACTAAATGATTAGGCGTTAAGAAAAACGGATCTAAAATCACGCCACTTTCTGAACGTTTTACTTTTCTTACTTCTTCAGCTTGTTCTTCAATGGACATATTTTTATGAATGACACCCAATCCCCCTTGACGAGCCATTGCAATTGCCATACTAGAATCAGTTACGGTATCCATACTGGCACTTATTAACGGAATATTTAATTTTAAATTTGTAGCTAGCTCAACGCTTAAATCTGTATCATTTGGTAACACATGACTTTCCGCCGGCACCAATAACACATCATCAAATGTATACCCTTCTTTTACGAATTTTGATTCCCATAATGACATAAACAATCCCTCCAAAATCTGAAATATTTTGCTTAACAAAATATCATTTTTAGCGGTAGATTGTCAATGATATTTTTGTTTTTTTATTAAATTTTCATTTACAAAAAAAGTGCGTCACATAGTATACGCACTTTCTATTCTTCAATCATACTTGATAAGACACCATTGATAAATTTAGGTGCTTTATCATCACTATAAAGTTTTGCCAATTCAATGGCTTCGTTAATTGCCACTTTTTTTGGCACATTTTCATCCATGACATCAAACATTTCATAAACAGCAAGTCTTAAAATTGCCAAATCTATTTTTGTTAGTCTTGATACTTGCCAATTTTTTAAATGTTCTTGAATGAGATTATCAATCATCTCTTCTTTTCCCAAAATCCCCAAAACTAATTCTGATAAATACGGTACATCTTCAACGCTTGTTGCAATGTCTTCAATGGCATCAATCATCAACGCATTTTCCATAGCTTCTTCTGGAGATAATTCTTTATTCAACGTTAATTGAAAAAGAGTTTGAATAGCTTTTTCACGCACTTGGCGTCTGTTCAACATTTTTTTACTCAACGCTCTCACCTGCGTCTTCTAAAACTAAATTTACAATATGTACATTCACTTCTTGAATATCAATATCACACATAAATAAAACTTGTTCTTTCACACGCTCTTGAATATGTCTAGCCAGCTTAGGAATGGACACACCGTAGAATGTATTTACATAAATATCAACAACAAATTCTCCCTCTGAATTAGTTGTTAAATACACACCTTTACTCACAAGAGGTTTTGAAAAAACGGATACCATATTTGATACTAATTTTCCTTGTATGCTATGTACTCTTTTCATTTTTGAAACAGCAATACCAATAATTAACTCAATGGCTTCAGGAGCAATCTCAATATTTCCTAAAACATTATGTTCATACTTGTTCACTTTACGCTCTCCTTTGCTTTCTATTTATCATAACGATACATCACTTCTACTATATCATTTTTTTTAGAAATAAGATATACTTTTATGCAATATTTTAAGAATAGCGTTGTCGTTCTTAGAAATCTATCTCATGAAATTTAAATATTAGCAATATATAAAATATTATCTTATATTCTCTTACCTCTTGATTTCTATCATTTTTCTAGTTTTTGAATTCTATTGATAATCTTCTGATGAAAAACTCTTGTTTGTTAATAATTTTTTTGTATACTCTTTTGACAATAGAATAAATTGCTATATCATTCTACTAGCTAAATAAAATATGTAGATATACCATATTTATCAGCTTTCATTTAACGTTTCATTAAAAGGTGTCGATTATTTTACTAATCGACACCTTTTGACAAAAAATTCCTTTATTTTATAAAATAATCAATTCTCTATTTGCTTTTGTCACAATTTCTGCACCATTTTCTGTGATGAAAATATCATCTTCGATACGGACACCACCAATGCCTGGGATATAAATACCCGGTTCATTTGTGACTGCATGTCCTACTTCTAAAACAGATTCAGATATTCTTGATACAGCCGGTGCTTCATGAATTTCCAATCCAATACCATGCCCAGTTGAATGTACAAAATACTCTCCATATCCATTTTGCGTGATATAATCTCTAGCGATTTTATCCATATCAGCACATGACAATCCTGCTTTAACAGATTCATTCACTAATGTTTGTGCTCCCAACACCACTTGATGAATTTCTTTTAATTGTGCATGTCTTGGTTCTCCTAAAGAGATTGTTCTTGTCATATCAGACACGTACCCATTGTAATAGCAACCATAATCCATTGTGATAAAGTCACCTTTTTCAATCACTTTAGTACTTGCAACACCATGAGGCATTGCAGAACGTTCACCACTGGCAATAATCGTTTCAAAAGATACACCCGATGCACCTAAACTACGCATATAAAAATCCATTTTATTGGCAATTTCAATTTCTGTTACACCTGGTTTAATTTCACCTAAAATATAATCAAATGCTTGGTCTGCAATATGACACGCTTGTCTAATAATATCAAATTCTTCGGCATCTTTTAAAATTCTTAAACCTTCTACTAATCCTGATGCAGATACTAATTGAGCCGATAATAACTCTTTCAATCCGTCATATTCTTTAACCGACATACTGCCGTCTTCAAAGCCCAATGTTTTAATATGTTCATTTGTCACGATTTTTTTCACTTCTAAGAAAATAGGTCCTAAATTTTGTACAATAGTATATCCTTTACATTGTTTCGCTGCTTGCTCTGTATAACGAGCATCTGTTACAAAAAAAGCATTATCTTTTGTAATAACAGCCAATCCTGTTGTCCCAGTAAATCCTGCTACATAGCGTAGATTATAAAGGTTTGTTACCAATAAGGCATCTAGTCCTCTTTCTACTAATTTTTGTTGTACTTTTTCTATTCTTGACATAAATACTCTCCTTACCACTATGACTTATGCCAATTATACCAAATTGAAACAACTCATTCGAGTATTTATATCTAAGCCTATCGTGTCATCATGCTGATACGTCGATTATGCACTCTTTGTCTTTGTTCCTCTAACATTTTTTGCTGTGTACTCATTAACAAGAAAAAAACACCTGTGCCAGCTACTAAAAACAAAATCATCATCATTTCAAAAATATTAAACATAAACATTCCTCCTGTTGCCAAAAAGTAAAACTTATAAAATGTATTATAGCTCATTTTTACAAATTGTCAACAACTTGTTTACAAATCGTCAAAAAAAATGTATACTGTGGATACATGATAAAAGGAGAGGGCTATATGGTTGAAAAAAATAAACTGCCTATTATGATTGATACATTTCGAAAAGAACAAGATATGACTTTAGAAGATATTGGCAAAAAAATCAATAAATCAAAATCAGCCATTTCAAGATGGATTAAAGGTGATAGAAGCCCGATGATAGAAGATTTAGAACGACTAGCTGATATTTTCCAGACAGATATACATACTCTACTATATGGAAAAAAAACAGTTACCGTGTCAAAAACAACGGCTGAACTTATTAAAGTTGTGAAACAACTGTCTGATAAAGAACAAAAGAAAACACTTGATTTTATTGATAATCTTATCGCACAAAGAACAATAACAATTACGCTTCATCCAATAAACGTTGTTGAAGCTCTTGCCGCAGGTGTTGGATACAACTATGGAAACAACGATACAATCACTCTTTATACAGATAGAGATGATTTAAAACCATACGATGTGGCGAGTGCTGTTTCTGGTGATAGTATGGAACCTTTATTGCATAATCATGATGTCGTTCTTATTAAGAAAAATAGTGATTTTATCAACGGGGAAATTTATGCCATTGATTATGACGGTAAATCATACGTTAAAAAAGTGTATTTTGAAAAAGATACTCTTGTTTTAGTATCCTTAAACGAAAAATATGACAATATTATCATTCCTCGACACTCTGACGATGCGTACTTAAATATCGTAGGTCGTGTTGTGGATTGGTTCACACCTGTTCAAGTATAATCAAACCATTTATCACGTTGATGCACAATAGCCATCAACGTGATTTTATTTACCAATACCACATTATCACAAAAGTATACAAACCTAATACTAAGTATTATAATAGTGGCAAAAATATTATATTTTCAAAGAGGGGTGGTAAAATATGACAAAAAAGCTATTTTTTATAATCTTGTGTTTGCTATTCATTGGCAATACTTGTTTAGTGACGTACGATAATTTACCTGCTGTTTTTTCACTTATTTTAGTAACTATTGGGCATAGTTTATTTTTTATTTTTGGTAAAACAACAAAACAAATATTCGTAAATATAAGTATTGGCTCATTTAGTATTATCTATTTTATTGTGTTTAAACCACTTCATATTGGGTTAGTGAATAATCTGATTTATGCAATCGTTTATTACGGGGTTTATTCTTTTTTAAAAAAAGACCTATCGAAAAATATATGCTGAGTGTGAATAATAAAGATATTACTAAAAATAATTTGAAGTGGAGGCAATCATGTTAAAAATAAAGAAAATAGGGCAAAAAATCAAAAAATTACGTATTCAGAAAAATTTAACACGAGAAGAAATGTGTGATTGTGAAAAAAACTTAAGTGTACGTCAATTAACGCGTATTGAAACTGGTAAATCTTTACCCTCTTTATTAACTCTTTCTTATATTGCAGAAAAATTAAATATCTCTCTAAGTATACTCATTGATGAGCATACAACTATTCTTCCAGAAGAATACTACGATTTGAAAAAAAGAATTATACAACTACATACTTTACAACACAAAGAAAAAACACAAGAAAAAGAATATTTATTTAAACAAATCTATACTCATTTTTTTGATAGCTTAACCACAGAAGAACAATTATCAATTGATATACTTCAAAAAGAAATGCAAATTGTGACAACAAAAGATTTTTCGGTGGGTAAAGCTATTTTAGAAGAACATTTTGACCATGTCAAAAGAAAAAGAACATATTCATTCAATGATTTATTGATTATTGATATTTTCTTTTTAAGTATCTTAGCTGAAGTAAATGATTTTCATATCTATAAATATTATATTAATAAGTTTAAACAGAATCTTTTAAATCATGAGTGCTATTATCATTCTGAATATTACATTATACAAAAATGTTTCTTTGCATTGCTTGGTATTATTATGCAGTATGATGACTTTTCAGACTTTTATCTATGTCTGAATAAGCTTAAAGAAATACTTACTTATACACATGATATAGAGAAAAAGCCAATTATTAATATGTTAGAAGCAAAATATTTTATTTACAAGAAAGATTTTAAACTTGCAAAAAATTTCTATACGTCTGCCATAAAAGGTGCTCAATATCTCAATGATACACCTCTTGAAGAAAAAATTTTACTTGAAATGAAAAAAGATTTAAAACTCATGTAATTTTAAATAACTAACCAACTTTTAATCTATCTCCATTTTTGAATATTTATTCTGAATCATGCAAAAATTCTATAAAAACATTTAAAAACAACAAAAAAATAATAAAACATAACCGGACATTCTCGTCCTGTTATGTTTTTTGATATAAATATAAAATATAACTGTAAAGGAGGTAATATTTTGAATATAGATATATTAGAAATTATTTGGTGGATTGGAGGAATTCTGAAAAAAAATTAGTCATAGCGAATCAAAAAAGAGAAAACAAAGACAAAGGAGAAGATATTTATGAAAAAAGCAAGTAAAAAATTATTAATATGTGGTTTATTAAGTCTCAGTTTCAGTGGTACTATAATACCTTCTTTAGAAACAACAATCGTTTATGGGGAAGAACTTACTGAAAACAAATTTGTCCCTAAAAAATTAACTCTTGAACAACAAGAAAATCTTATCCAAGAATTAAAAAATAAATATCCTACACTTTCTGATTATTATTTAAGAGAAACATTAAGACGTCAATTAAAAGGAGATTTTAGACCTGTCTATGAAAAAATAAGTCATGGTAGTAGACCATTTTTCTTAGGAATATGGGACGAACAAGGACTTACAGTAGATGCAGTTGGAGCTGCAATTGATGTAGCTATTGGTGTATTAACTGGTGGATCTGTTTCGGCTTTAGCGCATCTAGGAAAACATGAAGCAAAAAACATATTAAAACAAGCCATTGCCAGAGTTCTAGGAAATAAATTTATTTCATCCGGTGTAATTGAATTTGCTTTAAATCTTGCATCTCCAGGACATGCCATTGCCCAATGGTGGGATAGTCAAGACGCTTATCCAAACAATGGACATATCAATTTTTAGGAGTAAATATCATGAAAAAAGCACTATTATTTCTATGCTGCTTTGCAACATTGGGTATACTAGGTTATCTAACAAGATCTTGGGCAGGTACTGGCGTTTGTTTAGCTATCTTGATACCATACTGGTTATATAAAGCATACACTCTCATTTATTCTAAAAAATAGCTCATTTTCTTAAAAATATTGCAAACAAACTATCTTATAAAAAAGCTGACTCTAAGAACAGAAAATCCGAGTTCCCCACACCATTTTGGTGTGGGATAGTTCTGTTCAATATTGTTTTTCCAATAGAAAAGAATATATCTAAAAAAAACCGATATTTGTTTCAAAAAACAGATTTAATGACTCTTGCAAAAATTTAAAAGTAATTCCTTAAAATCTTCTTTTCAAACTACTATTTAATAAGTTTGACTCTATAACAAGTTATTCTCGTTCTGTTATATTTTTATGTTCTATAAATATTTAGTCACCAACACTATTGGGTATAGAGTCGAAAAGGATTGAAAGCAACGTGTTGAAATGTTGTTTTCAATCCTTTTACTATTTGATAAGTACGCTAAGTACCTTTATCTGTGCTGATATAACTTTAAGTATCTGTTCTCATTTTTTGGTTAACTTCTTTTTTATATAGCCTTTCAAAATAGCTTCACGCTATTTCAAGTCAATACTCGTCTACCTTCAATGGCACGTAAGAGTGTCATTTCGTCAGCATATTCAATATCACTACCCACGGCTAAACCATGCGCAAGACGTGTGACGGTAATGCCTGCCGGTTTTAGTAAACGAGCAATATATTTAGCTGTTGCTTCTCCTTCTGCTGTTGGGTTTGTCGCAACAATTACTTCTTTTATCATGTCATTATCTTGTAAACGTTGAATGAGTGCAGGAATGGTTAAGTCTTCAGGACCAATACCGTCCATAGGTGATAAAACACCACCTAAAACATGGTACAATCCTCGATATTCACCCATCCGTTCCATTGAAATCACGTCTTTAGAATCTTCCACGACTAATAAAGTCGTTTTATCACGTGATTCATCAGTACATAGTAAACACGGATCAGCCTGCGTGATATTGCCACAAATATGACAATGTGTTAAATCGCGTTTCACGCTAATTAAAGCATTCGCAAATTGTATAATTTCTTCTTCCGGTAAATCCATACTGAAGAAAGCTAGTCTTGCTGCTGTTTTTGCACCAATTCCCGGTAATTTTCGATAACTATCGATAAGTTTTTCAATAGGTGCTGGATATTGCATCTTACTTTTCCTCTTTTTCTGTTTTATACATAGTTATTGTTGTCTAGCAACAATTTCTTTTATCATTTGAGCTCTTAGTAATACTAGCTCAGGGTATTGATAGAAAAATAATATTTTTTGTTCGTAAGGAAGACCTTTAAAATCATTTCTTTGTGTAAAAATAAAATATTTAAAACTTTCTGCAAAGTCTTCATCTGGATCTGTTGTAGCATATGTACCAACAAAATTATCTTTGTTTTTCTCATAAAAGAATCTTTCATCATCTTTGGTTCGCACAGAGGCAAAATCAATCCAGTTCGGATCAATATCTTTCCAAAATGCTTGATAAAATGCTCTTAAATAACCATCACTTTTAATACCATTCAAATAAAAATCAGTGCGTTTATGTCCTTGGAAATCCAAATGACGTTGATCAGGCGACAAAGAAAACATGTGCCCAAACTCATGAACCATTGTTTCAATAATAGATATTTTAGGATAGTAAGCACCATATTGTTTTAAATCATTGTAATTATCTATATCAAAAAATAGCTCTTGTTCAAGCGGATGCTCTTGATCGTTATAGACAGCTGCTGAAAAACCGCTCCCTTTATACACATAAAAGAATGCTAAATATTTTCGCCATTCTTTTGGAATCATTGATTTAAATATATCAAATACCTCTTCCGATTGTTTTTGTTCCTCTGCCGTTAAATCTGTTTTAACTACTGGTAACAGCGTATCGTTCACGACATCATAACGTGCAACAGATTTTCCATTTTCTAAATCTTCATTTCCACCACCGTCTAATGCATACTCAACACGTGGAATAGGAACATTCCAATGTGTTTTTTCAAGTTGACTATCTCCGTACAACGAGCATTCACTAACGCTATGACACAATGTATTCTCCGGTACTTTTTTCTCTTCATCAATACGATAAGTTGTTGTAATCTGAAAGGCTTTCGGCTCAATTTCAGTTACATTTTCTTGATTTTCTTGAGGAATAATTGTTTTGACTGGCGGCTTTTCTGTCATATATTGAATAAGAAAGAACATGCCACACATAAAAATAAAAGATAAGATGATATAGCTATATGTTTTCTTTTTCATTTTGATATACACTCTTAGAAAGGTAATCCTTTTGTATAACGACCCATAACTTCATTCGTACGATCTTCTACTTTTTTCAAAGCATCTGCTATAGCAGCAACCATTAAATCTTGTAACATTTCAATATCATCTGGATCTACAACTTCTCGTGCGATTGTCACATCTAACACATCACGTTTGCCATTTAAAGATACTTTCACAAAATCATTCACAGAACTTCCGACAAATTCTTGTGTGTTCAAGTATTCTTGTGCTTGTTCCATTTCCTTTTGCAATTTTTGTACTTGTTTCATCATACCTTGCATGTTTCCCATATTTTTCATCATTGTTTCATCACTCCTGTATATACACAGCATCTCCAAATAACGCTGTTGCTTTACTAATTATTTCTGGTATTTCTTCTAAAGTTGTTTCTATTGTTTCTTCGATAAACTGTTTTGAATCAACTGCTTGCATTATAGATACTTTTTCTGATACATCAGGTGTTAAATATTGTTCTAATGTCCCCATTTTTTTAGCTTGAATAAATTTATCTCGAACATCTTTCCATTGATTATGTGGCACGCATTCAACCACACATGGATGTTGAATTAAACGCATGGCATGCTTGCTAATATCGTTTCTCAACTCAGCATCTTCTGCAGTTAATCCACATAATAAATCATATTCAAAACCAATAACTACACCTTCTGGACTGGCAGCTAATACGGTAGAAGCGTTCAATTTTGCTCGTTGACTAACTGCTAAACACGACAAAATATCTTGCCACTCATCTTGAATTTTTTGTTTATCTTGCGCTGTAGCACGTGCTAAAATATTAAAAATACGTGCTAAATTAGGCTTAAACACTTCTTGTGGTTTACTTGGTTTTGGCACCACTTTTTCAACTGTTTTTTCAAAGGTTATACCACTGTCCATTAGCTTTTCTAACTGATTCTTCAAATTTGATACTTCTTGTTTCAATGTTTCTAACTCAAGCGGTGCGGTTTCTAAGACTGGTATTTCTTCCTCTGTTGCCATTTTAACCGTCAAAACTTCTAAATATAAATCTCGTTGTGTGGACACTCTCATCGCTTGTTGTGTCAATGTCAATTCATGAATAAAGCGATAGATAAAACTAGACGAAATTTGCGTTAATGTATCTAAATGAACACTAGATACAAGAGTTGTCTGTTTTCCCACTGCATGCATCACTAAAATATCTCTTGAAAAAGATAGCAATTCCTCCAACAAACGTGTTGATTCTTTACCATGAGAAAGAATTGTATGTAAAATAGATAGCGCTGTACCTGTGTCTTGTTGAGATAACGCCACTAAATAAGCTCCCATTTCCTCTTGAGAAATACTCCCAGAAACATCTAAGGCATTTTCATAAGTTACACTATCTCCATAAGAAATCGCCTGATCAAGTAAACTTAGCGCATCTCTCATACCACCTTGTGCTGTTTTGGCAATAATTTGAATGGCTGCTTCTTCATAGTCAATATGCTCTTGCTCTAATATGTACATTAACCGTTTAGCAATATCCTCTTGAGAAATACGCTTGAAATCAAAACGTTGTGCTCTTGATATAATTGTAGCAGGTATTTTATGTGGCTCTGTTGTTGCTAAAATAAAAATAACATTTTGTGTTGGTTCTTCTAATGTTTTCAAAAGAGCATTGAACGCCCCTGTAGAGAGCATGTGCACTTCGTCAATAATATATACTTTGTAAGCAGCTTCTGTTGGTGCATATCTAGATTTATCTCGAATATCTCGGATTTCCTCAACACCATTATTACTAGCAGCATCAATCTCAATAACATCACTCAAAGAGCCTTCCGTAATTGATTGACAAATCGCACATTTATTGCACGGTTCGCCATTTTCTTGGTGTGGACAGTTTATAGCTTTTGCAAAAATTTTTGCCGCACTCGTCTTTCCTGTCCCTCTTGAGCCTGTAAATAAATAAGCATGGCTTACCTTATTCGTTGCAATCGCATTTTTCAATGTTTTGACAACAGCTTGCTGCCCAACAACATCATCAAATGTTTGTGGTCGCCATACTCGATACAAAGCTTGATACATAAAGTACCTCCTTTCACTATCCCTTTTATTATAAGCTATTTGGCATCAAATGAACAGAAAAAAAGGTCATGCAATTATGACCTTTTTAATAAACTTGCTGCACATTCGTCAATAATAATCGTGACATCATCATGCTTTTGTAAAATACTTGCTGGAACATCTATCGTCACAGGACCTTCAATCATATCTTTGACAGCTTGAGCCTTATTTTCACCAAAGGCAAGCAATACAATTTTTTTAGCATCCATGATAGACTGTAACCCCATTGAATAAGCGTATGTTGGGACATCCTCTTCTTTTTCAAAAAAACGTTTATTCGCTTGAATCGTTGACTCCGTTAATGCTACTTTATGTGTGCGAGTATCAAATGATGTACCAGGTTCATTAAACCCAATATGTGCATTCGTACCTAAACCAAGTAATTGCAAGTCGATTGGATATTGTTTCAAAATATTTTCGTATCTTGAAATTTCAATTTCTTCGCAGTGTTCTAGTCCATTTGGAATATGGTTTTCTTTAAAAGGCTTATCATTGAATAATTGCTCTCTCATAAAATAATGATAACTATGCTCATCTTTTGCGGATAAACCGATATATTCATCTAGGTTAATCGAAATTTTATCAGAAAAATCTAAATCACTTTCTCTTAATAACTGATATAATTCGATTGGTGTTGACCCTGTCGCAAGCCCAAAAACAATTGCCTTTTCTTGAAAAGATTGCTCAAATAAAGTAAACGCTTTTTTTGCCCCTTCTGTTGCTGAGTTTACAATAACGATATTCATTACTTTTTCCCTCCTTTTTACAAACGTTGATACTTCTATTATACACAGAATACACAAAAAAGGCACTCAAAAGTGCCTTTTTCCTTATTTATTTAATGCTTTTTTTGCTTCTTCTGCTAAAGCCGTAAATCCTGCTGGGTCATTTACAGCTAAGTCAGCTAACATTTTGCGGTTCACTTCGATACCTGCAACTTTTAAGCCGTTCATAAATACGCTATAACTTAATCCATTTAAACGAGCAGCTGCATTGATACGTGTAATCCATAATTTACGGAAATCACGTTTTTTCTGACGACGATCTCTATAAGCATAAGAATAAGATTTCATCACTTGTTCTTTAGCTGTTTTGAATAACAAGTGTTTTGCTCCATAGTAACCTTTTGCTAATTTTAAAATTCTTTTACGACGTCTGCGCGTCACTGTTCCACCTTTTACACGTGGCATAGTCAATTCCTCCTTATGATAAACGCATATTTGACTTCCTGCGTTTTATATCTCTTATTTTCAATAATAATCGTTACGCAATACCAATTAGCGAAGTTGTGCTAATTGTTTTCTGATACGTCTCATATCGCTGTTGCTTACCATTGTTGCTTTGCGGTGTTGACGTCTTTGTTTTTTAGATTTACCGTGGAAGCGGTGGCTTCTTTCTGAATGAGAACGTTTCAAACCTCCGTTACCAGTTCTTTTAAAACGTTTTGCTGATCCGCGGTGTGTTTTTTGTTTTGGCATTTTGCTTTCCTCCTACAATATTTCTACTTGTCAAGGTTATAAACCTACTATTTATTTTGGCGCTAGCATTAAAAACATGCTGCGTCCATCCATTTTCGGACGTGATTCAATCGCTGCAATATCGGCTGTTTCTTCAGCATATTTTTCCAATACACGTTGTCCTATTTCTTTGTGTGTAATCGCACGTCCTTTGAATCGGATAGATACTTTTACTTTATCTCCTTTTTCTAAGAACTTACGTCCACTACGCAGTTTTGTTTGGAAGTCGTTCTCATCAATTGTTGGACTTAAACGCACTTCTTTAATTGTGACAACTTTCTGGTTTTTACGTGCTTCACGCTCACGTTTTTGCTGTTCAAAACGGTATTTCCCGTAGTCCATTACACGAGCTACTGGTGGCACCGCATTTGGAGAAACTAGCACTAAATCTAAGTTTGCATCCTCTGCCAGCTTCAACGCTTGTGTACGTGTCATAACGCCTAGTTGTTCACCTTGTCCATCAATCACACGTAATTCTTTAGCACGAATGCCGTCATTTACCATCATATCCTTTGCTATTTCAATCACCTCCAAGATTTTTTGACTTAGCAGAAAAACAGTGGGTGCACGTGTGCACCCACTGACATTCATAAATCGAATCTCTATTTGCCCAAGGACCTTTGGTCTACTTAGGCGAGAAGCGGGAGCCTCTGCTTTATCGTCTTGTCTATTCTATAGGAAAATAGAGTATTTGTCAATAATTTTATGAAATACACTCACGCTAACGGGATTAACGTGAGTGTACAACTATTTGTTAATATTTTAAAAACACTTTAATGTCGTAGTTTTTAATTTTTTCACGTCCATTTAAATCTAATAACTCGATAATAAACGCTGTACCGACAACTATACCACCTAATGATTCAACTAATTTAATCGTAGCTGCGATTGTACCACCCGTAGCTAATAAATCATCACAGATAAGTACACGTTGCCCCGGTTTAATGGCATCTTTGTGAATTTGTAATGTATCTTGTCCATATTCTAAACCGTACGTCACTTCTGCTGTTTCACGAGGTAGTTTTCCTTTTTTACGGACCGGTGCAAAACCAACGCCTAATTCATTGGCAACAGGACAACCAATAATAAACCCTCTTGCTTCTGGCCCAACAATAATATCAACTTCTTTTTCTTTGGCATACGCCGCAATTTCTTTTGTAACATAGCGATATGCCTCTCCATTTTCCATTAGTGGAGAAATATCACGGAAAATAATCCCCTCTTTTGGAAAGTTTGGTACTGTTGCAATATAATTTTCTAACTTCATCTTGCCTCTCCTTTTCCTAGATACCCTTTGATACCATCTATCACTTGAGAAAATTGTGTGTAAATTAGAGCTTGCTCAATCCACATTTTTTCTTTATATGCTTTAAATACTTCGGTTTCTTCTAATACACATTTCTCATGTTGTGGATTGAATATTAAAACACCGTCTTTTATTGTAACAAATTTTACCTCAGAAAACACCTGTATCATGAAAATCAATACATCTTTTTTAATATTTAATTGTTTTACAAGCGTATCTAACATATCTCTAATCACAAATTCTTGTTTTTTATGAATGTATTTATAAAGCACGCCAAATTGTTCACGTGTTGGTAATCCTATTAAATAGGCACTTTTTCGCGTGTGTGCCATAACATATACATTATCCGCTGCTATATTTTGCAAAACATTTTTGAATATGTCTTCATTGGGCGGACAATCAAATAAAACTAAGTTTTCAACGGTATTGGGTACATCTTCTTCATAATAAACGGCTGTACTAGTATCTATCAGTTTTTCTTTAAAGTAATCATAATATTTTTTGTCAAAGAATAAATAGACAGCATTGTCTATCATCATATCTTTTTCTGTCATTTTTGTTCCACGGTAGTCAAAAAATTGTGTACCGTTAATACAACTATCCATGACACGAAATTGCACTCGCTCGAGTCCATTCCATTCATTTAAATTTAACTGTCCAACAAGACTGGCTACGACATTATCTTTTAAATAAGGAATATCTTGAATCGCATTGAATTGAACAATATCCATTTGATCTGCTTGTCCTTTTAAATGCTGTTTTTTTGTACCGATTGCTTTCATTTGAGAGAGCATCGTGTGTTTCACACAAATAATTGGTCGTTCATTTCCAGTACCAAAAGGTGCTAGTGTATCAATCGCATGAAGCAATTCAATAGTACATGTTTTTGCATCTAAAACGGTATCGTATGTTAAAAATCGCTTTGTTTCGCTCGGGACAAATTCTTGTAAACGTTGTTGTAAGATGTCAATTTTATCAATAGCAACAGTCATCCCCGCTGCCATTTCATGCCCACCAAATGCAACAAATTCTTCTTTCACACTCGATAATACATCGTACAAATTCACAGAAGAAACACTTCTTCCAGAACCTTTAGCCAATCCCGTTTCTATATTTTTTTGTAATAAAATGGTTGGTTTTCCTGTTTTTTCAACAACTTGACTGGCAACAATGCCTAAAACACCTGCTTGCCAATGTTCATTAGCTAATAAAATAAGGTTTGGCAACGGATTCGGTAAAGACGCCATCACTTCATTAGAAATGGCATCAACAACGGCTTTTCGCTCATTGTTTTTTTGTTCAATCAAGTCAACCAACGCATCTGCTTCATCTTCATCAAAAGTCATAAGCAAATCAACACCCGGTGTTGCATCATCTAACCTACCAATTGCATTTAAGCGTGGCCCTATCGTAAAGCCTATTGTATCAGTCGTTGCCTTTTCAGTATCAACGCCTGCTTTTGAGAGCAGTTTCAATAAACCGACACGCTGTGTTTGTTTAAGCATTCGTAACCCGTGCGATACAATAACCCGATTCTCGTCCACCAAACTCACAACATCAGCCACTGTACCAATAGATGCAATGTCCAATAATTCCATTGGAAGTTCTTCCAAAAGAGCACATGCCACTTTGAAGGCAACGCCTGCTCCGGATAAATCACCAAATGGATAACTCCCTTTAGGGTGCCTTGGATGTACAATAGCGTATGCATTGGGTAACGCTTCGGGTAGTTCGTGATGATCTGTCACAATGACATCAACACCTTTTTTCATCGCTAAATCAATCGCTTCATGCCCAGCAACACCATTGTCACATGTAACAATCAGCTCTACATGGTCAACATCAATCATATATTTATACACATCTACATTTGGTCCATATCCGTCAGTTGCTCGATTTGGCAAGTAAAAATGAACATTACCACCTAGCATATCAATCGCTTCAGATAAAATCGTCGTACTCGTTATCCCATCCGCATCATAATCACCATAAATCAATATTTTTTCATTTTTTTCAATGGCTTCTTTAATACGATTAACCGCTTTTTCCATATCGTGCATTAAATATGGATCATGTAGCTGGTCTAATGTAGGATTTTGGAATTGTTCTAATTGTATTTTTGAGTGAACACCTCGTTGCAAACATAGTATGGCAAAACTTCTATCACAGCCTGTTTCTTCTTGAAAGGCTTTAATATCTTGTTCTTCTGGTTGCTCTTTTTGAACCCATTCATATACTGATTTTTTTGCCAAAATACATTCTCTCCTTTTTTATCCGTCACTTTCTATTATAAGGACGGATAAAACACTCGTCCATTAAAAATGCTTATCACATGATGACTTTATCACTATACGCTAAACTTGTTTTCTAATCAATAGAAAAATAGTGTTATCGCTCATTTATCGCTCAAAAAGTGAGCGATAAATGAGCATTAACATCAAAAACCGGAGTGGCTACTTCGAGCCACTCCGGTTTTATCATTTTTTCTAAAATTACATCATACCCATGCCTGGAGCGCCACCCATTGGATGTGCTGGCATACCGCCTTCACCCTCTTTATCAGCGATAACAGCTTCTGTCGTCAATAATAATGCAGCAACACTTGCGGCATTTTGTAATGCTGAACGAGTTACTTTCGTTGGGTCAACGATACCTTCTTCAATCATGTTTACCCATTCGTCTGTTGCAGCATTGTATCCAATACCTACTTCTTTTTCTTTTAATTGAGAAACAATAACAGAGCCCTCTAATCCTGCATTTTCAGCGATTTGACGTAATGGTTCTTCTAATGCACGAACAACAATACGCACACCTGTTGCAACGTCACCTGTTTCTTCAATAGAAGCCACTTGTTTTTGAACTGTCACAAGTGCTGCACCCCCACCAGGAACGATACCTTCTTCAACAGCAGCACGTGTTGCGTTTAAGGCATCTTCGATACGTAATTTACGTTCTTTTAATTCTGTTTCTGTAGCAGCACCGACACGAACAACCGCAACACCACCAGATAATTTTGCTAAACGTTCTTGCATTTTTTCACGGTCAAACTCTGATGTAGATTCTTCAATATGAGCACGGATTAAACGAATACGTTGTTCAATCGCTTCTTTTGAACCAGACCCTTCAACAATTGTTGTGTAATCTTTTGTGACAACGATTTTACCTGCTGATCCCAATTCAGCCATTGTCATGTCTTTTAATTCTAAACCTAATTCTTGTGTAATCACTGTCCCACCCGTTAAAATGGCAATGTCTTCTAACATCGCTTTACGGCGGTCACCAAAGGCTGGTGCCTTTACAGCAACAACATTGAATGTCCCACGAATTTTATTTAAAACTAATGTCGGTAATGCTTCACCGTCTACATCATCAGCAATAATCAATAATGGACGTCCTTGTTGCACGATTTGTTCTAAAACCGGTAATACTTCTTGAATATTTGAGATTTTTTTATCTGTGATTAATACATAAGGATTTTCTAAAACAGATTCCATTTTATCTGTATCTGTTACCATATATTGTGACAAGTATCCACGATCAAATTGCATACCCTCTACAACGTCTAACTCTGTATCCAAGCCTTTTGATTCTTCGATTGTAATAACGCCGTCTTTTCCAACACGTTCCATTGCTTCTGCCAATAAAGCACCAATTTCATAATCACCTGAAGAAATCGCTGCAACTTGTGCAATAGACTCTTTAGATTCAACCGGTACAGAAATAGCATGTAATGCTTCCACGGCTTTTTTCGTTGCCAATTCGATACCACGACGAATACCGACTGGATTTGCACCAGCAGTCACATTTTTTAACCCTTCACGTACAATCGCTTGTGTTAAAACAGTTGCTGTTGTTGTACCATCTCCGGCAATATCATTTGTTTTTGAAGCAACTTCGGCTACTAATTTTGCACCCATGTTTTCAAAGTGGTCTGATAATTCAATATCTTTTGCAATGGTTACACCATCATTTGTAATAAGCGGAGAACCAAATTGTTTTTCTAAAACAACATTTCTACCTTTTGGTCCTAAGGTTACTTTTACAGTGTTCGCTAAAATATCAACACCACGCATCATACTTGCGCGTGCATCTTCTGAAAATTTAATATCTTTTGCCATGTGTTACTACCTCCTATTAGTCTACGATTGCTACTAAGTTTTCTACCTTAACAACAATGTATTCCTCTCCATTATGTGCTACTTTTTCACTTGCGAATGCTTCAAACACGACCATGTCACCGACTTTAACATCCTCTACATCTTTTGCCACAGCAACAACTTTTGCCATATTTTCCGCAGGTTTTGCACTGTTTGGTAATAAGAAACTACCGACTTTTTTTTCTTCTTCTTTTTCAAATTGTAAAACAACTCTATTTGATAATGGTTTTAACATGATAAACCTCCTTGATTTTTTTGGCACTCTTTGAACAAGAGTGCTAACACATACATTATAGTATCATAAAATAAAATTTTTTCAAGATTTTTATCTGATATTTCTTTTTCTTCTTTTTTTAACATTTTGTTTTTCATTTTTTCCTTCTTTATACATGTATTTTATCACAATCACAACGTATAAAAAGAATAGAACTAAGCTAAATTCTCTGAGAGATACCTTCTGAAAACCATGGTAATACTCCGGTGTACAATATAACATCAATAAAAAGGTACAAACTAAAATGGTTATTGTAGATAAGTATTTTTTCATGAGTCCACATCTCTTTATAACTGTATTATAACAGAAACCTTTCATCATGCCTATTGTACATCAATACCTATAAAGTCAAAACGGAGAAAATCGAACAGGCATGTCGATTTTCTCCGTTTTCTTCATATACTAATTCATTTCTTCAGCTTTTTTCTTGCGTTTCGCAACACGGTCACGTTCGCCTTTATCTAAAATTTGTTTACGTAAGCGAATATTTTCTGGTGTAATTTCACAATATTCATCATCACTCATAAATTCGATAGATTCTTCCAGAGATAACACACGTGGACGTTTAATAACAGCCGTTTGGTCTTTCGTTGCTGAACGAATATTCGTCATTTGTTTTGCACGTGTAATATTAACTGCTAAGTCATTTTCACGAGAATTCTCTCCAACAATCATACCTTCATAAACTTCTGTTCCTGGTTCAATAAAGATTGTTCCTCTATCTTCAACACCCATAATACCATAAGTCGTTGCTTTACCCGTTTCTGTAGATACTAACGCTCCATTATGACGTCCACCGATTTTTGCTTTAATTTCTGGTAAGTATTGATCAAATGTGTGGTTAATAATACCATATCCTCTTGTCATAGATAAAAATTCTGTTGAGTACCCAATCAACCCACGAGCAGGTACTAAGAATATTAAGCGAATTTGTCCATTTCCTGTGTGTACCATTTCTTGCATTTCGCCTTTTCGAGAGCTTAATGATTCAATGATAGAACCCATGTATTCTTCGGGCGTATCAATTTGTACGCGTTCATACGGTTCACAACGCACACCGTCAATTTCACGAATAATCACTTCTGGACGAGATACTTGTAATTCATATCCTTCACGACGCATGTTTTCAATTAAAATAGATAAATGTAGTTCTCCACGTCCGGATACAACCCACGCATCTGGGGAATCTGTTTGATCGACACGTAAAGAAACATCTGTATGTAATTCTGACATTAAGCGTTCTTCGATTTTACGAGAAGTGACAAATTTTCCTTCACGTCCTGCAAATGGAGAATTATTCGTTAAGAAAGTCATTTGTAGCGTTGGTTCGTCAATTCGTAAAATTGGTAATGCTTCTTGTGCATCAATCGGCGTCACTGTTTCTCCAACGAAAATATCTTCCATACCACTTACGGCGATTAAATCTCCTGCTTTTGCTTCTTGAATTTCGACACGACTTAGTCCAAAGAAACCAAATAATTTTGTGACACGAAATTGTTTAGCTGACCCATCTAATTTCAAAACAGATACAGCATCTCCCACTTTAATCGTTCCTCTAAACACACGTCCAATTCCAATACGTCCAACATAGTCATTGTAATCTAATAATGACACTTGGAATTGTAGTGGCTCATCGCTATTATCCACTGGAGCAGGAATATGATTGATAATCGTATCAAAAATATAGTCCATTGTTTGTTCTTGCTCAGCTGGATTATCTGATAAACTAGAGGTCCCGTTAATTGCTGAAGCATACACGACTGGAAATTCTAATTGGTCATCGTCAGCACCTAATTCGATAAATAATTCTAATACTTCATCAACGACTTCTTCGGGTCTGGCAGCATCTCTATCAATTTTGTTCACAACAACGATTGGTGTTAATTTTTGTTCTAATGCTTTTTTTAATACGAAACGTGTTTGAGGCATTGTTCCTTCGTATGCATCCACTACTAATAATACACCGTCAACCATTTTCATAATACGTTCTACTTCTCCACCAAAGTCGGCGTGTCCAGGTGTATCCATAATGTTAATACGTGTGTCATGATATTGTACAGCTGTATTTTTAGCTAAAATCGTAATTCCACGTTCTCTTTCAATATCATTTGAGTCCATTGCGCGATCTTCTAAGTTTAAGCGTGCGTCTAATGTATGAGATTGTTTCAATAATTCATTTACAAGTGTCGTTTTTCCGTGGTCAACGTGTGCGATAATCGCAACGTTTCTAATATCGTTTCTTAATGTCATATTTTCCTCCAATTCAAATTATCAACTGATACATTCTAACACTATACACTCTATTTGTAAAAAACTTTTCATGAAAAACCATAGAAAAAGTGAGTAAATCTGAAAATTTACTCACTCCATTTTAAATTGACATGTTCATTGACTTCTTTGTATGCTTTATCAATTCTTTTTTGTGTTGCTTCATCGAGCATATCTCTATATTTTCCACCTTGGATAAAATCTTGTAAAATATAGGTCGTGTAGTCGTACAAATCATATCCATTCGGAGATTTTCTACCATTTGGTGTGCGACTTACCCACGTTGGATGTGCCTGTACGGTATCGATAATTGTTTTGTCATTTTCCTTTTTGATTGTCACATCCATTAACAATCCTCGTTCTGTCCATTCATTGTCCAGTGTTTCGATACGCTGATTGGAAATAAAATTACCCATTGAATAAATAATAAATTTTTTATCCCCATTTTTCACAACCGTTTCACTCGGTTCAATCACATGAGGATGCCCACCAAAGATAATGTCGGCTCCCCAATCAATCATTTTGTGGTATAAAGCAACTTGTTCTGGTGTTGGCTCTAGAGCATACTCGATACCCATTTGAGGCATCACAATCGTTATATCTGCTATTTTTTCTGCTTTTTCAAGATCACGTTTTATTTTTTCTTCGTTTAAATCAGCTAAATAATCGTCATAATCTTTTTGAGAAATCGTCTGTTCAATGCCATTAAATCCATACGCATAACCTAGTATCGCTATTTTAATACCGTTCACTTCTTTGACTAAAATCTCATTTCGACTTCTCTTGGCAAAAACACCAAATGTATCTATTCCTCTTTCATCAAAAGCTTTAACCGTTGATTTAATCCCTTCAATACCCGTATCTAAAATATGATTATGCGCTAAGTCCATCACATGATACCCCGCCCATTTTATCGCATCCGCTGTTTCGATAGGTGCATTAAATGTTGGGTAGCCTGCCAACTCTTTATCCGGAGCAATGGTTCCCTCAAAATCTCCAATAGCTAAATCGGCTTTAGCTAGCCATTCTTTGACATATTTGAAATTTTGTTTAAAATCATATGTTCCATTCTCTTGCAAAGCACTCATATACAATAAATCATGATACAAAATATCGCCATTTGCCATAATTCGCGCTGTTTGCACGGATGATGTTTTTTGTATTGTTGTGCTCTCTATATGTGGCTGCTCTTGTGTTTGTGTTGCAGGTGCTTTTAACCAAATATCTTTAAACAAAAAAGCAAATCCTAAAAGACAGCATACAAGGATACTCAACAAGCCAATCATGATACCGGCATGACTTTTTTTGCGATGTCTACTTCTTCTCATTTATATTCCCCCTCTATTACCAAGCATAATTTGGTTCTTCACATGTCATCATAGATTCAAATAATTCGGCTGGTGTAATCGTTTTTAATCCGCCATAAACTTTGTCTTGTTGGTTTGGAGATGGGTCTAAATAATACAAGACATCAATGTCTTTCCCGTCGGGTGTTGTTTTATACCCGATACCAATGACATTGTGTTCACCTTTAGAGCCTGTATACACTTTAGATACATCCATTGTATAGTACATCGGATAACCGTCTTGAATATTTTTCTTCACTCGTTCTTTAAATAGTCGCATTTGTTCTGATTGCGGGGAAGGATTTGTCACTGTTTCTAAACGATACCCCGCCTGATTCCCCGTAGGTACTTCGTATCCAAAAAGATGTTTGTTTAAAATACGAATAGCATCACGGTTATGCGTGCCGAATGGTTCGTATGTTCCCATTTCTTTTGCGAGCGTATATTGGTCAACGTCAACATTTCGAGAAGACAGCATCATGCTCACGGTTGTTGGTGCACAATAATTCCATACTTGTTGAATTTGTGGTTTAACACTTAACACTACTTTTTGATTTCCTAGACTTTGTTGTGTGGTTTCTTTTTTAGTTTCTTGTTGTTGACTTTTTGGTTGTGTTGTCATTTGTTGTGAACTCGGCTGAGATGTTGTCTGTTGTGTAGTCACTATTTTTGAGTCCGTTGTCACGACCATTTCTCGTTTTACTTGTACATTTAAAGAACACCCAGCTAGCAGAAGGTATACACCCATAAATAAATATTTTTTCATAAGTTTTCCTCCTTACACATTTATAAGCCTATTATACTATTGAAACAATCTTTTTGTAAGTGTTATTTTCATTTTAGTTTTTAGGTTAAAGTCGCATTTATACTGGACTTTTTACATCAATTTACTTATAATATTGCTTAATAAACAACTTAGGTGCAAGGTAAGTTGTCGTGTCAAACAGACATCGTTACTTTGCTATTTCACGCTTAAACGACTTTGTCTGTTTAAGTTTTTTTATTATATACAGAAAGGGTTACTATATGATTGAAATTATCGCAACTGTTGAATCTATCGAACAGGCTCGCCAATTATTAGAAGTCGGAGTAGACTGCCTATATTTTGGTGAGGATACATTTGGATTACGTTTGCCTCACTCTTTTTCAAGAGAGGAGCAAAAAACATTAACTGAATTAGCACACCAATATGGTAAAAAAGTATCTATTGCCTTAAACGCTATTTTCCATAATAGTGGCATTGCAAAAGTACCTGAATATCTTACGTTTTTAAAACGTATTGGTGTGGATACTATCACATCAGGAGATCCCGGTGTCGTACAAATTATGAAACAAGATGAGTTATTTATTCCATATCGTTATGATGCTCAAGTCGTTGTAACAAGTAGCAAACAAATTAACTTTTGGGCAAACCGACGAGCTGTTGGTGCAGTCGTTGCCCGTGAAGTACCTAAAGAATCTCTTGAAATTTTAGCACGTGACGTCATTGTTCCCATCGAATATTTGGTATATGGTGCCACTTGTATTCATCAATCAAAACGTCCACTTCTACAAAATTATTTTAATTTTATTAAACGAACAGAATCTGTCGGTCGAAATCGGGGTTTCTTTTTATCTGAGCCAGATAAACCAGATACACACTACTCTGTTTATGAAGATGATAATGGTACACATATTTTTGCCAATAACGATATTTTGCTGGCACAATATTTACAAGAACTAGCTGATATGAACGTTACACAGTGGAAATTAGAGGGGATTTTCTCACCTGGGGACAATTTTGTAGACATTGCGAAACTATTTGTTCAAGCCAGAAATGACATCGTGGCTAAAAATTGGTCACATGAAAAAGCATTACACTTAGAAGAAAGTGTAAGAGCATTACATCCTAAAACACGTGGTTTAGATACTGGATTTTATTTATTTGATCCAAACATTGTGAAATAACGAGGTGACATAGATGACAAAAATATTAAAAAAACCAGAAGTACTAGCACCTGCCGGTACACTGGAAAAACTAAAAACAGCTGTTTTATACGGAGCAGATGCTTGCTTCATTGGTGGAGAAGCTTACGGTTTACGTAGTCGTGCAGGAAACTTTGGTTATGATGAAATCGCAGAAGGTGTTGCTTTTGCACATGAACATGGTGCAAAAGTATATGTCGCTGCCAATATGGTTACTCATGAAGGCGACGAAGAAGGTGCAGGAGAATTTTTCAAAACGATTCGAGATATTGGTGTTGATGCTGTAATTGTATCCGACGTAGCATTGATGGATATTTGTGTGATGAATGCTCCTGGTTTACCTATTCACTTATCTACTCAAGCCTCTGCTGCGAATTATGAAAATTTAAATTTTTGGAAAGACGAAGGTTTAGAGCGTGTCGTTTTAGCACGTGAAGTGTCTATGGAAGAAATTTTTGAAATGCAAGAAAAAGTAGATGTAGAAATTGAAGCCTTTATCCACGGCGCAATGTGTATTTCCTATTCAGGTCGTTGCGTACTATCTAATCACATGGCACAACGTGACGCTAACCGTGGTGGTTGTTGTCAATCATGTCGTTGGAAATACGGTTTATACGACATTGACACAACAGGACAGACACATCATATTGGAAATGGGCATGACGGTGTTGACGAACCTTTTTCAATGAGTGCTGTGGATATGTCTATGATTTATCATATTCCAGACTTAGTAAATGCAGGCGTAGACAGTTTGAAAATTGAAGGACGTATGAAATCTATTCATTATGTATCTACTGTATGTAATGTTTACAGAGCTGCTGTAGATAGTTATTGTGAAGACCCTGATCATTACGAAGTGAAACAAGAATGGGTAGATGAACTATGGAAAACAGCCCAACGTGAATTGGCAACAGGCTTTTATTATCATGTACCGACTGAAAATGAACAGTTATTCGGGGAACGTCGTCAAATTCCTGCATATAGTTTTATCGGGCAAGTATTAGCGTATGACGAGGATACACAAATCGCAACGATTCAACAACGTAATAACTTTAAAGTAGGCGATAAAATCGAGTTCTACGGCCCAGGCATGCGTCACTTTGAACAAGAATTAACACAATTATGGAATGAATACGACGAAGACATTACTGTTGCACCAAACGCTATGATGATTTGCAAAATCAAAACAAACCGTCCTGTCAAACCTATGGATATGATTCGTAAGCAAAAATAGGAGGTACGTATGACACGCACAAAAAAAAGCATTACTTTTTTTAGTTTATGCCTTATTTTATTAGGTTATATAAACACACACTATCACTGGCAATTATTTGGCATTCAACCTGCGAGTTTTATGGCACTGTCTGTTTTTGTGGCAAGTTTATGTTTGTGGTTATTTGTCAGTATCGACTGGTCTAGTTTACTTTGTATTGTGTCGTTAAGTTTGGTCCCTACCATTAGCTTAAATCAGATTTTGGAAAAATCATTCGGAAATAGTACCTTTATCTTTTTACTATTTACATTTATATCTACTTACGCAATCAATCAAACGGTATTTTTAAAACGCGTGATTGCCAAAATATTGATGAGCCGCTTCGCAAGAAGTCATCCTACACGTTTTATATTTGCCTTTTTAACAAGTGTTTTAGTATTGAGTAGTATTATTTCACCAACGGTTATGTTCATGTTTGTCTTTCCGATTTATGAAGAAATTTGTTTACAATTCGGATTAGAAAAACAAGATAAAGCAGCATCTTATTTATTGATTGCTGTATTTTCAACCATTGCTATTGGATGTGCAATGACACCTATCAATCACGTTTTTGCCATTACGGCAATGGGTTTATTCACAAGTGCTACTCATATTTCTATTACAAACAGTCAATATATGAGCATGGCTATCCCAACAGGACTTTTACTATATGGCATCTTATTATTAAGTGTACATCATTTATGTAAACAATCCTTTTCAACAAAAACCATTCATACATTAGATACTTTAAAGCATTTACCAAATCAGACAAAGCGTGAAACATGGATTGTCATATTATTCTTCATGATGATTAGCCTATGGATTTTACCGGAATTTTTTGGGGTATCGAAATATATCAGTATCGTACTGCCACCAATGCTTGCAACGATTGCGATGTGTATGATACATATCGAAGGAAAACCTTTATTAAATTTATCGGATGCTTTAACTAAAGGTGTACACTGGCAAAGTTTGTTTTTAGTTGGTGCCACATTAGTATTGGGTTCGGTATTATCTGATGCTAAAGTTGGTGTTATTGACTTACTGAACACCTATATGACACCATTTGTATTAAGTTTATCACCTATGTTCATGATTTTATTCTTTATCGCATGGGCAGGTATTCAGACAAATTTCACGTCTAATTTAGTGACCGTATCAGTAGTCACCACTTTAGCTATAACCATTTGGCAATCTGCACAATTACCTATCAATATGGGCGTTTTAGCCTGTTTCATCGGATTCATGTCCTCTCTAGCATTCGCAACAGCTCCTGCAATGCCCTATGTTGCAATTTCCATTGGATCTGGATGGACAACAAGTAAAGATACTTTTTTATTTGGTACGTGGTTATTATTTTGGAGCATTGTACTTGCTGTGTTAATAGGCTACCCACTAGGAGCATGGATATTATCATAAGGAGATTAAATATGTTAGAAAAACAAAGGAAAGAGATTGATGCGATTGATAAAGAGCTAGTCGCATTATTTGAAAAACGAATGGCAGTCGCCTTAGAAGTAGCAACAATAAAAAAGGAGCATCAACTACCCGTATTTGATGCCAAAAGAGAACAAATGGTTTTTGAAAAAGTAATCTCTTATCTTGAAAATGATACATTAAAACCTTTATTAAAAGAAGTGTATAGCACATTGATGAAAGTTTCTAAAGATTATCAGAACATTCATTTATCTGAGTAAATATAACCATATTATTTTTTATGAAATTATGATATAATGCTTGTCAAATAAGGTAGAAAAGAGGCTTTATATGAAACGTTCAGATGAAACACCCTTGATACGATTTTTAGGGGGGAAAAACTTAATATTTACACTTGTATCCCTCTTATTATTATGTTTATGTATTTATCTTACAACTAAAATTTCATTCATTTTTGGTCCAATCAATATTTTAATGACATCTATCATTACACCTTTTCTACTAGCTGTTATTTTTTATTATATGTTTATTCCATTAGTAGATTGGTTAGAAACAATAAAAGTACCTCGTGCTATTGGGGCATGTATATCTCTTATTTTAATGCTTGCGTTCATCGTGATTGGTTGCGCATTTGCTATCCCAATTATTATTTCGCAAATCGTATCTTTTACCCAAGCGTTACCCGGATTGATTGAAAACTTTGTTGCAACACTTCAACAATTTAGTACATCAAAAGAATTTCAATCTTATTACAATCAAGCATTGATTTGGTTTAACGATAGTTTAACAGAATTAGTACAACAGTTAGTAAGCACATTAGGCACAACCATTCAAGGTATTACATCTATTTTGTCAACAATATCTAGTGTCATGTTCACACTCATGACTTTCCCGATTTTTCTATTTTTCTTATTGATTGATGGTAGAACCTTTAAAAATCATTTTTTAAGTATTTTTCCAAAGAAAAAAAGAGAAGAAATCAATCAGTTAACACATGACATCAATGTACAAGTGGGTGCTTATATTAAAGGACGTCTACTCGTGAGCTTTTTAGTGGGTATTTACTATTTCATCGGCTATTCTGTCATTGGTTTAAATTACGCTTTCGTATTAGCATTACTATCTGGTATCATGAGTTTAATTCCTTATCTTGGTGCTATTATCGCATTAGTGCCCGCTATAATTATCGCTTGTATCCATTCATGGTTAATGTTTATTGAAGTATTGATTGTATGGGGATTTGCTCAAATTTTAGACGGTAATATTTTAGGGCCACATATCATTGGTAAGTCACTTAAAATGCACCCACTAACGATTATCATTGTCTTAATTGGGACAGGTAGTTTAATGGGTATCGTAGGTATGATTATTGGCATTCCGCTTTATGCGATTATCCGTATTATTTTTGGATTTTTCTTTAAAAAATATAAAGAACGTTACAATAAATACTTTGGTGAAACTGAAGACGGCTATTAAATACAAAAAGAGAGGTTGCGATTGCAACCTCTCTTTTTGTATAAAACTGCTATTTCACAAAAAAACTAGCTAATAACACAACAAAACCAAGAACAATACGATATTTACCAAATGCTGTGAAATTGTGTTTTTTCACATATTTTACTAAACGTTGAATAACAATCATTGATACGACAAACGCTACTAACATTGCGACTAAAAGCATCATAAATTCTTCAAGGGACATACTATGCTTTAATAAAAATTTTATCAATTTTAATCCACTTAAACCAAACATGGCAGGAATACCTAAGAAAAATGAAAATTCTGTCGCAACATAACGTGATGTACCTAATAAAACAGCTGCTAGAATGGTCACACCTGAGCGAGAAGTCCCTGGTATCAAGGCTAAAATTTGAGAAATACCAATAAATAAAGCTGTTTTATACGTTAATGTTTCTAATTGAGATATGCTCACTTTGCGTGACGCATTTTTTTCTATCCATATAAATAAAATACCATATAAAATAAGCATGAGTGCAACGGTCACATGATTCATAAAATGAGCTTCAACAAGATTATCAAGTGGAAATACCAACACAGCCGGTAATGTCGCAATAGCAACTTTTATCCACAAATCAATAGACTGTTTTTTCTCCTCTTGTGTTTTTGAGGGGGATATAGGATTTAATTTATGGAAATAAATAACCATAACTGCTAAGATAGCGCCTAATTGTATAACAACTTTAAATAACTCAAAAAAGTCTGGTCGTACATCTAATGGTAAAAATTGTTGTAATAAAATCAAATGCCCTGTACTACTAATCGGTAACCACTCAGTAATACCTTCAACAATACCATAAATAATGACTTTAATAATTTCTAACATACTAATCTCCTTTCACATCTGATAACAGTATATCACTTTTTTAGAAAAATATGGTATCATAATAACGCATTTAGTTTAGAAAAGGAAACGATTATGATTATATTACAAGGGCAGCAACTCTCCCGCCATTTTGGTTCTGATGTCTTATTTGAAAACATTCATATTGCGATTCAAGATCAAAGTCGAATTGGATTAGTTGGGCGAAATGGAACAGGGAAATCGACACTTTTAAAAATATTGGCAAGCATTGAACAAAGTGATAGTGGTCAAATTAGCATGGTCAAACAGTTAAAAATCGGCTACTTAGATCAACATAGTGCTGTAAATACAGAGAACACGATTTGGGAAGAAATGTTACACGTTTTTGATGATGTGATTGCTTTACAAGACCGACTAAATCGTATAGCACTCTCTTTGAGTGATGAGGCAATTTTAAACGATGAAAAAGCGTATCAAGAAACACTTTCTCAATACGATACACTCCAACACGAATTAGACAATCGTGGAGGATACCAATATGAAGCCACAATAAAATCTGTATTAAATGGATTTAAATTTTATGAAAAAGACTATCATCAATCTATCGGAAATTTATCAGGTGGACAAAAAACACGTTTAGCTCTGGCTAAATTACTTTTGGAAAAACCCGATTTACTTATTCTTGATGAACCTACGAACCATTTGGATATTGATACATTGTCGTGGCTTGAAACATATCTTATAAACTATCAAGGTGCCTTATTGATTGTATCTCACGACAGATACTTTTTAGACAAAGTCGTCAAAGAAATTTATGAAATAAGTCAAAAACAAATACATCACTATAAAGGAAATTATTCGTACTATTTAGAGGAACGTGATAAGCGTTTAGCACAAGAATGGAAACAATACGAAAAACAACAAGAAGAAATCGAAAAATTAGAAGATTTTATTGCGAAGAATATTGTACGTGCCTCAACAACGAAACGTGCACAGAGTAGACGAAAACAACTGGAAAAAATGGTCCGTTTGGAAAAACCAAAGGGAGATGAAAAATCAGCACGATTGACATTTGTAACAGAAAAAGAAAGTGGTAATGCTGTCTTACAAGCAGAACAATTAGGTATTGGATATGAAGATACCTTGCTGGCATACCCTATTGACTTAGACATTCGCAAACAACAAGCCATTGCTGTTGTGGGGCCAAATGGTATTGGAAAAACAACGCTATTAAAAACATTACTAGGTACTTTACCAACAATAAAAGGTCATTATAAAGTGGGTGCAAATGTAAGCATCGGCTACTATGACCAAGAACAACGGCACCTAACGCCGACAAAAGATGTTTTATCTGAATTATGGGACGACTATCCCTTAATGAATGAAAAAGATGTCAGAAGTGTTTTAGGGAGTTTTTTATTTAGTGGAGATGATGTAAAAAAACTAGTAGCTTCACTAAGCGGTGGCGAAAAGGCACGTTTGTTATTAGCAAAATTAGCATTACAAAAAGATAATTTCTTAATTTTAGACGAACCAACAAATCATCTTGATTTGGATAGTAAAGAAGTGCTAGAAAATGCATTGATTGATTTTGACGGAACGTTATTATTTATCTCTCACGATAGATATTTTATCAACCGTGTCGCTACATCTGTTTTAGAACTGTCTAAAAACGGCAGTACATTATATATAGGTGATTACGATTATTACATAGAAAAAAAATCTCAAGAAAAACAAGAGATTCTCATAGAACAAGAAAAAAACGTTTCTATTCAACAATCCGATTACACCCTTAGCAAAGAAAAACAAAAGCAAAAGCGTCAGCTGGAAAGACAGCTAGAAACTTTAGAACAGCAGATGCATGACTGCCAAGAACGCATAGGGAACATTGAAGAATCATTGGCTTCGCCTGATGTGTTTACGAATCACGAAGAATCTTATCGTTTAAACACGCAGCTTGAAGAAGAACGTCAGAAATACGACACCTATTTAAACGAATGGGAAACTGTCGCACTAACTTTAGAAGACTTGCCTATTTAATCAAAACGGAGACAATCGAACTCTAGTGCCGATTGCCTCCGTTTTATTATCCTTCAAAAATAATTTCATACGAATCACTATTTTCCATACGTTTTAATGGATAGTTTGTACGATACACACTTCTGGTTGGTTCTTGTTCTAAATACATAAAGAAATCATGTGTTTCACTCGGATAAATGGTGACCATTTTTGTGAAATAATGATCTTGATCAATAATGATGGTTTTCATTTGTGTCGGATCTGTAATCCATGGTGTGTAAACATTAAAAAATGCACCTGGAGATACTTCGTATTCATATTTTAATAGTGTAATCATTGGTAAATCCATGTCCTATTCTCCTTTCTTTAAATTCCTTTAAATTTCTTTAAAACCACTTGTAAACGATATATACATTGTATCACAAAGTTTATTAAAAATATATGATAGCCAATATATTAAAAACTTGATATAATGCAAAAGACAATGTATATAAAGGAGTTTATTATGAGTATCATCTATCAGAGTACACGAGATGCAAAAAATCAAGTATCTGCAAGCCAAGCTATCTTAAAAGGAATTGCTGAAGACGGTGGTTTATATGTTCCTCAAACATTTCCAACACTACCTGTTTCTTTAGAAGCACTAGCCGATATGTCTTATCAAGAAATTGCATTTTTAGTCTTACGTGCTTTTTTATCTGATTTTTCAGATGATGAATTAAGAGCGTGTGTCAACAGTGCTTACTCAACAACAAAATTTGATATTGACGACATCGTGTCTATTCAATCATTTGGCAACAAACATTATTTAGAACTATTTCATGGCGAAACTATCGCCTTTAAAGATATGGCATTATCCATTTTGCCATATTTAATGTCCACAGCTGCTAAAAAAAATGACAGCCATAAAGATATTCTTATCTTAACGGCAACATCTGGAGATACGGGTAAAGCAGCAATGGCAGGTTTTGCCGATGTACCTCACACAAAAATTATCGTGTTCTATCCAAAAGGCGGTGTGAGCCATATCCAAGAATTACAAATGTTAACTCAAAAAGGCGATAACACTCATGTTATTGGTATTACAGGTAATTTTGATGATGCACAAAGTGCTGTTAAAGCAATGTTTACTGATACAGATATGATTGAAAAAGTAAATCAAGCTGGTTATCAATTTTCATCTGCCAATTCAATCAATATTGGTCGTTTAATGCCTCAAGTTGCTTATTATGTGTATGCTTATGCCCAATTAGTGAAAAACAAAGTTATTCGTTGTGGCGAATCAATCAATGTATCTGTCCCAACAGGTAATTTTGGTAATATTTTAGCTGCCTACTATGCAAAACAAATAGGTCTACCGATTGATACATTTATTTGTGCCTCTAACAAAAACAATGTATTATCCGACTTTTTTGCAACAGGCACATACAACAAAAACCGTCCGTTCTATGTGACAAATTCTCCGTCTATGGATATTTTGATTTCAAGTAATTTAGAGCGATTGATTTATCATGCTGTAGAACAAGATACACAAAAAACACGTGATTTAATGCATGCTTTAAGCCAACAAGGTGAGTACCATGTTGATTTAAATGATATTTTATCGGCCTTTTATGGTGATTTTGCAACAGAAGACAATATTACCGCACAAATTAAGCGTACATTTGATAACTATAAATATCTGATTGACCCACATACAGCCGTGTCTGATTTTGTATATGATATGTATGCTGAAAAAACAGGAGATAACAAACATGTCGTTATTGCCTCAACAGCAAGCCCATATAAATTCCCTAAAAGTGTCATGAGTGCATTTAGACACGATAATTTAGACGATGATATGGCATTAGTGGATGCATTAGAAACCTTATCAAACATCCCTCAACCACAAGCTGTTTTAGATGTGAAACAAGCAACTATTCGCCATCATAAAGTAGTATCCGTTGAAGAAATGGCGCAAAGTGTACTTGATTGTTTATCATAAAGCAATACTAAAATTTTTAAATAGTAAAAAGGCTTAAAATCAATATTTTGAACAAATTGATTTTAAGCCTTTTTGAGTAATACTATACCTTTTAAAACAATCTATAGCCAAATTTTGACTAGTCATTAATTTGTCTGAAAAGAGTTGTTTTCTCTGTCATAAAAAATTTTCTAATAAAAAGATTTCACAAAAAGCTTCTTCTATAAAAATAAAAAAACTTATTAAAACTACTTGTAAAAAATACTCTTCTTTTTTCTATGCCCAACTTTACTAAATATAATTGATGATAAACACATATTATCGCTATTCCGATATGTTTATTATTTGACTTCAAGACATGAATACGATATGATAACTGAGGATACATTTTCCCCTACACAGATTTTGTGCGATAAAATGTGTCTTTTTTTATGCATAAAATCAATTATAAAGGAGTGTTATCATGGAACAATTCTCTGTTTTTGATTACGAAGATATACAACTTATTCCAAATAAATGTATCGTGAATAGTCGTTCAGAATGCGATACAACGGTGACATTAGGAAAACATACATTTAAAATCCCTGTTGTCCCAGCAAATATGCAAACAATTATAGATGAAAAACTAGCAGAAGAACTAGCAAAAAACGGCTACTTTTATATTATGCATCGTTTTGATGAAAGCACACGTTCAACTTTTATTAAAAATATGCACGATAAAGGTTTAATTGCATCTATTAGTGTAGGTGTTAAACCACATGAATATGATTTTATTACAACACTAGCACAAGAAACACTAATCCCAGATTATATTACAATTGATATTGCACATGGACATTCTAATGCAGTCATTAACATGATTAAACATATTAAAGAACATTTACCTGAAACATTTATTATTGCAGGAAATGTGGGTACTCCAGAAGCTGTGCGTGAATTAGAAAATGCTGGTGCTGATGCAACAAAAGTGGGTATCGGACCAGGTAAAGTATGTATCACAAAAATAAAAACAGGTTTTGGTACAGGTGGCTGGCAATTAGCCGCTGTACGCTGGTGTGCAAAAGCTGCTAGAAAACCAATTATTGCTGACGGTGGTATTCGTACACATGGCGATATTGCAAAATCTATTCGTTTTGGAGCAACAATGGTCATGATTGGCTCTCTTTTTGCAGGACATGAAGAATCTCCTGGAAAAACAGTAGAAATTGACGGTAAGAAAATGAAAGAATATTTCGGCAGTGCTTCTGAATTCCAAAAAGGTGAAAGAAAAAATGTCGAAGGCAAAAAAATGCTTGTTGATTATAAAGGAAGCATTCACGACACATTAATTGAAATGCAACAAGATTTACAATCTTCTATCTCTTATGCAGGTGGAAAAGATTTAGACGCTATTCGTCACGTTGATTACATGATTGTAAAAAACTCTATTTTTAACGGTGACACACACTAATAAATAACCCCAGCAAGATGACTTGTTGGGGTTATTTTTATTCTTCATCAAATGGATTGATACCTTATAGAACTTTTTTGACTATTGTTTAAATAGGCTTCTTTTCTAATTGTGCTTTGCTATCTTTATACATGTTTTTTGGTAAATTACTCGACGCAACACTAACTACTTTAGTCGCAAGATGATTGGCGAAATATAAAGCTTCTTCTACTGTATACCCCTGGCACATTGCCGATAAAAATCCTCCAACATGGCTATCTCCCGCTCCTATAGTATTCACGACCGTCGCTTTTTCTGTTGGAACAAGATGACAGATTTTCCCGTCATAATACAGAGCCCCTTTTTCTCCACATGTCACAATCACAAGCTGATTCGTTTTAGAAAATAATTTTTTTGCGGCACTTTCTACATCATCACAAGACGCTAATTCTTTTGCTTCGACATCGTTCATATGCAAAATAGGACGACAAGCAAATAATTTTTCCAAACGTTCTTTTGGAATAAATTTTCCTCTAGGACTTGGGGCAAAAATAATTTGACAAGGTAAAGTGGCCAATGTATCGACCAAACGCTCTCCGTCAATATCCTCTACCTCTAAGCCACAAACATACACATAACGATACGCATTCATATTTAAATTTCCCAACCATGTCGGTTCAAATGTATATTCTGCTCCGTGATGTGATAAAAATGTACGTTCTCCATTTTTTTCAACAAAGCAATAACAACACCCATTTTCTTGTGTGCTTTTCACAAAGGATTGAATACCTACTTGCTGTATATGTTTTTCGACAAACTCACCAAAAATACCTGTTCCTATTGGAGAAATAAATGTATAGGGAATATCTAAATGGTGCAGAACATGTACAACATTATACGCACATCCACCTAACCCCATTCGTTGATGTAACACATTCCCCGATTCTTGTCTACGTGGTAATGTATCGATATTTACAACAATATCACACACTGTTGACCCAATAACTAAGCATTTATCCATTTTAAAACCTCTAACATTATTATTTATTCATAAAAAATCATTCGTGTTAAAACGATTATATCACGATATTTTTGTTTTTTCATTCTTTTTTACAGAAAATGTCAGTTCTATTTAAACCGTAGACAAACAAAAAAGCTCTTCATCAACTTATGTTGGAAAAGAGCCTTTTTATTAGTTTAATTTTTGTTTTAATAACTCTCCAAAACGTGTGAATAATAACACGGTTAAAATAATCATCAAACATGGGAAAACAACAATCCACGGTGCTTCTTGAATATACGCTCTTCCGTCATTTATCATCGCCCCCCATTCTGGACTAGGAACTTGTGCACCTAATCCAATAAAACTTAATCCTGCAATTTCCATAATCGTATTACTCACATCAAAAATAGCTGTCGTTAAAATTTGCGGAAATAAACTTGGTAAATAATAATTACGAATAGTTTGTAAGTATTCATTCCCAAACATTGTTGCACTTTGAATATATGGTTCTTCTTTTAATTGTAAAGTTAATATCCTTGTTAAATAAGCATATTTTGCCCAGTTTGTCATACAAATCGCAATAACCGTTTGCTGTAATCCAACACCTAAAATACCCACAAGCATAATGACAAAAATAATAGCTGGAAAGGCTTGAAAGGCTGTAATAATCAAAAAAATAGTTCTATCAAATTTACCACCTATTAACCCACTACTAATACCAATAAAAGAACCTACCGTCACAACAATAAATAAAATGAATAAGGACGGTATAACGGTTTGAATCCCCCCACTTAGTGTCCGCTCAAAGACAGATCTACCTAATGCATCGGTACCAAACCACTCCTTGCTATTCGGTGCATGAAAAGCTTGTGCCAAATTCACTTTCGTCACACTTTCACCAAATACAAATGCAGCGATACATAAAATACCGATAAATAAGAGAATGATAGCTCCGTATATCTTTAATTGATGATTCATTTTTCTTTTCATTACCTACACCACCTCTTTCACGCGCATGTCTTTTAACGCTTCTTTTCTTGTTCGTGGATTTAACCAAGCAATGACAATCTGAAACACTAAATTAACAACTAAAACACCTGCTGTAATAAATAAGACGATACCTTGAATAAGTGGATAGTCACGGTTCCCTGCAACTGTAATCAATAGTTTCCCGATGCCTGGCCATGAAAAGAGATTTTCAATAATGGCGACACCACCTAATAAAGAACCTAAAGACAAACTTACTAATGTTAAAAGGAATGGTAATGTATTTCCTAATACATCAAACAGCAAAATACGCCATTCGGGAATGCCTCTTCCTCTTGCACCCTCTACGCTTGGAGAATGTAATTCATCAATCAAATGCGTACGCATTTGTGGAATATAGCGTGTCGACATGGTAATACTTACGGTTAAAACAGGAAGAATAAGCCCCAATTCGTTCGCCGTAGATTGAATAGGCAATAATTTTAATTGAACAGAAAAAATAATCATAAGCAAAATACCAATAACAAAACCTGGAATAGCATTGATAAAACCTGTTATCATTAAAATAGCTCTATCCATTTTAGAATGTTCATAATAGGCACTAATCAATGCAAACGGAATGGAAATTGTGAGTGTTGCCAATAATATATATAGTGCTAAATAAACTGTATTCGGGAAATAAAAAATCAACTGCTCCCAAACAGATGCTCCTGAATTATAGGTCACCCCAAAATCGCCTTGTAAAATTTTGAATAACCATATTCCATACTGTTCAATAAATGATTTATCAAATCCAAACTCGTGTCGTTTCAACGCTAGGAGTTCTTGTGTATACGGAATACCTTGTGCCGATAAAATACTTTCTGCTGGATCACCGGGTGCTAAATAAATAAACAAAAAAGATAAAAAAGTTACACAAAGTAAAATCACGACAAAATGAATGACTGATTTTCGTATCATTTTTAACATAATAACGTCCTTTCATCAGTAGACAATCGTGACAAGTGATTCATCTTTTTCGACTGCTACAACTGCTTTTTTATACAGGAGTAATCCTTTTTGAGTGGCGATCACAGATTGAAGTAAAGCTCCATGAACAGAACGAATTTCTCCTAAAAGTTGCCCCTCTTCTACATACGTCCCCACTTCAACATAAGAAAACCAACATCCTTGATATTCACTAGATAAGACGTACGTTTTATCAAATACAGTTGCTGTATGCTCTTTTTCAATACCGTCTAAAAGATACATCATTGTATTGCAAACAGCTTCTTTTAATAATCGAACATCTTCACATGTACATTTTCCATTTTCACCTTGTTCTAAAATCACACTCGGAATACCATAATCAATAGACGCCGATTGATACAACCCTCCTGTTGCATGAGAAGCATATACAACCGGAATCCCGCTAGCTAATGCCATTTTTTTAGAAATTGTCATCACTTCTTCACTTGCTAGCACAGAGTAATAACAATGTGGCAATAAGCTTTCTGTTAGATTCCCTCCATGCAAGTCAATAATGAATTGACACACGGAAAAAACTTCATCTTGTACAACTTGCTTGATTTGGTAACTTAGTGTTTCTTTATGTTCCTTATCTTGAAAAATACGATTTAAGTTAATTGTATCTTCAGGAACAAAACATGGATCTATTTCTAAAAATCCTGGCATATTCACAACATGAAAGAAGCACAATGTCCCATTTAAAGTCGTTACATCAATCTCTTCAATAAGATCTATCATCACTTTTAACCCAACATATTCGCTACCATGCACTGCTCCTGTAACACCAATAACTTTATCTTCCGTCTTTCCTTTTAAAATCGTAAAAGGAATAGATACATCCTCTCGAACATATAAATCGGATTGATAAATAGAACCCGGCTCTAATGTCTTAATGATTTCTTTTAAAATTGTCATCTTCTTTCTCCTATTGATTATATTCAAACGATTGATACTGATTTAACAATAATTTTGTATAGTCAGATTTTGGCGATGTCACAATATCTTTCATTTGTCCTTGCTCCATAATGCAACCATTTTTTAAGACAATGGATGTATCGCAAAAGTCGCTGACTAATGCCAAATCGTGTGATATAAACAAAAAAGTTGTTTCTCTTTCTTGCTTAATTTTTTTTAAAAGTGTCATAATATCTGCTTGAATCGTTACATCCAATGCACTTGTAATTTCATCACATACTAAAAGGTCAGGTTTAACAAGCAATGCTCTAGCAATACCTGCCCGTTGGCATTCGCCTCCACTTAGTTGAAGTGGTAACTGATGCGCATGATGCTCATTTAATCCCACAGATTGTAAACTTTCTATAATCAAAGCTTCACATTCAGATTTTGTGGCTAATTCATAGTTTATCAAGACTTCCTCAAAACTTTTATACACTGTTCGTTTTGGATGAAAAAACCATTGTGGATGTTGTGGAATATATTGCACGCGTTTGTAGTAATCTTTCAAGGAATACTGACTAATATCTTTTCCGTCAAGTAATATTTGTCCTTTTTGTACAGGTGAAAAACGACATAAAATATGTGCTATTGTACTTTTTCCACTTCCACTTTCACCAACTAGACCTAGTACACTTTTTTTCTCTAAATCGAAAGAAATATCAAAGACACCGACATTTTTTGTGTACTGATGAGTTAACTCCTGACATTTTAATAAAGCACTCATTCTGTCTCTCCTCGCTTTAATTTTGGTACAGCTTGTAATAATTTTTGCGTATATGGATGTTGAGGACTTTTTAAAACATTTTTTGTGAGTCCCTCCTCAACAAATTCGCCTTTTTTCATAATATAAATTCTGTCAGATAATTCATACGCCAAACTGATGTCATGTGTTGAAAACAGTAACGCCACATGCTCCGTTTTTCGTAGACGTTTTAATAATTCTGTTAATTCACGCTTGCTCACCACATCTAGTGCACTCATGGGTTCATCGGCAATTAGTAATTTTGGATTGGCAACCAGTGCTAGTGCAATACTCACGCGTTGCATCATACCTCCACTTAATTCAAATGGATATTTATCAATAATATCTTTTGGATTTTTAAACTCAACCAATCTCAAACATTCTTCTAAACTTCTAAGTTTACTTGATTTTCGACCATAACTTTTCACTAGATCATTATAGTGTGCCTTTATTTTACGTCTATTATTAAAACTCACACTAGCATGCTGGCTAATCCACGTCACATCTGTTCCTAAAAAATGTAGATGTTGGCGCCTTTTTTGTGGTTCAATCTGAATACCGTCAAATATAATTTGTCCAGATGTTTTTTCAAGTTCTCCAAAAGGAAATCCTAGTAAACTTTTTAATAATGTCGATTTGCCACTCCCGCTTTCGCCAACTATAGAAACAGCCTCTTTCTCATTCAGAGAAAGAGACATGTTTGTCAAAATAGTTTTTGTAGGGGATTGAACACTTAGCTGTTCTACCTTTAACATAGTTTATTCCTTTACTAATTCATTTGTGACATGGTAGTAGTCTGTCGGATGAGATACAAGACCTTTTACATCTTTGCCCATCACAAAAGCAACTTTGAAATGCCCGATGTACGTAAATGCATAATCTTTATCAATCAATGCTTCAATTTCTTGGCTCAACGCATTACGTTTTTCTAAACCAACAGTTGTTGCCAATTCTTTGATTTTTGCATCGACTTGTTCATTTTTATAATGTCCCACATTCACAACACCGTCAGAAGCAACAGACCCTAAGAAATAAGAATACGCATCTCCTATTGGTGCACCCACCATTGTATATGGTGATACATCATACGTATTTTCTTTTAAAGCAGGTCCAATTTTTTCAACTGTTTTAATCGTTGAGTCAATGCCTACTTCTTTTAATTGTTGTTGGAATGCTTGCATTGCCAATGGAATTTCTGCTAAACGATTATAAGATAATAGTTCTAAATTGATATTTTTTCCATCTTTTTCACGAATACCATCATTATTCGTATCTTTATAACCCGCTTCATCTAATAATGCTTTTGCTTTTTCAACATTATATTCATGTACACTTGTATGAATGGCAAATCCTAAATTTTCTGTAAAGGCACTTTTCGCGACTTCTGCTGACCCTGCAAATAAAGATTTTGTATATGTTTCTTTATCAACTAATGTATCTAATGCTTGTCTAAATTTTGCATCTGCAATCAATGGTTTATCAAAATTATACATGAAGTTTACAAAACGAGTGCCCCCAACTTCTGAAATCGTATAATCAGCATTTGAACGATAAGAACCTAAATTTGCATAAGCAATACCAAAAGCCGCATCAATTTCTTTTGATTGTAATGCTAATGATAATGCATTGGCATCTGTAAAGTATTTAATAGAAATTTGATTTGTTTTTGGTTTGCCATTCCAGTATTGGTCATACGCTTTTAATTCAACACCACTTTCAGCAATATAACTTGTCACAATATAAGGCCCCGTTCCCACAAGCGCTTTATCCGTGTCCAATTTTCCTGTTGTATCAACAATACATGCATATGGTTCTGATAATAAATTTGCCATAATCGGCACTTCTTGTGTTGTTTTAATCACAACTTGATTATCTTTGGCTGTAATATTTTCAATCGTTAAATCGCCTTTAGCACGTTCATTTTTCTCTAGTAAACGTTCCAAAGATGCTTTTACTTTTTCGGCTGTCATTTTTTCGCCATTTTGGAATGTCACATTATCTTTTAATGTCACTGTCCATTCTAATTGACTTGTTTGTTCGATACTTTTTGCCAACCATGGTTCTGGTTCTAATTTATCATTTAATTTAAATAATGTTTCCCCTGAACCATAACGAACTGTAAACCAGCCATTATAATCTGCAGCAGGGTCTATATTAGCCGGTAACTGATTATATCCGATTGTTATTTTTTGACTTGCCTGTTTTTGTTCTGTTTTTGGTGCAGTCTGCGTTTGTGTTGGATTAACACATCCGGCTAAAACACATAAAGCTACACCTGTTAATAATGTTTTTTTCATTTCGTAGTCCCTCCTATTTACAAAATTATTATATAGTTATTATTACGTTTTGTAAACGTCTTTTTTTATAAGAAAAATGCGATTTACGAAAAAAATGTGTATATTTATTCCGATTTAGGTCAATATACACACTTCTTTTTACTTGTTAATAAACTGATTTTTCTACGACAATACTATGTTTTTTCTCAAACTCTCTATCTAAGTACGTTTGGTACGTCCCCGGAGAAATAAAGCCTTTTACATTTAATATATCTGTACCAGCTCGACCAACGATACTATCTGCCAATAGCACACAATTCGTGCTTAAAACAAAATATGTTTTAAATTTAGACGATGTAAATTTAAAGAGATTTGCTCCAGTTTCTTGTTTTAATTTGTACGCATACATCACATCTTGTTGTTCACCTTGTTTTGTCACATACTGATTTGGTTCCCAAGGTGTGACTAAAGCATCAATCGTATGTAGCTGCTCTTCTACTGCTTGTCTTTGTTTATCATCTAATGACAAACCATAGACTAATAATGTTTTATGACTTTCTTTTTTACAAAATGCAATATATTTTTCACGGTCTGTTTTAAATAAAACACCGTCTCCAATCATACCAAATAAGCGTTCTGAATTTGTATCATAATTTCCATACGAAATCACTTGATTTTGATAAGAAATATCTACATGCCCAATCGCACCAAATCCTGATTCGGTTACGTGTACGAATAATTCCAAATCAACAGTAGCCTCTTCTTTTTTCACATCATAAGCTAACTCAAGAGAAATATATTCATCTGATGCCATATAGTCATTTAATTTTTGAAGCGTTCGTCTTGGAATAAGTGCTGCAAAAACAATAGGTAGCGATACTCTGACACGTCTTGTTAATTCACCTTTATGCATTTCTTTATCGAATGTCACACCATCTCTTAAATTGGTTAAACCAAGTACAATTAAATAAATACCCAGAATAAACAATTGAACACCAACACTGTCTTTCGGCGTTAAAGCCGATACACCCAAAATAAATAACCAACATGCATCAAATAAAAACTTAAATCTTGGTTTAATATCGTTTTGACGATAGATGTAATACGTCACAACATTGATAAACGCTTGTAATAATTGGTAGATACCAACAAAAATCGTCAATAAATATAAAGGCATACGTACAATAATTGCTAAATCACCAAAAACAAAAATACATAATGGCTTTATGAGTGTTATCCAAAAGAACTGTCTTTTATCTTTTGCACGAAACGGCCACATAATCAAGTCAAAACTCGTAACCAATAATAGTAAAAACAATATCAATTCGACCGCATAAACAGCAACTACTTCTTGAAAAACAGTTAGTAGTATCCCTACGAGGATTTCTAATATCCCTTCAATGATAAGTTTTCTACCGGAATAACCGATGTCACTAATCTTTTTCACGTCCACTTGCCGTATACCTCCTTACCGTATTGATTATAACAAAAAATCGGGGATAAACCCGATTCAGACTGTTGACAAATTAAGAGCGTCAACAGTCTTTTTTCGTATCAGACGTTAAGTTGTACGGCTTACCACGATGTACACGATACATCTCTCGTTCTCTACTACGTGCGAGAACGAAGCCATTCGTACCACAACGTCTGATACGATAATGATACTTAAAAGTGGTATAATAGAGATAAGAAAAAGGAGGGAAAAATCTATGTTTTATAAAGAAACTCACCCAAATGATGAAATCATATTAAACACGTTGTCCGAATTAGTACCAAAAGACCATTTACTACGTAAAATTGATAAATCAATTGATTTCAACTTTATTTATGATATTACTTCTCCCTATTATAGTCATACCAACGGTCGCAATAGTTTAGACCCTGTTGTTTTATTTAAATTGGTCTTTTTAAAAGATATTTATGGCATTAAATCCATGCGAGAAACCATTAAACGTGTCGAAACGGATGTAGCGTTTAGATGGTTTTTAAACCTCCCTTTCTCTAAACCTACCCCACATTATTCTACTTTCTCTCAAAATTATAGTCGCCGTTTTCAAGGGACTTCTGTGTTTGAAGATATATTCAACACTATTGTACACCAAGCTATCTCACATCATTTAATTAGCGGCACAGCATTATTCACAGATTCCACACACATTAAAGCAAACGCCAATAAAAATAAATTTAGAAACGCTGTTATTGAAGTGGTTCAAGAACGTAAACGAGATTTAGAAAACGAAATCAACGCCGAACGAGAAGCTATTGGAAAAAAGCCGTTTCATTACACCGATAAAACCATCTCTAAAACTATTAAAGAAAGTACGACTGATAAAGAAAGTGGCTATTACCATCGGGATAATAAAGAAAAAGGATTTATGTACTTAGACCATCGTAGTGTAGATGGTAAACACAATTTTATTGTAGACTGCTTTATTACGCCAGGAAATGTTCATGATAGTGTACCGTATATGTCACGATTAACGTATGTGATGGAAAAATTTAAATTTGATGTCAATTGTGTCGCGTTAGATAGCGGGTATTATAAAAAAGACATTTTAAAATTTTTAGAAGAGAAAAAGATATTTTCTGTGATTGGGTATAGACGTTTTCATCGCAATCCTGACCATAAATTTTTTCGCTATCATTCATCTAGAGATTGTTTTACGGATACACGTACGGGAGAAATTTACACCTACAGAAACATTGATAGACAAGGATATAAACAGTATCGTATAAGCGATAACAGTAATAAACGGATACTACGTCGAGCGATAGATGCTGATGTATACGATAGATGTCGTGAGCGTCGATTATCTACGTTTGGGAAAGCACTATATAAACGACGGAAAGAAACGATTGAGCGTAGCTTTGCAGACTCTAAACAAAATCATGGGTATCGGTTTGCACAATATAGAGGAGTAGCCAAGATGCAGCAGTACACTTGGTTATCTTGTGCTGCCCAAAATATGAAAAAAATGGCAATTCTACTCACGAGAGATAGCCATTTTTTACAATATAGTTCTTTATTTATCATTTTTAAATGCAAAATCCAACGTATTTTTCAAAACTGGAAAAATACGTTGGATTTTTTATCGCTATTGTCAACAGTCTGAATCGGGGATAAACCCGATTTTTCTATTATACATTCACAAATTCAATAAATTGTTTTACTTGTTCATTCAAGGCAGCTTTTTGTTCATCTGATAAAATCAACTGACCTGTTACCCATGATTCCATTGGTAACGCAATACCTACACCTGTATCGTCCATAGTATTCATACGAATTTTTTTCAAATAAATACCTAATTGCTCACGTACGTAGAACGCCTCCGTAGAACCCCCTGCACCAGAGAATGTTATTGGTTTTCCTGCAATAACTGTTGGTTGTTGGCTTCCTGCTTCAGATGCTCTTGACAACCAGTCAAATAAATTTTTTACGATAGCTGGATACGCATGATTGTATTCAGGTGTTACAACCCATACACCATCTGCTTTAGCAACTGTTTCTCGAATACGTACAACAGAAGCAGGTGTTGGAAATTCTGCATCTTGTTCTAATATAGGAACATCTTTATAATCTAAAAAAGATACATCTGCATGCTCTTGTAATTGTGCTGCGATATATTCCGCTAGCGCTTGATTATATGATTGTTGACGTGTTGATCCTACGACCATTAAAATTGATTTTCTTGACATTGTTTTTCCTCCGTGTGTACCTGTTTAAATGTTTTTAGTAAACTAATCAATAATGCTTTCTGTTCTTTGGATAAAAGACGATAAACTTCTTCTATTTCTTGGTGATGTTGTGGCAAAATTTCTTGAAAGAGTTGTTTGCCTTTTTCTGTCATACCAATAATAGTTGCTCGCTTATCTGTTGCTGAAGTCTCTTTATAAATCAAACCTTGTTTTTCCATATTTTTTAACACAACAGTCATATTTCCAGATGTGGCAAGCATACTTTGAATAAGCTCGCAAATACGTAATGGTCCCTTTGCATATAGGACATCTAGCACACCAAACTGTGTCATGGTTAAGCCATTCGATTTAACAATTTTACCTAGATTACTTTCAACTGTTCGCCATGCTTTCATCATTACAATATGTGTATGAAGTGATGAATTGGTTTCATATAAATGCTCCATGTTATCCTCCTGAAAAATACTACTAATTAGTGGTAAAAGCATTTTATCACTAATTAGTAGTATCGTCAATAATTTTATTACAAAAAGTTAGTGGCTTTTACAACAATGGCATTGCCCTTTTAAACACGTACACATTATCGTTTCGGGAGCTGTATCTTTTTTATATTGTAAAAGATGTATTATCTCTTCAATAATATTTTGCGTTAGCGGGACTGTTTTCATCATATCTAAAATAAGTTGCCCTTGTTTTGTGGGACATACGTGTTCTAAAACAGCATTCATTTTTTCAAGAGCAATCTCTTGTTCTAAAACGCTCGCTTCGTATAAAAAACACTTTCCTTGTTTTTGCACAGAAACGTATCCTTTTTTTACTAATCTACCGAGTAATGTTTTAATCGTGGATAATTGCCAATCTTTATTTTTCGCTAAAATATCAAAAACAACTTGCGCAGTGACATGCTCATTTGCCCAAATAACACGCATGATTTCCCATTCTGCTTCACTCATGATATACGCCCTCTTTTTCTATTTAATCTTAAAGCGTTAAGTACAACCGATACGGAACTTAGACTCATGGCTAACCCTGCCAACATTGGATTTAACATCACACCAAAGGAATGGAATAAGCCCATCGCAATGGGTATCATCGCAATATTATATGCGAATGCCCAAAATAGATTTTCTTTAATAATCTTCATTGTCCGTTTACTAATATCAATAAGTTGTACAACATCTTGTAAATGATGTTGCATTAGGACGATATCCGCCGCTTCAATAGCAATATCTGTTCCACTTCCAATCGCCACACCAACATCTGCTTGCGTTAATGCAACAGCATCGTTAATACCGTCCCCAACCATTGCCACCATTTTTCCTTTTTCTTGATAGGTTTTCACAATATCCGCTTTATCAATAGGTAACACGCCACTATAAACATCCACAATACCTACTTCTTTAGCAATCGCACGTGCCGTTATATCGTTATCTCCTGTTGCCATGACAACCTCAATACCTTGATGTTGTAGCATTTGAATAGCGTCTAAACTACTTGATTTAATCGTATCGGCAACACCTATTATTCCAACGACACAAGCATCTATACTCACAAAAAGCGGTGTTTTCCCTTGACTAGATAAAAGATGCGCTTTTTCAATAAACATCTCATACTGTGTATGCTCTTTAATAAATTCGCTATTTCCAATCATAACTTCTTTTCCGTTAACGATACCAGATATACCTTTTCCATCATGAATCGTATACGTTTGACACGGTAACACGTTTAGTTGTTTTTCTTTTGCTTTTTCTACAATAGCATGTGCTAATGGATGTGTGGACAACTGTTCTAAGCTAGCTGCATAAACAAATAAATCCTCCTCAGAAATAGACGTATCTACATCTGAAACACTTGGTTTTCCATTAGTAATCGTTCCTGTTTTATCTAAAATCACGGTATTAATTTGACTGGCATGCTGTAATGCTTCACCATTTTTGATAAGTATACCTTGTCTAGCACTTTGTCCAATAGCAACCATAATAGCTGTTGGTGTTGCTAAACCTAGTGCACATGGACAGGCAATGACAAGCACAGCAATCATCATATCAAAAGCAAAAAATATACTCTCTCCAACGAGTAACCAACCAATCAATGTAGCTAAAGCTAAAAACATGACAACTGGCACAAAAACACTGGATACTTTATCGACAAGTTGTGCAATAGGCAATTTAGTACCTTGTGCTTGTTCAACCCATTTCATAATCATGGCTAAAGTTGTTTCTGAACCAATATGAGTCACTTCATACGTTAATGCTCCATTTGTATTCAAACTCGCACCAACGACTTTATCTCCTTTTTGTTTCGTAACAGGCATACTTTCTCCGGTAATCATCGACTCATCTACTTTTGCATACCCGTCAATCACAACACCGTCTAATGCTATTTTCTCGCCGGCTTTCGATAAAATAATGTCCCCTACACGAACATGTTCAACAGGAACAATACGTTCATTACCATGCTCTAATAATCTTGCTTCTTTTGGTGCTAGCTCACCAAGTTTTGCAATCGCACTCGTCGTTTGTTTTTTAGCTCTTTTTTCAAAATATTTTCCTAATGAAACAAGCGTTAAAACAATAGCTCCTGCTTCAATATAAACATGTACATCTTCTTTTTGAAATGCCATTAAAAAAATAGCAATTATTCCTTGTAAAAAAGCTGCACTTGTCCCTAATGCGACAAGAGAATCCATATTTGGCTGCTTTCTCCATATATTTTTAAAACCTACTATATAGTAATGCTTTCCCCACCAAACAATAAGGATTGACAACACAAGTGTGACAATCGCATTGATGAGTGAACTTTCAAAAAGCATTGGTAAGCCAATCATGTGACCCATAGAAATATATAAAATAGCAAGTGATAGAATTCCCGAAAAAACAATCTTTTTCTTGGCATCTTCGTCATCGCTATTATCAACTGTCTCTTCTTCACTAAATAAATCGTATCCTAATTGAGAAACAGCTTGCTCAACATCTTGTATTGCTTGTTTATCAGTATATGTCACATACAATTTTTCATTGGCTAAATTTACATTCGCTTGAGTGACATAGTTAATTTTATTAACGACCTTCTCAATTTTACTGGCACATGCTGCACAGCCCATTCCTTTTACTTGATATACTTTTTCCATATTCGTCACCTCTTTTTTCTAATACCAAAAGTTTACATTTGTAAACGATAAAAGTCAATACTTTTTTATTGACTAGAGAAACATTCAAGCATACAATAAAAGCAACTGGTAATTACCAGTTGCGGAGGTTTATGTATGACAGATAAAAAAAACATCTCCTTACATTCCACATTGAGTGCAAAACTCATTGATTATATTCAACACAAAGGCTACGTTCATCAACAAATGCCCTCTGAAAGAGATATTTGCCAAACCTATCAAGTTAGTCGCACTACCGTAAGACGTGCGTTACAGGAGCTTGAAGTATTAGGGTATATTTATAAACAACATGGTAAGGGTACTTACATATCAGATCATTGGAAAACAAAACAAGATGTTTTTGAAGGATTTAGCTTTACAGAATATATGACGTCTATTGGGAAAACACCAAAAAGCATTGTTACAGATTTTAACATTGAACATCCCAATAGTTTCATTGCACATCAACTGGGATTAAGTGAAACAGATTTTGTTTTTTGCTTTAGTCGTATTCGCTTAGCAGACGATATTCCGATGCTTTTTGAAACGACATATTTGCCCCATGCTCTTTTTTCTACATTAACCTTAAAAGACATTGAGCAAATCCCATTATATCAACTACTTGAAACAAATTTTCATCAATCTATTTTATATGCAGATGAAACATGCCAAGCAGGCTACTTAACAGAGCAAGAAGCGAAACTTTTACATAAAGAAGTGAAAGAGAATTGTTTACGTTTAACACGGCAAACCGTTAACAAGCAGTTTCAATTACTCGAATATACAACGAGTGTGACACATAATGACTTATTCGTCTATCGTGTTCGCCATTATAAAAGGGGCTAATCATGTTATAAAAAATATAAAGGAGGTATTTTATGTTTCAATATACAAAGGAACACCTTGAACAATTAAGTGCTGAAATCACAACACGTGAAATTAAGCAACAACCTGAATTATGGCAGGAGGCGTTTGATTACTTTACAACACATAAAGAACGTATCCAAACATTCTTCAATCAATTACCAAATACACATATCCGTGTCATCTTTACAGGTGCAGGAACATCTCAATATGTTGGAGATACTGTTTTGCCACATATTAAACGTTACGGAGATGACAAACACTTCGACTTCCAATCTGTTGGGACAACAAATATTGTATCTAATCCACACGACTACTTTAAAAAAGATGTTACAACAATTTTAGTATCCTTTGCTAGAAGTGGTAATTCACCTGAAAGTGTCGCAACTGTTCAACTTGGTCAACAAATCGTTGAAGATTTTTACCAAATCACAATCACATGTGCACCAGACGGCAAATTAGCACAATATGCACAAGGCGATGACAAAAACTTATTATTGATGATGCCTGAACGTTCAAATGATGCCGGTTTCGCCATGACAGGAAGTTTTACATGTATGGCATTAACCGCTCTACTCATCTTTGATCATGCATCAGATGCAGATAAAGAAAAATATGTAAAAGCGATTTGTGACATGGGTCAATCCGTTATTGAACGTGAACAAGACATTCAAGAACTTGTCAACACACATTTCAACCGCGTGATTTACTTAGGTTCAGGTGCTCTGGCAGGATTGGCACGTGAAGTACAATTAAAAATTTTAGAATTAACAGCCGGTCGTATCGCTACTGCATTTGATTCATCATTAGGGTTCCGTCACGGTCCAAAATCATTTGTCAATGAAGATTCTCTTGCTTTTGTTTTTGTATCGAACGACGACTACACACGCCAATATGATTTTGACATATTAAGAGAATTACAAGGCGATAAAATTGCTCGTTTAGTTGGTAGTATTAATGTTGGAAAAGAAGAAAACTTCGACGGCGTTCAATTCACCTTTGACGAAGCATATCGTTTCATTCCAGACGGCTACCTAGCATTACCTTACGCTATGTTTGGACAAACATTATCATTATTAACATCTGTTAAAGTAGGGAATAAACCAGATACACCTTCTCCAACTGGAACAGTTAACCGTGTTGTAAAAGGTGTTATCATTCATCCGTTAGAAAAATAGAAAGAGGCGCAATATGGCAACATATATTTATGCAAAACAATTTTTCTATGAACATGACGTCAAAGAAAAAGGGTATTTAGAAATTCGTGATAATGGTACATTTGGTCAATATACAACAGAAAAACCAAATGGCACTATTATTGATTACAGTAATTATAGTATCGCTCCAGGACTTGTTGATACGCATATTCATGGGTATTTAGGCCACGATGTTATGGACAATGATATAGAAGGAATAAAAATGATTTCAAATGGTTTACCGTCTTGTGGTGTAACGTCGTATTTACCAACGACTTTAACAGCAAGTGCTGACCTTTTAAACGATGTGTGTCAAACCATTGGTCAACATGCAAGCCATATCAAAGGGGCAAAAATTCAAGGAATTTTCCTTGAAGGCCCATTTTTCTGTGAAAAATATAAAGGGGCACAAAATCCAAAATATATGAGTGATCCTCAAAAAGAATTATTAGATAAATGGCAAGACAGCGCACAAGGTTGGGTTAAAAAAATTGCTATCGCACCTGAACGTGAGGGATCTGTCGATTTCATCAAACACGCCAAATCAAAAGATATTTATGTCGCACTTGCGCATACTGATGCAACTTATCAAGAATGCCTTGAGGCAACGAATGCAGGTGCAAACATTTTCGTGCATGTTTATAATGGCATGCGTGGCTTACATCATCGTGAGCCTGGTGTTGTCGGTGCTGCTTTAACAATACCAACTGCTTTTGATGAACTAATTTGTGACGGACATCATGTCAACCCAATTTCTGCAAAAATCGTAATGGACTGTCACGGACGTGATAAAACAATGTTAATTACCGACTGTATGCGTGCGGGTGGACTTGGCGAGTGCCAATCAACACTAGGTGAATTTGATGTGATTGTGAAAGACGGTACCGCACGCCTAGTCGATAGTGGCAGTCTTGCTGGTAGCATTTTAGAGCTAATAACTGGTGTACAAAATGTTGTGCGTTGGGGTATTGCAACACCACATGAAGCGTTGAAAATGGCGAGTTTAGTCCCTGCTCAATCTGTCGGTATCGACAATGTTTGTGGACGATTAGACGAAGGATATCCAGCCGATTTTATCGTGTTAAACGATTCACTTGAGTTACAAGCAACATATATTGACGGTAAAGCTTACTATACAAAATAAAGGAGTAACAATATGACAAAATTAGTATTAACAAAAGAAAAATACGAGCATTTAAAACGTTTATCAAATGATCAAAACATTATTGCTGCTTTGGCGATTGACCAACGTGGATCATTGAAAAAAATGTTAGCTGAAGGAAATCCAAATCCTAAAGGTGATGAAGCTATTATCACATTTAAAGAATGCATTTCCGAAGAATTAACACCTTACTCTAGCTCTATTTTATTAGACCCTGAATATGGTATTTCTGCTTCTAAAAAACGCGATGAAAACTGCGGTTTGATTGTTGCATACGAAAAAACAGGTTATGATGCAACTGAAATTGGACGCTTGCCAGATTTATTACCAAACTGGTCTGCTAAACGTATTAAAGAATTAGGTGCCGATGCTGTCAAAGTACTTTTATACTATGATATTGATGAAAGTGATGACATCAACGATATTAAACACGCTTGGGTAGAACGTGTTGGTAGCGAATGTGTTGCTGAAAATATTCCATTCTTCTTAGAAATTGTTTCTTATGATGCGACAAATGACGATGTGAAAAGTGCAGCTTACGCAAAAGTAAAACCTCACAAAGTAAACGACGCTATGAAAGTCTTTTCTGAGGCACCCTATAATGTAGACGTATTAAAAGTTGAAGTACCCGTGAATATGGCTTTTGTTGAAGGCTTTACAAAAGACGGTGTTGAACCAGTTTATACAAAAGAAGAAGCAAAAGCATTCTTTAAAGAACAAGCAGATATAACACATTTACCATTTATCTTCTTAAGTGCCGGTGTTTCTGCGGAATTATTCCAAGACACATTAGTATTCGCAAAAGAAGCTGGTTCAAACTTTAATGGTGTTCTATGTGGCCGTGCAACATGGAAAGACAGTGTACCAGTATTTGCAAAAGAAGGCGAAACATCTTGTCGTGCATGGTTAGCTGAACATGGCAAACATAATATAGATGCATTAAATGACGTATTAGTAACAAGTGCATCTTCATGGGAAGATAAAGTAACCGTATTATAAGAAGTATTTAAAAAGAGTGAATAGCAACATATTCACTCTTTTTTTGTATCTTTAAAACATGTTATAAAAATGTAATATTATTTTAAAAGTGAATATTTATTCGTAATTAAATTTGAATATTTTATTTATTCATTTTTGCCTACCCCCTGAGTAGTATTTATACAAAAATAAATATGAAAACCGTATAATAGAGCTATTGTTTTCTAATGAGATTCATAGTACAATTTGTCAGTAAAATTAAAAATGGAGGAAATTTATTATGAATCATTTAAAGAAAAAAGGAGCTATTCTTTTTGCGGTGTTAGCACTCGTGTTGAGTACTATTCTACCAACTCTTTCACATTCAGCATTTGCTGAAACAAATCCTAAAAATACAATTGTAGGCCGAGTTAAAGTATAGTCAAACGAAAAAGCTCGTCAGTACCGTACAAGTTTATTTGACGGTCAAGGTGGCTCACACCCAGCAGGTGCAACCGACTTTACCGGCTATTCAGACGTTCCTGTTCTTCTAGCAAACGCAACAACTGGTGACGTTATTACATCAACTGTGTCACAAGGTGTAAATGGTGAATTTACATTTGAAAATGTGCCAGACGGAGAATATGTTGTGGCTATCGCTGGACAAACAATGACAACAAAACAACGTCACGATATTGTACCATTGCCAAAAATCTTTGACGGAGCTGAGTTCCAAATAAATGATGTGTCTCAAAAAATCGTGATACAAAATGGTGTTGTAAGTGTCCCTGGTTTAGTAGATGTTAATAATGAGCCTGAAACAGAAATTATCTTTGGTGTTGTTCGACATGCTTATAGTGTAACGTTAACATCAAAATACGGGAAATTTATTTTTGGTACACAAAATGGTAACCAAGATTTCGGTACTGAAGCAGACGTAAACGGTACACCTTTACAAGTCTTTACTGCTTACCAAGGTGGATTAAGAACATTTGAACAAAACAATAATATTTTTGCATCAAACGCCGGTGTACTAGACGGTGATAGAATCAACAACATTACAGACAAATTACCTGAACCTACTTTGAGTGATGAAGAAAAAGCAATGGGTATCACATTTGTTGGATGGCTTGCTGAACCGGCTTATGCAACGCCAAGTTCTTACGACAACAGTGATCTACGTACAATGGCTGAACGTTACCCTACTTTAGCAGGTAGTTTATTATCTCCAAGTGACGCAATTTCTTTTGTTGCATTAGACGATATTACATTACGTGCGGTATTTAATATCCCTCATCACAGTGTTACATTCGCAACAAACAGTGATAAAGGTCAAATCAATGATAAAGATAATAACAAAGCATCTTACGTTGAAAAACAATTTGAAGGTAACAACAAAAAAATTGCTGAATTACCAACTGTTCAAGCAAAACCTGGATATAAATTCTTAGGTTGGTATGCTGATTTAACAGAAAATGTTATTCCAGAAACTGAACTAAAAGAAATGGTTGTTAACCAAAACTTAAAATTCTATGCTAAATACGAAAAAGCAGACCCAGAAGTATCAAATATTCCTGTTATCAACCCTATTTCAGAAGGCGACACTAAAGTAACTGGTATTGGTATCAACGGTTCAAAAATAAAAGTAACATTCCCCGACGGAACATCAAAAGAAACAACCGTAAACAATAATGAATGGTCTATTGATTTTACAAGACCATTTAAATATGGCGAACAAATCAATGCCAATCAAACAGAAGTTCAAGAAGGCGTAGAGAAATTAGTTAGCCCAATCGTTAGTCAAACCGTTGTTAACCCTAAAAAATCTGAAAATCCAATCGTATTAGCTGTCAAAGAAAAAGCTGCTGCTGTTACAGGTAAAGGAATTGCTGGCTCAACAATCATCGTAACATTTAAAGACGGTTCAAAAGTAGCAACAACAGTTGCTGAAAATGGCACATGGTCTGTTGAAGTCCCTGAAACAGCTGCTTTAAAAAAAGGTGATAACGTATCAGTCGTTCAAATTGAAAAAGATAAATTACCAAGTAGTGCGGTAGATGCAACAGCTGTTCTAGATGAAAAAGCAGATGCTCTAAAACCTAAAACAAGCTTTGTTGAAGAAGGTACAAACGCAGAATTATCTCCAACAGTTGAAGGCTTAGTTAGCAAAAAAGATATTCCTAATTATAAATATGTAACAACTGAATTCAAGTTTGAAAACGAAATTCATGCAATCCATATTTATAAAAAAGTTGACGAAAAACCAGAAGAATCTGAAAAACCTAACCCAACAACAAGTACTACAACTACACATACAATATCTAGAGTACCATCTATACCAACAGTTTCTACACCAGTAAGACCAAGTGTATCAACATCTAAATCAATGCACAATACACAAAGTACAGCTAAAAAAGAAACATCAGCAGTGGCTACATTACCAAAAACTGGTACACAAGATAGCACATTATTCATCGTTATCGGTTTATTATTAACCGTTGTAGGTATCGTTGTTTACAAAAAAAATAATGCATAATTTATAAAAAGGCTTGAACTCAACACATCCTGTTGAGTTCAAGCTCTTTTTTCTATCTATACATTTTCTCTCTTTTTCTAAAATGGCTCTTCGTCAAATTGTGTTGGTGGAGAGAAATAGTGAGTATGTTGGTAGTGAATGGCATTAACCATTCACTACCTTTTTCACATTCTTTTTCTGCCACTGAGAATGGTGTTGTATGATTAAAATACGCAATCTAAAATAAGAAAAACGTCTGTAGCCATAGGCAATCCGTTTGATGACTTTAATATGATTGTTGATAGCTTCTGTGATACCGTTTGAATAAGGTGTGGTAAAAGCTTGATAAATACCATTCTGATAGGTTTTAAAAATATCAAATTTCTTTCTAAACCACTCTGGTAATGACGGGTCAATATGATGAATAACCTCCATAAATGACTCAAAATCTCGCTGTCTATAAGCATATCTCAACTCTTGTACAAACTCATATGCTTGTTTTAAAACAGGACTATAGTCTAATAATCTATCCAGGATTTGTGCGTGTGTCAGATATGTTTTAAAGGATTGGTGATAGTGATAGTCTGTATCATTTACATCAAAGGCATCTTTTAATAATAATTTCCAGTATTTCTTTAAGTGTTTATAAGCCTTTTCTTCTTTTTTAAAGGTGTTCATTTCTTTTATACGTAGTGTATTTAAATTCCGATGTATATGTTGTATGATATGAAATCTATCTGTGACAATAACGGCATTAGGAAAAACCTTCTGAATAAGTTTGCCATAATTGGCATTCATATCCATAACAAGATAGCGAACGCTATGTCTTGCTTTTTTAGAAAATTGTTTAAAATAAGTGATTAAATGGTCTAATTGGCGACTAGGTAACACATCAATAATACGGTGCGTCAATCCGTCTACACAGATAAAACTCATCTTCCCTAAATGAGATGTCACAGACTTAAATTCGTCGATACATAGTACCTTAGGTAGATAATGAAAAGACGGTTTAACTTGTTTTGTATATTTATCTAAGACACGTTGTACGGTCACATCAGATACAAAGTGGTCTTGGCAGATATGTTTTCTTGAAATATTTTTCGTTAAATCAAGTGCAATAAGTTGTTTTAATTCTTTAGAAATACAACAATGTTTATCGACTAAAGAACACGAAGAAGAACAGGTTTTTAGACACGTTTTACAGCGATAACGGGTTCTTTTAAGAAGTAAAACAGTTTTGATTTGTCTAAACTTTGGTAATAATGTTTTCGTTTGATATGTCCCATGTTTGATGAGTGTTTTAGCATGACAATGTGGACAGGTGTGGCAAGGCTTTGTCCAAGTACCTTTAATAAAGTGGTGTGGAATACCATTTATTGTTTTTTCTTCTAACCAATGTTCATCAGCTATGAAAGATTTATCTGTTAATGTCAATAATTTTTTTGTATAATAATCCATGAGAAATACCTCCTTGTTTAATTGTGGTGATTTAATCATACAGGTATTTCTCTTTTTTTGTCCACTTTTATATACAAAATCGTGTTGGTGGATTATTCCCACCAACACGATTTATTATAGAGCCAAAAAATATAGAATAAATCATTCTTGATAGAAACATAAAAAGTGAATTAACGTGATACCCATGTTAATTCACTTTTTCATTTATATTTTGTATACGTTTTCAAATTTTGCTGTATTTCGGTGTGAAAGACGTACGTCTTTCACACATATAATGGGGTTCCCCCACACCCCTTCTTAACCTTGAAATATTATATTTATTTCAAAGTTATCACTTATCATCTAACCGTTTATCCTATCTCTAATTAGAATATAGTCTACTTTTACAATTCTTGTCAAGTGTTTCCTTGAAATTGTAACACAAATTTAATAATTCAAAGCCCCCTCAAAAAAAAAAAAAAGCAAATATTACGGGGGCTTTTTTTGGGGAAGCACAAGATAAAAAAAAAATAAAATAAAACGAAAGCAGGTAAAAAAATGAACAAAAAAAACAATTATACCAAAACACTAGCAAATGAAGCATTAAACGGATTGAGCCTTTACTTAGTCGGTCCACACGTCGTCCCACAAAAAAAATATGTTGACGGCAAAGTAACGGATGAAATCACAGGATATCAAGTTTGGTGTGCTACAAGAGAAGATAATCCTTTTAAAATAAAATTCAACGCCGAAGACAAACCAGACTTAAGAGAATTAGAGATTGGTGATGAAGTTATCTTTGAAAACTTAGAAGCCATTCAAATCAACAACAAAATTTATTTCCGTGCCACCGGCATCGAAAAAGCCTAGTTTGACATAGAGATAGTGATAAACGATTAGATGATAATAGTGATAATGATAGACCATAAGAATATTATAAAGAAAGGATATGTATATGCACTCAAGAGATACTCTACAAAATCTTAGTTCAGCATCTGCCAATTATCTAACAAAAATTTTAAACACCGCCTTGCCTTTAAATGGAGAGAACAGCTATACCAACTCATACAGCATTCAGTTAGAAAAAAATGACAAAGGATTTTTCTTCATTCCTCATTTGCCTGTTTCCTATCCGATTGACAGAAAACTCTATTTCCAAATCGCAGATATCTGTTCTGCTGTCCTCTATCCCTATAAAACTTTACTCGTACAAAATAACGCTTATTTTACACCATACAACGTAAAAAACCCTAATCTAGCTCGTGCTTTCTTTTTTCCTTGGATAGACGGCATCCCTACTAGGTTAGAAATTGAGCGACTAAATCGGTTTATAGAAACATCTGTAAAAGAAGAAAAAATTCCTATCATGGCAAATAACGTTTCCTTAAACATGAATGAAGTTGTACATATGGCTATTAGCGGATCAAGTGGTTCCGGAAAATCGTACTTTGTAGAATATTTAATCCGCTGTCTTCATTCCTTTACCGACCAAATTGTGTTAGTTGACCCAAAAATGGCAGATATTTTTATCCTTGGAAAAGAATTGAGATTAGAAACTCTTTCTCCTCACCGTGGTTCAAATCTAAATAGTTTTATAACAGATGTTAACGAACTTTTAGGACGTGCTATCAATATGATATACGAGCGACAAGAAATGCTACTCAAAAATCCTAAAGCTAATTTTAAACGCTCGTATATTATCATAGACGAACTTTTAGCACTTGTTCAAGGAAGCCCTAAACAAGCACGTGAAACGTTCGCTCAACTCTTAGGCACTATCGCACTTCTTGGACGTGCTACGAAAACATCTCTTATTCTAATATCTCAACGTTTTGATGCTCCAGCTTTTGGAGGTAACCTAGCTGTTCGTGAACAAATCAACTGTTCCGTTATCTTAGGGGAAATCAACAGTAACACAACTCAATTTTTATTACCGAATGCTCATGTTGATAATATTGTTGTACCAATAGGGCACGGAACAGGCATCATTAAATTGGTTAACGGAAAAAATGATAATCATATTATGCCTCTACTAACACCAACGTATAAAAAAGAAAGGGAGAACAACCTTGAATAAATACAATTTTTTTACCAAAACAATAATTATTTTAGTTGTCAATTTCATTCTTGAAGGATTTTTTCAGTTCGTAAAAAATTCTTCTCCACTTCCTGTTTTAACTAAAATAGTTACAAATATCTTACTCATACAAGACGTTCTAAACATATGTGTATACATACTCTTAGTGAGTTGCTTTATTTTTGAATATTGTTATCGAAAGTTAATCAAAGATACAATAAAAAATAGTTTAAAATCACTTGCTGCAACCATTCGCATAAAAAATTATTGTCGATTTCTGACATCAAGTAAATCTCTCAACCACAACATACCACAAAGTAGTCAAGATAAGATTTATTCAATCGCAAATCGTGTCAGAAGTACCATTCAAATTGAATACTTTAATCAACAGGCAATCTTTACTATATCTTTAAATGTACCTATGCAAGTTGAAGAAATTTGGAAAAGCAACTTTCAAAAAATAAAAGAAAAACTTCATCAATTAGATACTGACTATACTTTCTCAGATATTACTCTTATAGAACCACTAACAGCCACCTATGGTGCTACGGGAACGAAAATAACAAATAAAGAAGATGTAGCCCATTGTTGAAAACTAAATGGGCTACATCTTCTTTCTATTTACAAAACTGTGTTAAATAGAAACAAATTAGGATGTATTCATTATTTATATACTACATTTTTGCGTGACAGGTCTTGGCATTGTCACGCAAATCGTTGCTGTGCAACTGTGTCATAAAAACAAGAAAGGTATCATTATATGACTAAACAAACAGAAACTGAAACAAAAGAACCCCGTGTACGCTCTGTCATGTATACACAACAAATTCGTTTACTAAAAGACAAAGATTGGAAACGTGAAACAAAACGAATTGTAAATGCTGTTGAACCAAAATATTGGGCATCTATCTTACACGATAAAGATGTAGATGACGACGGAAAGCCTGTTGAACCTCATTTACACCTCATGCTCTATTTCTCACATGCAAGAAGTCCTAAAAGTATTGCTTGGGAAATTGATGAAAAAGAGGGACTACGAAAAAATGCTAAAACCGAAAGATTAGAATTTTTCAAAAACCCAAACAATGGATATAGTTATCTCGTACATCGAACAACAAATGCTTCAGATAAATACCAGTATCCCTTAGAAGATGTTTTTAGTAATTTTGATTTCACTGAAAAAATTGAACAAATTACCAAAAATGTTACTCGTAAAGCTCAAATGAAAGACAGTGAACTAATCAATGAATTATTAGACCTCTTATATGACGGAGATATAACTCTTAAAGAAGTAGAAAATATTTTGACAGGTAGTCAATATGCTAAAGCAGCTAGTCGTATAAAAACCGTTATGTTAAAACGACAAGAAGTTCTTTTAGAGTCTTATATCAAAGAAATGACAAATAATCAACTTCATAAAGAAATTATTTATATTTACGGAAAATCCGGAACAGGTAAAACTAGATTAGCTACTAACTATGCAAACAAAACATTTCACACCTACTTTACAACAGGTTCAAGTAAAGACCCTTTTCAAGACTATCAAAATGAACCCATTGTTATTATTGACGAACTGCGCCCTGAAACATTTAGCTATGATGACCTACTAAAAATTTTAGACCCGTATAATTTTAATGTTATGGTTCCTGTTCGTTTTTTTGATAAAGCACTTAGTGCAAAAATGATTTTTATTACCAGTCCTTATTCTCCTTATGAATTATATTCTGAAATCCTTACTAAGAAAAAAGGGAACCCTCGTATTGATAGCTTTGAACAACTAGAGAGGCGTATTGGATTAACCCTATACATTGATAAACATTATATTTATTCATCTACCTTTGAACCTAGAACAAAAACATATATTCCCATTCAAGATAAAAAACAAAAAAATCCATTTTATGAAAACCCTATCTATGTACATGATGAACAAAAACTATTCGATAAAATTATCGAACCTATGAAAACCAAAAATGTATAAAAAGACTACCTAGTCTATCTTTTAAATTTTTAAACCTAACGAAAGGAAACACTCATGAATTATATTACCATTACCAAAGACGAACTTATTCATTTAGGATACACTCCTACAACTGCAAAAAAAATTATTCGACAAGGAAAACAACTACTTGTCGAAAAAGGTTTTTCTTTGTACAATAACAAACGAGTGGGAACTATTCCAATTAAAGTTGCTGAAACTATTCTTGGATACGAAATCAAAAAAGAAAACTAAGTTTAGAAGAAATTCTAAACATGTTTTCTTTCTGCAAATTGAGAATGTCATTGTTTAGAATTTCTTCTATGTAAGGATAGACACTATGACAATAAAAAAACAAATAAATGGAACATATACCGTAGATGTAAGCGGAGGATACAACTCTGTAACTGGTAAACAAAAAAGAATTGTCCGTAAAGGAATACGAACCAAACAAGAAGCTATCAATATCGAACAACATCTACGTATTGTTGAATTACACGAAAACAGATACGGAAAATCCGTACAAATCGACCCACTTTATCACTTACTAAAAAAGGAGGATATGATAAATAATAGAAAACTAAGCTATATCACAACTCAAGAAAATAATTATAATCGTCATATATTCCCCTATTTTAAAAATACCGATATTAAAAAAATTACTTATGACGATATATACGATTTTAGAGAGCATCTTAAAAAGAAATCTCATCGGCAATTTAAAGATAGAACATTAAATAATAATAGTATCAATAAAATCATGATACTATTAAAAAAGATTTTAGATATTGGTGTTAAAAAAGGATATTACCAATCCAATCCTATGACACTTTTAAAAAAGCTTCCAACAACTAAATCCTCTATCCAATATTGGACACTAGAAGAATTTCTCCATTTCAAATCTCTTTTTCAAGAAGATGAATACAATATGGAATTATTCTTCACACTTCTTTATTTTACAGGTATGAGATTAGGAGAAGCTCTTGCACTTAAATGGTCAGATATTAACTTTCAAAATGCAACAATCACAATAAATAAAACCGTTTATCGACAAAATGGAAAAAATATTATTGGAACAACAAAAACAAAAACTTCAGATCGTATTATTTCTATCAATTCTAAATTACTTAATGAGTTAAAGAACTGGAAAGACAAGCAATCAGAAATTTTAAAAGACTATATAAACAATTCATCTGACCTACAATGTATTCAATCTAATCTTTTAGAAATCGGTAAAAATAGTATTGAAAAAATATATAAAAAAGTTCTAACTCGCGATACAAATATTAAACGTATTCGTATTCATGATTTTAGACACTCTCATGCTTCTTTACTTATCAATCAAGGGGAAGATTATCATATCGTAAAAGAACGACTAGGTCACGCATCTATTGCGACTACGATTGATACCTATTCACATTTATATCCAAGTAAGCAAAAAAGCCTAGCTGATAAGCTAGACCTTTTGTACTAAAATTTCTCACCATAAGAAATTTTAAGAAACTTTACGTTGATTTTTACGCTTCTCAACGTATAAACAAAGTCGCACAAACCTTGTCGTATAAACAATACCGGCGGCCGGGGTCGAACCGGCACGCCCGTGAGGGCACTGGATTTTGAGTCCAGCGCGTCTGCCAATTCCGCCACGCCGGCTTATCATAAAACTTGTGCAAAGGCGGTAACCGGATTTGAACCGGTGATCAAGGTTTTGCAGACCCGTGCCTTACCACTTGGCTATACCGCCATAAAACAAACTGGGGTAGCTGGATTCGAACCAACGAATGACGGAGTCAAAGTCCGTTGCCTTACCGCTTGGCTATACCCCAATAAAAAGGGCGATCGACGGGAATCGAACCCGCGAATGCCGGAGCCACAATCCGGAGCGTTAACCACTTCGCCACGACCGCCATAATACTAGTAAACAGGGGTAGCAGGAATCGAACCCACACCAAAGGTTTTGGAGACCTTTGTTCTACCTTTAAACTATACCCCTAGGTAGTTTAAATACTTTTAATGGAGGGGGGCAGATTCGAACTGCCGAACCCTAAGGAGCGGATTTACAGTCCGCCGCGTTTAGCCACTTCGCTACCCCTCCATATTAAGAAATAAAAGTGGTTCAGGACAGAGTCGAACTGCCGACACCTTGAGCTTCAATCAAGTGCTCTACCAACTGAGCTACTGAACCATACGGTCCCGACGGGATTTGAACCCGCGATCTCCTGCGTGACAGGCAGGCATGTTAACCCCTACACCACGGAACCACAATAATATGAGAAAGTGGAGGTTAACGGGATCGAACCGCTGACCCCCTGCTTGTAAGGCAGGTGCTCTCCCAGCTGAGCTAAACCTCCAACTAATGACCCGTACGGGACTCGAACCCGTGTTACCGCCGTGAAAGGGCGGTGTCTTAACCGCTTGACCAACGGGCCATAACAAAATAAAAAACGGAGAGTAAGGGATTCGAACCCTTGAGACAGTTTCCCGCCTACACGATTTCCAATCGTGCTCCTTCGGCCTCTCGGACAACTCTCCAGAATCCAAATATTCTCCAACTCCGCAAGTAGGACTCGAACCTACGACATCATGATTAACAGTCATGCGCTACTACCAACTGAGCTATTGCGGATAAACCAAAAGCGTGGCAACGTCCTACTCTCACAGGGGCAATGCCCCAACTACCCTCGGCGCTAAGAAGCTTAACTTCTGTGTTCGACATGGTGACAGGTGTGTCCTTCTTGCCATCATTACCACACTTTCTCGCTTTTAGAAAAGTTCTTTCAAACCTCTCACAACTGAATACATAGCCACTTACCCTTCCTTCTTACCTCTTCTGCTCTTTTGGTTAAGTCCTCGACCGATTAGTACTAGTCCGCTCCATGCCTCACAGCACTTCCACTCCTAGCCTATCTACCTGTTCGTCTCTCAGGGGTCTTACTCTTCTCAGATGGGAAATCTCATCTCGAGGGGGGCTTCACGCTTAGATGCTTTCAGCGTTTATCCCGTCCACACATAGCTACCCAGCGATGCCCTTGGCAGAACAACTGGTACACCAGCGGTGTGTCCATCCCGGTCCTCTCGTACTAAGGACAGCTCCTCTCAAATTTCCTACGCCCGCGACGGATAGGGACCGAACTGTCTCACGACGTTCTGAACCCAGCTCGCGTGCCGCTTTAATGGGCGAACAGCCCAACCCTTGGGACCGACTTCAGCCCCAGGATGCGACGAGCCGACATCGAGGTGCCAAACCTCCCCGTCGATGTGAACTCTTGGGGGAGATAAGCCTGTTATCCCCAGGGTAGCTTTTATCCGTTGAGCGATGGCCCTTCCATACGGTACCACCGGATCACTAAGCCCGACTTTCGTCCCTGCTCGACCTGTCCGTCTCGCAGTCAAGCTCCCTTCTGCCTTTACACTCTTCGAATGATTTCCAACCATTCTGAGGGAACCTTTGGGCGCCTCCGTTACTCTTTAGGAGGCGACCGCCCCAGTCAAACTGCCCATCTGACACTGTCTCCAGTCACGTCTTCATGACTCGGGTTAGAGGGTTCATGTCACAAGGGTAGTATCCCACCAGCGCCTCCTTGGAAACTGACGTCCCCACCTCTTAGGCTCCTACCTATCCTGTACATGTCACACAAACACTCAATATCAAACTGCAGTAAAGCTCCATGGGGTCTTTCCGTCCTGTCGCGGGTAACCTGCATCTTCACAGGTACTATAATTTCACCGAGCCTCTCGTTGAGACAGTGCCCAAATCGTTACGCCTTTCGTGCGGGTCGGAACTTACCCGACAAGGAATTTCGCTACCTTAGGACCGTTATAGTTACGGCCGCCGTTTACTGGGGCTTCAATTCATACCTTCGCTTGCGCTAAGCACTCCTCTTAACCTTCCAGCACCGGGCAGGCGTCAGCCCCTATACGTCATCTTTCGATTTTGCAGAGACCTGTGTTTTTGATAAACAGTCGCTTGGGCCTATTCACTGCGGCTGATGCTTCCATCAGCACCCCTTCTCCCGAAGTTACGGGGTCATTTTGCCGAGTTCCTTAACGAGAGTTCGCTCGCTCACCTTAGGATTCTCTCCTCAACTACCTGTGTCGGTTTGCGGTACGGGTTGTCACAGCCTCGCTAGAAGCTTTTCTTGGCAGTGTGATTGATAAGATAGACTCTACTCGTTTCCTTTCAAGCCCCCATCACAACTCATTCTTATAAAGACAAGCATTTTACTCATCTTCAAACTCGTTGCTTAGATCTCACTATTCCATCAGTGGACTCTTTCAACCTCCTGCGTCCCTCCATCACTCAATCAGTTGTGACAAGTACAGGAATATCAACCTGTTATCCATCGACTACGCCTATCGGCCTCGCCTTAGGTCCCGACTAACCCTGGGAGGACGAGCCTTCCCCAGGAAACCTTAGTTATTCGGTGGACGGGATTCTCACCCGTCTTTCGCTACTCATACCGGCATTCTCACTTCTAAACGCTCCACCACTCCTTACGGTATGGCTTCTTCGCCCTTAGAACGCTCTCCTACCACTGACGCTCTTCACGTCAATCCACAGCTTCGGTGGTCTGTTTAGCCCCGGTACATTTTCGGCGCAGGATCACTCGACTAGTGAGCTATTACGCACTCTTTAAATGGTGGCTGCTTCTAAGCCAACATCCTAGTTGTTTAAGCAATCCCACATCCTTTTCCACTTAACAGACACTTTGGGACCTTAGCTGGTGGTCTGGGCTGTTTCCCTTTCGACTACGGATCTTATCACTCGCAGTCTGACTCCCGTTTATAAATCTCTGGCATTCGGAGTTTATCTGAATTCGGTAACCCGAGATGGGCCCCTAGTCCAAACAGTGCTCTACCTCCAGGATTCTCACAACGAGGCTAGCCCTAAAGCTATTTCGGAGAGAACCAGCTATCTCCAAGTTCGATTGGAATTTCTCCGCTACCCACACCTCATCCAAGCACTTTTCAACGTGCCCTGGTTCGGTCCTCCAGTGTGTCTTACCACACCTTCAACCTGGACATGGGTAGGTCACTTGGTTTCGGGTCTACGACAACGTACTATCTCGCCCTATTCAGACTCGCTTTCGCTTCGGCTCCGTCTCTTCAACTTAACCTCGCACGCTATCGTAACTCGCCGGTCCATTCTACAAAAGGTACGCTATCACCCATAAACGGGCTCTAACTACTTGTAAGCACACGGTTTCAGGTTCTCTTTCACTCCCCTCCCGGGGTGCTTTTCACCTTTCCCTCACGGTACTTGTTCACTATCGGTCACTAGGGAGTATTTAGCCTTGCCAGATGGTCCTGGCGGATTCCAACGGGATTCCTCGTGTCCCGCCGTACTCAGGATGCTACTAGAGGCTCATTCCATTTCGACTACGAGGCTTTCACTCTCTTTGGCTGACGTTCCCACGCCATTCGTCTATAAAACTCACTCTCACATCGTAGTCCTACAACCCCAATCAGCATGCTGACTGGTTTGGGCTCCTTCCGTTTCGCTCGCCGCTACTCAGGAAATCGATTTTTCTTTCTCTTCCTGCAGGTAATGAGATGTTTCAGTTCCCTGCGTCTACCTTCTCATTAGCTATGTATTCACTAATGGATACTATCCCATCACGGATAGTGGGTTCCCCCATTCGGATATCTCTGGATCATTGCTTACTTACAGCTCCCCAAAGCATTTCGGTGTTCGTCCCGTCCTTCTTCGGCTCCTAGTGCCAAGGCATTCACCGTGCGCCCTTATTTACTTAACCTACCATACATTTCCTGTATGTTGCGATTCTCTTTTAAAAAACTCTTCTCGGTAAAATTTTCTTGGTTTGTTTTCTATGTATTCAGTTGTCAAAGGTCTTCTTCGAGTACTACCGTACTCTATGGAGAATAGCGGGATCGAACCGCTGACCTCCTGCGTGCAAAGCAGGCGCTCTCCCAGCTGAGCTAATCCCCCAACCTCTTGATTAGGTCTTTCAACCCTCTCAAAACTAAACAAGACGCCCCTGTTGTGCTTTCCTTCTTTTCCTTAGAAAGGAGGTGATCCAGCCGCACCTTCCGATACGGCTACCTTGTTACGACTTCACCCCAATCATCTATCCCACCTTAGACGGCTAGCTCCTTACGGTTACCCCACCGGCTTCGGGTGTTACAAACTCTCGTGGTGTGACGGGCGGTGTGTACAAGACCCGGGAACGTATTCACCGCAACGTGCTGATTTGCGATTACTAGCGATTCCGGCTTCATGTAGGCGAGTTGCAGCCTACAATCCGAACTGAGAACGGCTTTAAGAGATTCGCTTACCCTCGCGAGTTCGCTGCTCGTTGTACCGTCCATTGTAGCACGTGTGTAGCCCAAGTCATAAGGGGCATGATGATTTGACGTCATCCCCACCTTCCTCCGGTTTGTCACCGGCAGTCTGATTAGAGTGCCCAACTGAATGCTGGCAACTAATCATAAGGGTTGCGCTCGTTGCGGGACTTAACCCAACATCTCACGACACGAGCTGACGACAACCATGCACCACCTGTCACTTTGTCCCCAAAGGGAATTCTCTATCTCTAGAGTGGTCAAAGGATGTCAAGACTTGGTAAGGTTCTTCGCGTTGCTTCGAATTAAACCACATGCTCCACCGCTTGTGCGGGTCCCCGTCAATTCCTTTGAGTTTCAACCTTGCGGTCGTACTCCCCAGGCGGAGTGCTTAATGCGTTAACTACAGCACTGAAAGGTGGAAACCTCCCAACACTTAGCACTCATCGTTTACGGCGTGGACTACCAGGGTATCTAATCCTGTTTGCTCCCCACGCTTTCGAGACTCAGCGTCAGTTACAGACCAGAGAGTCGCCTTCGCCACTGGTGTTCCTCCATATATCTACGCATTCCACCGCTACACATGGAATTCCACTCTCCTCTTCTGCACTCAAGTCCCCCAGTTTCCAATGACCCTCCACGGTTGAGCCGTGGGCTTTCACATCAGACTTAAGGAACCGCCTGCTCTCGCTTTACGCCCAATAAATCCGGACAACGCTTGCCACCTACGTATTACCGCGGCTGCTGGCACGTAGTTAGCCGTGGCTTTCTGGTTAGATACCGTCAATCTCTTAGCAGTTACTCTAAAAGGTGTTCTTTTCTAACAACAGAGTTTTACGATCCGAAAACCTTCTTCACTCACGCGGCGTTGCTCGGTCAGACTTTCGTCCATTGCCGAAGATTCCCTACTGCTGCCTCCCGTAGGAGTTTGGGCCGTGTCTCAGTCCCAATGTGGCCGATCACCCTCTCAGGTCGGCTACGTATCATGGCCTTGGTGAGCCGTTACCTCACCAACTAGCTAATACGCCGCGGGTCCATCCATCAGCGACAGCTTACACCGTCTTTCCCTTGTGTATCATGCGATACACAAGCCTATTGGGATTAGCAGTCGTTTCCGACTGTTATCCCTATCTGATGGGCAGGTTACCCACGTGTTACTCACCCGTCCGCCGCTAAACTTAGAAAATGCAAGCATCTTCTAAGCTCCGCTCGACTTGCATGTATTAGGCACGCCGCCAGCGTTTGTCCTGAGCCAGGATCAAACTCTCATTAAATATAAAAGTTTTTAAGCTCTTTTTTGCTGACTTATCTTTGGATGTTTCCATCCAGATTTATTGTTTTTGTTTTGACACATCCATTGGATGTTGTCCCTACACATTTGGTTTGTCTTTGTTTAGTTTTCAAAGGGCTGTGTCGACTGTTTCCAGTCGTTTTGTCGTCCCTTGCGACGACTTATACATCATACCAACACACCTTTTTTTTGTCAACACCTTTTTCAAACTTTTTTTCTTTTTTTTCAAACTTTTTTATTTCAACCGTCAGATCAACGTTTTTGGCACTTATCTCTTTTCTGTTACCATTAACCACTTGTGATTTGTAAGTGAAAAATACGTATTTTGTATAGCTTTTCATCATTTTTTGTAATCCAAAAGCGGATAAATATGTATATTTATGTTCATTTATAACTAATAACATCTCAACTGTGCCCTAAAAATAAAGTATATTTTTTGACAAAAGTCTTTTTTAGACAATACTTTTTATTGTAAAACATCTTCTTCAGTAACATCGAATAGCAACTGCTATTCACACCATTATTTACTAATTCTTGAAAACAAGGCAATTTACACCTTTCTTCCCGATACCCCACCAACGCACAAAATAAGGCTAACAATCTCGTTAGCCTTATTTTTATTTTATTCATAAATTGTTAAATCATCTTCGTTTGTTGCTTCGTATTCCCCGTCAGCAATGCTGTATACGCCATTTGTTTTATTGCTTAAAACTTCTGGTTTCATACGGCGGTATCTAGACATACCTGTCCCGGCTGGGATAATTTTACCGATGATAACATTTTCTTTTAGACCTAATAATTCGTCACGTTTTCCACGAATAGCAGCATCTGTTAAGACACGTGTTGTTTCTTGGAATGAGGCAGCAGATAAGAAACTATTTGTTTCCAATGACGCTTTTGTAATACCTAGTAATACTGGACGTGCTGTCGCAGGAGTATCACCCATACGTAATGTTGCCATATTTTTCTCTGTAAAGTCTGCAATATCCATCAATGTGCCTGGTAAAATTTCAGTTGCACCTGGATCCATAACGCGTACTTTGCGTAGCATTTGACGAACCATTACTTCAACGTGTTTATCTCCAATTTCTACCCCTTGCATGCGGTATACTTTTTGCACTTCACGTAGTAAGTATGTTTCAACTGATAATACATCACGTACACGTAATAACTCTTTAGGATCAATAGACCCCTCTGTCAACGGCATACCACGATGTACACTATCTCCTACGGACACTTTTAAGCGAGAAGTATATGGTACTGTATAAGTTCTTGTATCTGTTTTCCCTTGTACAGTAACATCTTTACTTCTATCTGAAGGATTTTCTTCGATAGACGTAATATCCCCCGCAACTTCGGTAATGATAGCACGACCTTTTGGATTGCGCGCTTCAAAAATTTCTTGAATACGAGGTAAACCTTGTGTGATGTCATCTCCAGCAACCCCGCCTGTATGGAATGTACGCATGGTTAACTGTGTTCCTGGTTCCCCGATAGATTGCGCCGCAATAATACCTACTGCTTCCCCAACCTCAACATCTGAACCTGTTGCTAAGTTACGTCCATAACAGTGTTTACATACACCATGGCGGGTATTACATGTAAATACTGAACGAATTGTTACTTCTTCAACACCTGCTTCTGTGACACGGCGAGCATCATCTTCAGTAATCATTGTATTACCTTTTACGATAACTTCATTTGTTTCTGGATGGATAATTGAGCGTTTTGCATAACGACCCACTAAACGTTCTTCTAAACTTTCAATAACTTCATTGCCTTCTTTGATAGCAGAGATAGTTAATCCTCTATCTGTTCCACAATCTGTTTCACGAATAATCACATCTTGTGCAACGTCTACTAAACGTCTTGTTAAGTAACCTGAATCGGCTGTTTTTAAAGCTGTATCGGTCATCCCTTTACGAGCACCGTGTGTAGAAATAAACATTTCTAAGACAGATAACCCTTCACGGAAGTTAGACGTAATTGGTAATTCCATGATACGACCGTTTGGAGCAGCCATCAAACCACGCATACCAGCTAACTGTGTAAAGTTGGAAATGTTACCACGGGCACCAGAGTCACTCATCATAAAGATTGGGTTTCGATCATCTAATGATTCCATTAAGGCAACTTGGATGTTATCTTTCGCTTCGTTCCAAGTTGAAATAACATTTTGGTAACGTTCTTCATCCGTAATCAAACCACGTCTAAATTGTTTTGTAATATTATCAACTTTTTTATGCGCTGCATCTAAAATATCCTTCTTCACAGCTAAGTTTGTAATATCAGCAATACCAACAGTAATTCCCGAACGTGTTGAATAACTGTATCCTAAGTTTTTCATTCTATCCAACATCTCAGATGTTTGCGTGATGTGGAATCGTTTGAATACTTCAGCAATGATGTTTCCTAGATTTTTTTTCTTGAATGGTGCTACTAATGGTTGTTCTTGGATAAAATCAGACACATTCACGCCTCTATCTACAAAGAACTTATCAGGTGTAGCCACTTCTAAATTATATTGCGTTGGTTCATTTAAATAAGGGAACTCAACTGGCATAATTTCATTGAAGAAAATTTTACCAACTGTTGTCACTAACAAACGTTCTTTTTGTGAATCTGTAAATGGTTTATCCCCTAAAGCTGTTGGATCAACGGCAATACGTGTGTGCAAATGAACAAAACCATTTTGATAAGCGGTTCTAACTTCATCAACACTGCTAAACATCATACCTTCTCCAACACGACCAGCGTCTTCCATAGTCAAGTAATAGTTACCTAAAACCATATCTTGAGAAGGTGTTACAACCGGTTTACCATCTTTTGGATTCAAGATATTTTGTGCAGCTAACATCAATAAACGTGCCTCTGCTTGCGCTTCTTGTCCAAGTGGTACGTGAACAGCCATTTGGTCTCCGTCAAAGTCGGCATTATACGCTTCACACACTAGTGGGTGTAAACGAATTGCACGTCCTTCAACCAACGTTGGTTCAAACGCTTGGATACCTAATCTATGCAATGTAGGTGCTCGGTTTAGCAATACTGGATGTTCGCGAATAACTTCTGCTAATACTTTCCATACATCATCATCTTGACGTTCAATTTTACGTTTTGCATTTTTGATATTTCCTGCTAATTCGCGTTCTACTAATTCTTTCATTACAAATGGTTTGAATAATTCAATCGCCATTTCTTTTGGTAGTCCACATTGATACATTTTTAAATTTGGACCAACAACAATAACAGAACGACCAGAGTAGTCAACACGTTTACCTAATAAGTTTTGACGTAAACGACCTTGTTTCCCTTTCAACATGTGTGAAAGAGATTTTAATGGGCGATTTCCTGGTCCTACAACCGGTCTACCGCGACGACCATTGTCAATTAGAGCATCTACTGCTTCTTGCAACATACGTTTTTCATTTTGTACAATGATAGTAGGAGCGTTAATCTCAATAAGACGTTTTAAGCGATTATTACGGTTAATCACACGGCGATATAAATCGTTCAAGTCACTTGTTGCAAAACGTCCGCCCTCTAACTGAACCATTGGTCTTAAATCTGGTGGAATAACTGGTAATGTGTTCATCACCATCCAGCTAGGTCTATTGCCTGAATGTCTGAATGCATCTAAAATATCCAAACGACGAATTGCTCTTGTACGGCGTTGTCCTTGTGCTGTTTTTAACTCTTCTTTTAGTTCTGTAACTTCTTTTTCTAAATCTACACGTTCTAATAATTTTTGAATGGCTTCAGCTCCCATCATAGCAGTGAACTGGTTTCCATATTTCAATTTATATTCACGGTATTCACGTTCTGATAATAATTGTTTGTTCTCTAAAGGTGTTGTTCCTCCATCAATGACAACATAAGAAGCAAAATAAATAACTTCTTCTAATGAACGAGGACTCATATCCAATACCAATCCCATACGGCTTGGTATGCCTTTAAAATACCAAACGTGTGATACTGGCGCTGCCAATTCAATGTGTCCTAAGCGTTCACGGCGGACTTTCGCACGTGTCACTTCTACTCCGCAGCGGTCACATTTTACGCCTTTGTATCGAATACGTTTATATTTACCACACGAACATTCCCAGTCTTTTGTAGGTCCGAAAATACGTTCACAAAACAGACCTTCTTTTTCTGGTTTTAATGTTCGATAGTTTATTGTTTCTGGTTTTGTGACTTCACCATAAGACCATTCTCTTATTTTATCTGGTGATGCTAGTGAAATCTGCATACTATCAAAATTATTTACATCTATCAAGGGGCCAACCTCCCTTTATATTTTTCGAGCTGCCCAATATGCTCTTTTATTCATGAATCTAAGAGAGCTATGCTCTCTTAGATATTATAAATCAATGTCTGCGTCATCAATGTCATCCAATGTTATGAATTCATCATCCACAACATCTTCTTCAACGATTTCTTCTTCAGCCAATTCTTCATCAACTTGTCTTAAACGTTCTGCGTATTGTTCTAGGCGATTGACGTTCACAACATCATCGTCATCGTCCATATCACGCAATTCAATTTCTTCGTCATTTTCATCAAGCACTTTCATGTCTAAACCTAATGCTTGTAATTCTTTTACTAATACTCGGAACGCTTCTGGCACACCTGGTTTTGGAATTTGTTGACCTTTAACAATCGCTTCATATGTTTTCACACGACCAACAGTATCATCAGATTTGTATGTTAAAATCTCTTGTAATGTATAGGCTGCTCCATACGCTTCTAATGCCCATACCTCCATTTCACCAAATCTTTGTCCACCAAATTGTGCTTTACCTCCAAGAGGTTGTTGCGTAACAAGTGAGTATGGACCAGTTGAACGAGCATGTAATTTATCATCAACCATGTGTGCTAGTTTAATCATGTACATGACACCAACGGATACACGGTTATCAAATGGTTCTCCTGTTCTACCGTCATATAAAACTGTTTTAGCATCTTTTGCCATACCAGCTTCTTCAATCGTACCCCAAACGTCTTCTTCACGAGCACCGTCAAATACTGGTGTTGCAACATAAATACCTAATTCTCTAGCTGCCATACCTAAGTGTAATTCAAGTACTTGTCCGATATTCATACGTGAAGGAACCCCTAATGGATTCAACATGATGTCTACTGGTGTTCCGTCAGGTAGGAATGGCATATCTTCTTCAGGCATAATGCGGGATACAACCCCCTTATTACCATGACGTCCAGCCATTTTATCCCCTTCGTTAATTTTACGTTTTTGTACGATATATACACGTACCAACATATTTACACCTGGAGATAGTTCATCACCATTTTCACGTTTGAAGATTTTTACATCATGAACAATACCACCACCACCATGAGGTACTTTTAATGATGTATCACGTACTTCTCTTGCTTTTTCACCGAAAATCGCATGTAAAAGGCGTTCTTCTGCTGATAATTCTGTCAAACCTTTTGGTGTTACTTTACCAACTAAAATATCACCATCTTTTACTTCTGCTCCAACACGAATAATACCAAATTGGTCTAAGTTGCGTAACATATCTTCCCCAACATTAGGGATTTCACGTGTGATTTCTTCAGGCCCTAATTTAGTATCACGAGCCTCTGATTCATATTCTTCAATATGAATAGATGTGTACACATCATCTTTTACTAAACGTTCACTCATAATAACAGCATCTTCATAGTTATAACCTTCCCATGTCATAAAGGCAACAAGTACATTTTGGCCTAATGCCATTTCACCTTTTTCCATAGATGGTCCATCTGCTAAGATTTCTCCAACATCTACTCTATCGCCTTTTGAAACTAGCGGACGTTGGTTATAACATGTTCCTGAGTTAGAACGAGCGAATTTAATAATATCGTATTTATCTAACGCTCCATTATCGCGACGCACTCGAACTTCTTTTGCATCAACATACTCTACAATACCTTCATGTTTACAAATCAAGGCTGCTCCAGAGTCATGTGCTGCTTTATATTCCATACCAGTACCAACAAAAGGTGCTTTTGGATTAATTAAAGGAACAGCTTGACGTTGCATGTTCGCTCCCATAAGAGCACGGTTTGAGTCGTCATTTTCCAAGAAAGGAATACACGCTGTCGCTACAGCAACTACCTGTTTTGGAGATACGTCCATATAGTCTACTCTTTCAACTGGTACTTCCAAGTTACCTTGAGCAGATCTTGCCATGACAAGTTCATTTACAAAACTTCCGTCTTCATTTAACGGAGAGTTCGCTTGGGCAATCACAATGCTTGCTTCTTCATCTGCTGTTAAATAATGAATTTCGTCTGTTACTTTGTGTGTTACTGGATCTACTAAACGATACGGCGTTTCAATAAATCCATACTCGTTTACTTTCGCATAACTTGATAAACTGTTAATCAAACCAATGTTTGGTCCCTCTGGCGTTTCGATTGGACACATACGACCGTAGTGAGAATTGTGTACGTCACGTACTTCATATCCTGCGCGGTCACGTGTCAAACCGCCTGGTCCAAGGGCTGATAGACGACGTTTGTGCGTCAACTCACCTAATGGGTTTGTTTGGTCCATAAATTGTGACAACTGTGATGAACCAAAAAATTCTTTGATGGCAGCTACAACCGGACGAATATTGATTAACGCTTGTGGCACAACTGTTTCTGTGTCTTGAATAGACATACGCTCACGGACAACACGTTCCATACGTGCCAATCCTACACGGAATTGGTTTTGTAATAATTCACCAACTGAACGAATACGTCTATTTCCTAGATGGTCAATATCATCTACTGAACCTAATCCTTCAGACAAATTCAAGAAGTAGTTCAATGAAGCAATAACATCAGCAGATGTTAAGCTTTTAATATGTGAATCTACATTGCCATTTCCAATCACATTGATGATACGATCAGGATCATTTGGTGAATAAATTTTGACAATTTGGATAACAACCGGATCTGTCGTAACACCGTCATCTGTTGGATATAATGTCACAGCATTTAATCCATTGTTAAAATGCGGTTCTAATTTTTCTAATACATCTTTAGATAAAACCGTTCCTGCGCTTGCTAACACTTCGCCTGTTTCTACATCTACAAGTGTTTCAGCTAATGTTGTATCTCTTAAACGTAGTAATAAGTTTAATTTTTTGTTAACTTTATAGCGACCTACCGCAGCCATGTCATAACGTTTTGGATCAAAAAAACGTGCATTTAATAAATTACGTGAACTATCTGCCGTTTTCGGTTCACCCGGTCTTAAACGATCATAAATATCTTTTAACGCTTCTTCTGTTCTTGTATCGGCTGCATTTTTATGTACATCTTTTTCGATTGTATTTTTTAGTTGAGGATCTTCACCAAAAATATCTAAAATTTGGTCGTCAGAACCAAAACCTAGAGCACGAACAAGTGTTGTTACAGGAATTTTTCTTGTGCGGTCAATACGTGCATAAGCAATATCTTTTGCATCTGATTCATATTCTAACCACGCCCCACGGTTTGGAATTAACGTTGTTCCAAAACTACGTTTACCATTTTTGTCCATTTTTTCATGGTAGTAAACACCTGGAGAACGTACTAACTGAGAAACGATAACACGCTCTGCCCCGTTGATGATAAATGTTCCCATTTCTGTCATCAATGGTAAATCTCCAAAGAATACGTCTTGGTCTTTCACTTCTCCCGTTTCTTTGTTAATCAAGCGTAATTTAACATACATCGGTGCAGAATAATTCACATCTCGATTACGAGATTCTGCTAAACTATATTTTGGTTCTTGGAAATGATAATCTAAAAATTCTAATTGTAACTTACCTGCATGATCTTCGATTGGTGAAATATCATGTAGTACATCACGAATACCTTCTGCTAAGAACCATTCATAAGAATCTGTTTGAATTTCAATTAAGTTTGGTAATTCCAACACTTCACTAATTCTCGCATAGCTGCGACGTACACGGTGTTTACCATATTGAACATTATGTCCTGCCACTCATGTCACCCCTAGTTTATTTTATATAACATTTTCGTTACTTTTATTACAATTACGTTACAAAAATCAATAATGAGCAAAAAAAAGGCAAAAGAAATATGTTTACACAATGATTCTTTTGCTCCTAAAATGCGAATAAAATAAGGATTGGACAATATTTCAACACTTATTTTTGATTTTAAGTACACGTTTTGCATTATGATATTATACTCCTTTCAGTTCTTTATGTCAAAATATAATAAACAAAAAGCGTTAAGTTTATCATGCAAAACTTAACGCTTTTTTATTATTTAATTTCTCGGGTTTGTGCCACTATTTTATACCAATAGGCACTCTTTTTAGGATAACGTTCTTGTGTATCAAAATCGACATAAAATAAACCGTATCGCTTATTATATCCATTTGACCATGAGAATACATCCATTAACGACCACAAGAAATATCCTTTTACAATTACTCCATCCTCGATTGCTTGATGAATAGCCTCTAAATGTTGTCTAATATAGTCAATTCGTGGCTCGTCATCAATTACGCCGTCTTTAAACTCGTCCTTATACCCCATACCGTTTTCTGTTACATATATTTTTTTATAGTTTGGATATTCTTTTTTTATACGCACCATCATATCATATAGTCCCTTTGGATAAATGAGCCAATCCCAATCCGTACGTGGAATATCCATATCAAATTTATGTTCCCCTACACCTTTTAATCGGAATACAGACGTCCCCTTCTCGCCTGTTCCATTATGAAAAATCTCATTCTCACCAGAATAATTTTGAATAAAGTTGCTTTGATAATAGTTGATACCTAAAAAATCATTTTTATCACTGGCATGTTTCAGCAACTCTAAATCTTCTTTTTTTATGTCAACACTCGCATTATTCGCCCTTAAAATAAACTGAATGATGTCCAATGTTTCTGCTGAGTATCCTCCATTGAATGTCGCCTCTAATAAAAATGTATTCGATAGTGTATCATCTTTTTTAGCAGCAAATGTATTTTCTTGCTTGTTTTCATAAGGATACTTATATTCTAATGAATGAATAACACCTATTTCCCCTTTTATTTTCAATGCTTTAAAAGCAATCACTGTTTTAGCATGCGCAAGCATCATATTGTGCATAGATTGCACAAGTTTTCCATAATCAAATCGAATACCCGGCGGAAACTTTCCGACTAAGTATTGCCCACTTGATACTGGCCAAATTTCATTGAAAGTTACCCAATAACGAACATCTTCTTGAAATTCTTTAAAGCAAAAGATTGCATAATTCACAAAATGTTCAATATTATCTCGATTTAAAAAATCTCCATTACAATGTAGTACTTCTGGCGTGTCAAAATGATGTAATGTGACAAACGGTTCAACATGTCTTTTCCGACACTCTTTAAACAAACGATGATAAAAATCAATTCCTTCTTGGTTAGGCGTCCCATAACCTTCTGGAAAAATGCGTGACCATGCAACTGAAATTCGAATACCGTTTATACCGAATTGTTCACTTAACGCCAAATCAATGGGATACTTATGATAAAAATCACTAGCAGGTTCTGCTAGAAACTTTCCCTCTTTCTCTAAATATGTATCCCATGCAACCCGCCCTTTATTCCCCTCTTTTGTGGCACCCTCTGCTTGATACGCAGCAGTTGCTCCACCAAACACAAAATCTTTTGGTAACTTTTTCAACCCAATAACCTTCTTTCTAATCTTGAAACTGTTTTAACACAAAATCTAAAGAACCTTTCGGATCTCTTGTTAAGCCAATATATTCAGCACCTTTTGTTTTTACTAATTTGATATGCAATGCATCTGTTTCTTTTTTGATATCTTCATAGTTAGAAGCTACTTGTGGTGCTAGTACGACTAAATCAAAATTTGATAATATATCATGATGTGCTCCATAGGAGTCTGCCGCTGCACTAATTGGCTGTTGATACTCTTTTGCGGCTTTATTTAGTGCATTTGCTAAAAGTCCACTTGTACCACCACCTGCACATAAGACAAGTACGCGTGTTTCATTTATTAATACAGTCGTGTCAATTTCTGTTTGTGTATCTTGTTGATTCTCTTTTAAATATTGTTTTTCAGTCAATTCTTTTTCTAAAATTTGTTTATCATACACTTTAAAAAATGGATAATAAATAAGTGTATCAAGTATAATCAGTAATGGTGCTAATACGAATGCAAACTTATCCAGTCCCGTCGTTAAAATCAGTCCTATCGGGGCAGGTGTTGTCCAAGGAAGTGTATGTATACTTCCGTTCATTCCTAGTACATCAACAAATCCTTTAAATAAAAAGACGTTCACAATCGGAGCTAACACAAAAGGAATGAAGAAAACAGGATTTAAAACAAGTGGTGCTCCAAATAAAATAGGTTCATTCACTCCAAAAGCTGTTGGAATAAAGGACGAACGCCCTACCGCTTTATTTTGTTTCGATTTACCTAACCACATAAACATAAACGGCACAACAAATGTCGCTCCTGTACCTCCCATTGTTGCAACAAACATTTGTAAACCCGGTGTCACAATATTGGTTGCATGTGCGCCTGATTGAAATAATTTTAAATTAGCATCTACATTGATATACATTAACGCTGCTACAGCAGGTTCAACAACAGACGGCCCATGAATACCAACAAACCAAAATAACGCCATGGCTCCATAAATAATTGCAATACCGACATAACCGTCCGCTGCACTAAATAGCGGTTGTAACACTTCAATCATTGCTTGCGCAAAATGTTTACCTAATAAACTTCTAATTAGAATATCAATACCAAATAATACAAAAACAGTTAAGCTAAATGGAATAACATTTTTGAACGTTTGCGCAATATTCGGTGGCACTTCTTCTGGCATACGAATTGTAATATTATTTTTTGTACATAAATAATAAATATTTACTGTAATAAAAGCTGAAATAAATGCCGCTATTAGTCCAGTAGTACCTAAGTAGCCTTTTGAAAAGGCATTGTCTACTAAATCACAAGATAACAATAAAAAACCAACAATCGCTGCTAACATCGTCGATATATGGTTTATTTGATTTGTTTTTTCTAATTGACGATTAAAAGAATCTGTCAAAGACTTTGCCGTTGTAGCTGAAACAAGTACAGCAATAATCCCCATTGAATAATGATATGGTTTCATAATGAGTGCTTCAATATCTTTCGACCAAAAGAATCCAAAAACATTTGGTACAAAAGCAACCAATAGAAACATACTCGAAAATAATACAACTGGCATTGCGGCGATAAAGCCTTCTTGAATAGCTCTTAAATATTTGTTTCTTGAAATTTTTTCAAAAAATGGTTTTGTTGCTTCAATTTTTGATATTAACCCATTCATGTTTAACCCTACCCTTTTTTATATAAATAGATAATATGTTCCACAAGATCTTTTAACAATAATGTTGTCATCAAATGGTCTTGCCCATGTATCATAATAAAACTCATTTCAATATCATCGCCACTTGCTTCTTTAGCTAGCATATCTGTTTGAGTTTTGTGTGCATTCTTAATATTCTCTTGTGCTTCTGCAATCAATTCCTGAGCCTCTTCAAAATGACCTTCTTTTGCTTTTGATAGAGCATCTAAAAGAGCAGAACGAGCATCCCCAGCATAAGCGACAATTTCAAACCCGAGCATACAAACATCTTCTTTTTTCATTCGTTCACCCCCTTTTCAAATTTTTCCGTCCATGATGTCGCCGTAGTATTTAAAACGAAATTTAATGTTTCAATATGTTTTTTTCCTATCGTTTGTAACCATTCGATCGTTTTTTCTTTACCGTATCGAACAAATACCTCAATAGCTCCGCTCCATGTGGCACGTCCACATAATACACCATTGAAAGTTGATCCAGCTTCTTTAGCCAATACTAATGTCTTTTGGAATAAGTCAGCAGACACTCCTGCACTCAAAAAAATAAATGGTAGAGGAGTGCTATCTGACTGCATTTTAAAGAATGCCTTTGCTTCCTCTTGTGTATAGACAGATTCAACACCTTCTTGTGTAAAACCTTCAACAAATGCCATATTTACAGGCACCTCAACTTTCAATACATCTACACCGTATTGAACTTGACTAAATTCTTTCATCGCCTCAATAACCTTGTTAGGTTTTATACGGGCGTATTCTATACTTGTATTATCTTGAATAAGATTATCGTATGTCACAATTTCTAAAAAGAATGGTATATCTTCCGCTCGACATTCACTACCAATTCGTTCGATATACGCTTTTTTTCTATCGTTGATAGTCATCACATCATCTATATTGTAATAAAGTAAAAACTTACAAGCATCCGCACCTTGTTCTTTCAATCGTTTTACGGACCATGTATCCAATATATCTGGTAGACGTCCAATAGTATTGGCATCATATCCTGTTTTTTCATATGCAAGAAGTGCCCCTGCTGTTGAATGTCGAACACGCATTGCTTTTATCCCATACTCTGCATCTAATAAAATCGATGAGGCATAAGCAGTCAGTTGAGATGATACCAATATTTTGAACTGTTCAATTTGTTCAACACTAGCTTTTTCTTCTTGATGGCGCTCTATCATTTTTCTCAAAGCTCCTCGTTGATCAACTGCTAATGCTGATAAAATACCCTTTTCATTACTTAATCTATTTAAACACTCTCTTTTCCCCTTTGTTAAAAACATCTTACACCTCTCTTACTTGAATACCGTCATAAAGTTCTTGATAACGTTCTAAATTCACATGTCCTGTAATATTTTCCATTGCATTTAACATACCTAATACATTTGCTTTTTTCAGCAAATCTACATCAGAAGCTTTATGGGCTAAACTAGATACAATACCCGCAACCGTAGAATCTCCCGATCCAACTGGATTAACAACTTGAATTTTTGGAATATCTACTTTGTAATAGTTATTATGATGTTTAGCAAAGGCACCGTCTTTACCTAAAGATACAATAATCCATTCGATGTCTTTGAATAAATCATGGGACAGCACCTCTTTTAATACATCTATATCTAATGTAATTTGTTTCTTCAATAACTGAGATAGTTCATCAATATTTGGTTTGATAGCAACGGGCTTAACATTACTTTGGAGAACTTCGCTTAAACTATCTCCAGAACAATCTAAGACAACAGGTTTCCCAGCACGTTCACAAATAGATAGCATATCAACATAAAAATTGGCTGGTAATCCTTTTGGTAAGCTTCCTGAAATAGATACAATCTCCACATGTTCAATTTGTTTTTGAAAATATGCTAAAAAAGCATTAGCTTCTGAGTCTAATATGGTTGGACCACTTTCTAAAATCTCTGTTTGTTGCCCATTGTGTAAAATAGCAATACAGTTACGAGTATGTCCAGAAATATTAAAAAAGTCATGTTTAATGGATGCAGTATTTAATTTGTCACGTATATCCTCTCCTAAAGCTCCTCCCAAAAGTCCCCCAGCAACAACTTGTTCACTTAGCTGGTGTAAAACACGTGTCACATTTAACCCTTTTCCTCCGGGCGTTTTGTGAACAGATGACACTCTATTGACAGTGTCTAAATCAAATGTATCTAATTGATACGATACATCTACTGACGGATTCATTGTTATTGTTAAAATCATTTTATTTCCTTCTTCCTAATTCTTTTTCTAGAATGGCATCACAATTTGTAAAACATATTGTATGATCTTTTACTCTCCTAATTGTCCACTTTCTTAATTATTAGTCGTGATAATATCCTTCGTTCCATTTTTGTAAAAATTCATCAAAAAAATACGGATTATCCATATCATCATGTTTACTTTCAAGACATTTTATTTTAGCAATGATTTTTTCTGTGTATTCTGTCGGCTTATATTCTGCATGAATAAAGGCATCAATAATATCACACATCAACAATTCTCCAATAATCTTACCGCCAAAACCGATAACATTGGCATTTAATTGTTCTTTGGCATAAAGAGCTGTTGTCATATCTCTGACAAGGGCTGAGCGAATACCAGGTACTTTATTCACCGCATTATTTATACCCACCCCTGTACCACATATACATACACCTAAATCTGCAGCACCACTAGATACTATTTCACCGACTTTTTTTCCAAAAATGGGATAGTGCGTTCTTGTAAAATCATACGTTCCAACATCAATCACATCATGACCTTTAGACTTCAAAAAATCAGATACAACAATTTTTGTATCCGTAACAATATGATCACAACCTATTGCAATTTTCATTCTGTTTTCCCCTCTCCTTTTTAACACATTTTATTCAGCATATCGACGCGTATTTGATGACGTCCTCCATCATAATGAGCTGATAGAAATGCGATAACAATTTGTTTGGCTAATTCTTTTCCAACAATATTTGCACCAATCGTAATCAACTTAGCATTATTATGTCCACGTGTCATGTAAGCTGATCGTTCATCCGATACTTCCGCAGCAATGATACCTTTTATTTTTGTAGCAGTTATAAAACTACCTGCACCATAACCGTCAAAAACAATGCCTAAACTATCCACATCTTTTTTCAATGCCATCGCAACACGATAAGTGGTGTCTACAAAATCATCTGAAGCACTTAAATCAATGACATTATAATCTCTTGATAGCAAATACGTTTTAATATCATTTTTCAGTGCCTCCCCTTCCGTGTCAGCCCCTAAAATAACATTCATACTCATTAATACCTCCTTTTCAAAGATAATGAAAGATATTCTCTCTGTTTGTATTATAAACAAGTTTAAACATAAAATCAACATATTTTGTTTAAAAAATAAACATTTTATTGTTTGTATGTTTAAAAGTCTATATAACTAGTTTTTACAGAAAAAATAAAAAGCAATAACTTTCCTAAAATCAATATCTGTTTAAACCAATAAATTTGTTAATACTTAAAAAGGCTTGAAATCAACTTATTAAATATGTTGATTTCAAACCTTTTAGTTTAATTCTATATTCATTATTTTAAAATACTTTTGTAAAAGCACTTAATTCTTTTTTATATTCAGCATCATTTCCATTAATAATAACACCGCTAATTTTATCCAAAGTATAAAATGCTGAAAAATCTTCTTTTCCTATTTTAGAAGTATCAATCAATAAATATTTATCTAGAGAATTATTCAGTGCCATTTGTTGTGTATACCCTTCTTTGAAAGTAGATGTCATAATGGCATTATCTTTGACGCCATTACTACTAAAAAAGATTTTACTAAATCTCATTTGTGATAAAATCATATTGGTTAAATCACCACAAAATGATTTCGTCACCTCTCGCATTTCTCCACCTAATAAATAAATTTCTATATTTTCAGATTTTTCTTGCATCAGTATATTGTAAATTGGCAGACAGTTGGTAATCACACGCAGAGATTTTTTCGTTTTGACAATTTTATCTGCCAACATCGCTACCGTTGTACCAGGTCCCAAGAAAACTGTATCGCCTTCTTCTATTAATTCTAATGCTTTTGAGGCTATTTCTTTTTTCTCTTCAATGTTCATCATGTGCTTATCATCATGAGATAATTCTTTATGTTGGAAAACATTTTTACTTCTAGCACCCCCATGTGTTCGAACTAAAAAACCCGATTCTTCTAATTCTGTTAAATCTCGGCGCACGGTCATATCTGATACATTTAAATTATCTACAATATCCGAAACACGTATACTCCCTTTTGTATCTACTAATTTAATAATCGCTTCTAATCTTTCTTCTTTACTTAACATATCGTACCTCTCACCCTTAACAAAAGACTCTCTTTCATTATACACAAAACAAACAAAAAACAAACATATTTTGTTTAAAAAGAAAACAGCTTAAAAAAGCTGTTTAATAGTCTGTATCGGCTGTTTCTCCTTGGCAAATCGCCACACCGCTAGAAGCTCCTAGTCTTGTTGCACCTGCATCAATCATCGCTTTCGCATCTTCTTTTGAACGAATACCACCACTTGCTTTGACGCCCATATCTTTTCCTACAACTTCACGCATGAGTGCTACATCCGCAACTGTTGCACCTCCTGTTGAGAATCCTGTTGATGTTTTAACAAAATCAGCTCCTACACGTCGACAAATATCGCATACTTGGCGTTTTTCATCATCTGTTAATAAACACGTTTCAATGATAACTTTACTTAATGCTCCATGTGTTTTCGCAACGTCCACAACCGCTTTAATATCCTTTTCAACTAATACCCAGTTCTGTGATTTTACAGCCCCAACGTTAATAACCATATCTACTTCATCCGCTCCATTTTCAATAGCATTTTTCGTTTCAAACGCTTTGACTTCTGGTGTATTAGCTCCTTGTGGAAATCCAATAACAGTACACACTTTTACTGTTGATTCTTTTAACTGGTCAGCGGCAAAAGCTACCCATGTTGGTTGAATACAAACAGACATGAAGTCATATTCTTTTGCTTCTTGACAGATTTTTTCAATATCTTTTTGTGTTGCATCTGTTTTTAAAATTGTGTGGTCGATGTATTTATTTAATGCCATTTTTAGTTTCCTCCTAATTCTAAAGCATACGATAATGATGAAAGTAAGTACAACGGAGCTGTTTCTGCACGCATAATTCTAGGACCTAGCCCACAAAGTGTTGCACCCGCCTTTTCTAATAATGTAATTTCATCTGGAGAAAGTCCTCCTTCTGAACCAAAAATCGCTAAAAGTCGATCATTGGGTTTTAAAGATGTATATATTTTTTTTAATTGACTCATCTCTGACTGTTTCGCACTTTCTTCATACGCAACAATCACATGAGTGTAATCGTTTAAATGATTTATTAGTTGTTTAAACGACATCATTGGATAAATCGTTGGAACATAGTGCCGATGGCTTTGTTCTGCTGCTTCTTGTGCAATTTTTTGTAATCTTTGTATTTTCTTGTCTTGTTTTTTCATCTCCCATTTTACAACAGACCAACTCGTTTCAACTGGTAAAATACTATGTACACCTAATTCTGTTGCTTTTTGAGCAATAAACTCTAATTTATCCCCTTTAGGTAAGCCGCAAGCAATCGTCACATCAACAGGTAATTCTACCTGCCTATCATCATCCGCAATGTACGTGAGCCAAACAACATCATCTTCTATTTCTGTGATTTCAGCTAGAAATGCACGTCTGTTCGGTTCAACTAAATACACACATTGCCCGACCTTCATACGCATGACACGTATCATGTGGTGATACTGCTCTTTTACAATACCAATTCTATCTTTATTGACAACACTATCTAAAAAGTATCGTTGCATGCATCATCCTCTAGTGGTTTCACACAAATAAGTGACACCCAATCTTTCATACAATTTTCTTGAATAATGTCAAATCCTTTTTGTTGTAACTGTATCATCAGTTGTTCTTTTTTAGACAAAATAATACCGGACAAAATAAAATGTCCACCATATTTCAAGTTGTTCCAAGCATCATCGACCAATTTCTCTAAAATTTCAGCTAGAATATTTGCCACAATAATATCAACTTGTGTATGAACGCCCGTTAATAAATCATTCTCTTTCACAATAATATCTGCATATCCATTTAGGAGAATATTTTCTCGAGCAACACTTGTTGCTTTTTCGTCTAAATCATAGGCTGTCACATGTTTAGCACCTAATTTTTTTGATGCAATACTTAATACACCAGAACCCGTACCTACGTCTAAAACTATCTCGCCTCCACGTATCACACGTTCCAGTGCTTCTAATGATAGTTGTGTTGTTGGGTGTGTACCCGTACCAAATGCCATCCCTGGATCCATTTCAATGATTTGTTCATGCTCACTTGGTTGATAGTCAATCCAGCTAGGTACAACCGTTAAATAACGTGTAATACGTACGGGGAAGTAGTGTTTTTTCCAAGCATTCGCCCAATCTTCTTCTGAAACACTTGATAATAAAATTTCATTTCTTCCTAAAGGCAAATCGTATTGAGTTGCTTCATTTAATTTTTCTTGTATCAAAGACTGGATTTCAATAATATTTTTTGTATCTGGAAAATAACCTGATACAAATACTTCTTGGGTGTCATAAATATCTTCTACTTCAGGTTTAATCTGCCCAAATCCGTCGTCTTCTAAATACAGTAAGTCACTCGGATCTTCAATCGATACACCATTTGAACCTGCTTCAATTAAAATACTCGATACCATTTCTGTTGCTGGCGACGTTGTCGCTATTTTTAATTCATACCACTTCATCTTTAACCTCATTTATATTGTAAATAAAATGTATCAAATCTATTGATGTCTTTTCTTGTTTGAATATATTGTTGAAAGAGCAATTTATCAAAAACAATATCTTCATCATCTGCATGTTTTGCTTTTAGAGTCATGTGTCGTAAATAATCTAAAAATGTATCCACCTCACCTTTTAAACATCCTTTATCTTTTTCAAATGTTAATACAGCAAAATAATACGTTTCATTCAATAAACTAATTTTAGGATCATGTATTAACACTTTAAATTGTTTTTGACTGATTTGGAACATTATTTCTATTTCTGCACGTTCAGATACATTCGATACACGCCAACTAGATACGCTATATTTCGATAAATAGTGTAAAATATATGTAATTAAATCATTCTGTTTCATATTACCTCTTACACTAAAAGTGCTTCTAATATTGCCATATTCATATACACACCGTTTTTCATTTGTGTCAATATACGGCATTTGTCTAATGTCAGTACCTCGGGTGCGATTTCTACACCTTTATTGATTGGACACGGATGCAAAATAATCGCTTTTTCTTTCATGTTCCCTACTCTATCAAGAGTCAATCCATAATCTTTAAAATAGGTTTCATCACTAATGGATAGACTATGTCTTTCACGTTGAATACGTAAAAGAACCAATACATCTACCTCTTTAACTAAAGCGTCCATTGACATGTAATCTCCATACATCTGACATTTATCATTCTGAAATACTTCTGGACCGGAAAAATAAACTTTCATACCTAAGCGTCTAAACATTGCCATATCTGAATTAGCCACACGAGAATGTTTAATATCACCTACAATACCTACTTTTAAGCCTTCAAAAGAACCAAAATGTTCATAAATCGTCATCAAATCAATCATACTTTGAACGGGATGTTCACCCATTCCATCTCCAGCATTTACAATGGTGCATGTCACATTTTTATCTTCTAATAAAGAAGTGTAAAATTGTTCTTCATCAGAACGAATAACAAGTACATCAACACCTAATGTACACATCGTAACAACTGTATCGTGTAAGCTTGCTCCTTTTGTCACACTACTTGTTTCATAATCAAAGCTCAGTTGCTTAATCCCTAAATGATGTTCTGCCATTTCAAAAGCACATCTTGTATGTGTACTACTTTCAAAAAATAAATTGGCAATAAATTTAGGTTCTAAAAAATGGTAACTTGCCCCTTTTTTATATGCAATAGCTCTATCAATAAGCGATTGAACAATCTCTTTACTTAAATCACTAGTTGATACAAAGTGATTTAAATGTTGTAAATTTTTTCTTCCCATAGGTCTACACTCTCTCCAGTACAACCTCATCCACGTTGTCTACTTCTTTTAATCTTACAAAAATTTGCTCTGTTAAAGATGTTGGCATGTTTTTACCGATATAGTCAGCTTTAATTGGTAGTTCTCTATGACCTCTATCTACTAATACACCAACCGTAATGCGTTTAGCTCTTCCAAAATCCATAAGGGCATCCATTGCTGCACGTACAGTTCTAGCAGTAAACAATACATCATCAATCAATACAACACTTTGCCCTTTTATAGAAAAGGGAATATTCGATTCATTCACAACGGGTTGTGCTCGATCATCTATTTCATGTCGGTCATCACGATATAATGTAATATCTAATTCTCCTACCGGAACACTGACACCTTCAAATGTTTGAATTTTTTCTGCAATACGTTTTGCCAAATAAATCCCTCTTGTTTTAATACCAATCAGAACAAGATTTTCTGTTCCTTTATGTCTTTCTAAAATTTCATGTGTAATACGCGTTAACGCTCGATTCATTGCCGCTTCTTCTAAAATCAATATTTGTTCCAAAATATCATCACTCTTTCTCTATTCTTCTTTATTATTATACCGAATAGTTTACAGATAAAGCAACAACCACACTACCAACTCAGGCTTTAGACTGATTTTTTATCAAAAAACACAATATATAGTTACATAAATGCTTCTTATAACTATATAATCGACTTTTTTTAAAAAACCTCTATTTTTTATAAATCATTCATGTTATAATATACGCATAATGACTAAAAAGGTAAAAGCACCTCTAACATTGAAAGGAGTGGTTACTAGATGATTACCTTATATACTTCCCCAAGCTGTGCATCTTGTCGTAAAGCACGTTCTTGGTTAGAAGAACATGATATTCCTTATGTGGAACGTAATATTATTTCTGAACCTTTATCTATTGATGAAATAAAAAATATTTTGCGTGTGACAGAAGACGGAACAGAAGAGATTATTTCTCAGCGTTCTAAAACCTTTAAAAAACTAGATATCAATATAGATGAACTACCATTAAGTCAATTATTAGATTTAATTCACGAAAATCCAACATTATTACGTCGCCCTATTTTAATGGACGATAAAAAATTGCAAGTCGGTTTTAACGAAGATGAAATCCGTCGTTTCTTACCACGTTCTGTGCGTGTATTAGATTTAATTGCTGCACAGCAAGCTATATAAAACAAAACTCGCTTTAGACAGTTTGTCTAAAGCGAGTTCGTATTAACAGCGAACGGACGTTTTGACGTCCGTTCGCTGTTTTTATTTATTTCCATTCAATTGTGTAGGTTACTGCACCGTCAGACCAACGCACAGACATTACTTGGTACCCACTATACTTTTTATCTTGTAACATTTTTAATTTTTCTGGATTATTCAAAACATCTGCACCGTATGAATATGCTTCATCTAATGTATCAAATTCTAATCCTGAATTACCTAAGTCATCCAAACGATGTGCTGTTGATTTTTCTTTTTTTGCCTCTGTTGTTTCACTTGTTTTTTCTGTTGTTTGTTGAGTTGTTTCTTGTCGGGTTTGTGTCGTCACATAGGTTCCTTTTGTTTGTTGTGATTGCGTCGTCATCACTTGTCGTGAAAGGGCACCGTTCTCTAGTTTATTCACTTGATTATTGCGACTTGCATCATTCACTAGTGTAAAAAACAAGATGATTGCAATAGGAATAATAGATAATAGACCTACTGTCACAATAATTTGAATAGGAGAAATTTTTTTATGCGCTTTTCGTTTTGTTTTTTTAGCCATAAGTCACCTCTTTTATAAAACCAATTCCTCTAAAATATGCGCAACACCGTCTTCATCATTTGATGTTGTCATATAAGTCGCATGTTCTTTGACTCTATCCACTGCATTTCCCATTGCAACACCGTATCCAGCAACATCAATCATATCAATGTCATTATCGTTGTCGCCAATCGCCATTATTTGAGAAAGATCTATATTTAGAAACGTAGCTAAAGCTGCTACTGCATTTCCTTTGTTGGCATCTTTATGCAAAATTTCCAAGTAAAAAGGTGCACTTTTTACGAGGAAATATTTTTCTTTTATTGCTTGTGGTATTTTCAACAAAACATCATCTAAAATATGCGGTTCATCCACAAACATCATTTTGTATGGATTTAAATTTATATTTTTTAACTCGTCTATCGTTCGATAAGCAATGGGCATATTTACCAATACAGATTCATACGCTGTATAAATACCAATCATACGATTTGTCGTATATAAAGCATCATCTCCAGCAGCATGATAATGAACTTGTAATGTATCTGCCAATTCTCTAATTTCGTCTAGTTCTTTAAATGTAAAGGAATATGATTGAACAATTTGTTTTTTGTTGGTCGACTGTACCAAGGAACCATTATAGGAAATCACATATTGTTCATCACTCATTAAGTCTAACTCGTTCAAAAGGTTTTCAACACCTTTCGTTGGTCTTCCTGTACATAACACAATTTTTACACCTTTTTGTGTTGCTTTTTTAATTGTTTCTTTTACTTTAGGTGTCAGTTCACCTTTAGAATTTAATAATGTTCCGTCTATATCAATAGCGACCATTTTTATATTCGTCATGACTTCTCCTTAATAAGTTACTCAACTTTATTTAAAATCGTTTTAAACGATTCGTACTCCAATAATTCCTTAGGAAAATAAAACCGTATATCTCCATTTTCTTTTCCTGTTAAAGACTCTACCAACATACTCGCTTTGGACAGTTCAAGTAATGTGCCGTCTTTTTTCATCAATTTAATTGATGTACGTGCTTTCTTTTGGTTTGGTCTATAAAAATCATATGGTAAATCATAGCTATTATTGTATCCTGTATAATATTTTTCAGAAAATCCTTTAGACTCTGAAAAATCAATAATATTCTGTACATAGTCAGAATGCTCTACCGATACAGATTTCAGTGGTTTTCGAGATAAATAACGATGTGCCAAATCTTTTAAAACCGTATCGTTTTCATTTAAAAATAACGTAAAATAGGTGGTCATCACACCGTCATCTAATTTTAAATAATCTTGTAATGTCCATCTTTTTTCAAAAAACGGAATAAGGAGTGGTACATTCTGACTATTCTCTAAAGACCCATTATGGTAACAGTCATTCGCACGTTCAAAAAGGTTGTGAATAATCATTTCAACACCTCTAGAAACTGGATGAAAATAAACTTGCATATACATTTGATAACGACTGACAATGTAATCTTCTACCGCATGCATTCCGGAATAGTCAAAACAAATACCCTCTTTATATGGTTTAATGACTCTTAAAATACGATTTAAATCGAACATACCATAACTAACTGCCGCAAAATAGGCATCTCTTAATAAATAATCCATTCTATCAGCGTCAATTTGACTAGAAATCATTTGCACAACTTGTGGATTTGGATATGTTTTTTGAATAACAGATGCTACTTTTTCAGGAAACTCTGGACTAATTTGCGTTAAAATATGATTGATTTCTGTTTCTTTGGATAAGATAATTTTTGTTGTTAAACTTTCATGATCTGTATCAAAGACTTTTTCAAAAGTATGTGAAAATGGACCATGCCCAATATCGTGCAATAACGCTGCACATAATGTAACAAGTCTTTCGTTATCATTCCACAAGCCGTCCCCTTCTACTTTTGATTTATAAGCACGCTCAAATTTATCGCAAATACGTCTTGCTATTTCATAGACACCTAATGAATGCGAAAACCGTGAATGCTCTGCTCCATGAAAAATAGAGGACGAGGTCCCTAATTGTTTAATACGTCTTAATCTTTGAAACTCTGTTGCGTTAATTAAATCTAGTATTGTTTTATGTTGTACATGAATATAACCATGTACAGGATCTCTGAATACTTTTTCCCTCTCTAATGAAAACGTCATTCATACGCCTCCTCTTCATTCCAATTCGTATACTTTCCTTATTGTAATTATATCTCTTTTAGTTCGTTTTTCAAAGGGGTTGTGTCTATTCATCTTATGATTGTAATAATTTGTTACACAATCATCATCTATTTGATATATCTTTTATTAAGACGAAAAGAGCGTCTATCTGTTTGAAAGACGCTCTTTTATGAAAATTTATTCTTCTTTATTTGTAGTTGTCACTAATGGTTGCTGTACAGATTGTCGTACTGTTTGCTGTATTGTTTGTTCAACGGTCTGTTGTACCGTTTGTTGTATTGTTTCATTTTCAGTCGTATATGTACCAGCATTTCTAGTAGGTATCACAGCACACTCAACCGAATTCCCATTCGCATCAATACATTCTACTGAGTTGTATAAATGATAGATGTCATTATCTTGACTTAACGAAATATCTTTATCAATAAATGTCTGTTGCGTAATTGGATTTAATTTTAATTCTTTACGCAAAATATTACTTACACGTAAACGTTCTGTATCCGTCACAAGTCCGTAATAACCATTTTGAATATCTACACCAAACGCTTCAAAACTTTCTTGCTTCATATTTGTTAGTGCTGAACTATAATCTCTTTGTATTTCTAACAATCTATCAAATGTCAAATCTGTTTGAACATGAGAACTAATTGTATCTAAAATATTTTTATAGTTAAATAATGTATTAGCACTAAGTAATTTTTTCGCTAAAGCTGTAATCAATGTACGTTGTCTGCCCTCACGCCCAGCTGTTCCCTCTGGATCAACCATACGCATTCGAGCAAAAACATTTGCTCCAAAACCATCTAGATGAATCGATTCTCCTTCGACAAAATTATATCCTTCTTGTGAAAAAGTAATTGGACTCACAACATCAATACCACCAATTTTATCTACCAAATCCATCAATCCATCAATATCAATACGGATATAACTATCAATAGGGACTTGTAAATATTGTTGAACAGTATCTATTGTTCCTTTAATACCTCCATAGGCATAGGAATGATTGATTTTATCCCACAAACCATTTTCAACTGTTGCTGATACTTTCATTTTAGCATACGCATCTCTTGGGATACTTGCCAATGTTGTTGTATTGGTTTCAGGATTGATTGTTGCTAAAACAAGTGTATCTGCTCGTGCATCCTCTGAGTATCCATATTCACCACCTTGGTCAATCCCCACCAATAAAACAGAGAACGGATCTCTTTTTTTCAATGCTTCACTACGTAAATTGTCTTTCTTCACTTCGTGAGTTGTTTTATTAACAGCAGTTTTGAAACTATTCCACACATCAAATCCATAAATAGTCGCTCCCCCTAGTAACACAAGCAACACTGTCAACCAAATAAGACGTCTTTTTCTTTTCTTTTTTCTTTTTCTAGTTTCATTTAATGTTGTTCTTGAAAGTGTTTCTAGTGATTCATTGTAATATGGGTCTTTAAAATCGGATTTTTTTCTACGCATATAAACCCTCCATAATTTGTATCATTTGCTATTATACATCAACTCTTTGAAAATTTCTTTATTTTACACTATTTTGTTACATATATGTAACAAAAAACAATTCATTTTCATTTTAATAGGTTGCCTACCTATTAAAATTATGATACACTACTTAACAAAGAAATGGAGGTGCATCATGCCAAATCAACACAAACTTATCCAAGAAATGCTACAAACCTTTAAACGAGTTAGCAAAATATCCGTATTTAGAAATACCGTAGAATCTCTGACAGAGATGGAAAAATGTCTTTTAATGAAACTTTATTTTTATGAACAAGATCATAAAAATCCACTATCAATCAAAGAACTTAGCCATATTTTCAATATACGATCAGCATCTATTATCCAATTTATAAATGCTTTAGAAAACTATCAATACGTTAAAAGAGAACACTCAACAGAAGATAAACGTATGACCTTTATCACGCTAACAGAAGTAGGCAGACAGCTTGCCGTTGCTGTTTATAAAGATGATTTACGTATATTCGATACATTAGAAAAAAAATTTGGTAGCACTATTTCCACTACTTTAACACAATTAAACAATATTTTAGATACATTAGAAAGTATGCCAATAGAGCACATTACACTTTCTAATCAAGAAAGGAGTCACACACAACATGACACAAATTTGGACACACGTTAGCCGCTATAAAAGGCAGCTCTTTTTTATTTTTGGATTAACAATTTTACAAGTGAGTGCTAGTTTATATACCCCAACCATTTTATCAACATTAGTTTCAGAAGGTATTTTAAAACAAAATAATAATCAAATTTATTTACAAGGTACATATATGCTCATCGCTTCTCTTATAGATCTTGTTTTATCTATATGGATTGGATTAAAAATCGGAAAATTTGCAACTGGTCTAGCAAAAGACTTGCGTTCTGATTTATTTCATCATATACAACATTTCTCTACACAAGATTTTCAAGAGTTTGGGACTAGCTCTTATATCAACCGTACAACAACTGATGTACAAACATTAAGTCAAACTTTAGGATCTGCTATGCGACTAGCACTAACAGCTCCACTTGTTTTTATTGGATCTATTATTTTATCTATTCGGATTAGTTTAGGCTTATCTATTGTCTTAATGGTATCTATTCCAATTTTAGTTGTCTTTGTGTTCTTACTTGTGAGAGCTATTTCCAAAGATTTTACAAAACTTCGTCAATTTACCGATAAAATGACACAAATTGTACATGAAGGCCTAACTGGTGTACGTGTTATTCGTGCTTTTAATAAAGATACATTTGAGCTAGAACGTTTTAATACAATCAATACCAATTATAAACAACTACTTTTTGATATAAATCTAAAATTCAGCTACATCATGCCTACAATGATGATTATGATTAATTTCTCAAATTTAGCAATCGTTTGGTTAGGTGGACAATTTATTCAAAATAACTCTCTCGATTTGGGAGATTTAATGGCAATTTTACAATACTCTTCTCTAGTACTTATTTCTTTAATGCTTTTATCTATGGTTTTCATTATGATTCCACAAGGTATTGTATCTGCCAATCGTATTAACTCTGTACTTGAACAAAAACCTGAACAAACTTTTTCTAATGAAAGAAAAGGATTGAGCAGTATCACACATGTTCAATTTGATAATGTATCGTTCAAATACGATGGTGCAGAGAAAAAAATGTTGTCAAATGTATCATTTGAAGCAAAAACAGGTGAAAAAATTGCCATTATTGGTTCAACTGGTGCAGGAAAATCTACATTGATGAATTTATTATTACGCTTTTTAGATGCCACAGAAGGTACCATTACTTATAATGGCACAAATATACAAGACTTTGAAGAAGTTGAGTTACGTCAACAACTTGCTTTAGTCCCACAAAATAGAAATCTATTTTCAGGTACTATCGCAGATAACTTACGTTTTGGGAACGAAAACGCGACAGAAGAAGAGATGATTAGCGCACTAAAAGCTGCTCAAGCATGGGAATTTGTTTCTAAATTAGACAACACATTATATGCACGTGTCGAACAAGGAGGAGAAAATTTCTCTGGAGGACAAAAACAACGTCTAGCAATTGCTCGAGCTTTGGTTAAAAAAGCATCTATGTTTATTTTTGATGACAGTTTTTCTGCTTTGGACGCTAAAACAGAATCCCAGTTACGTCAAAGTTTGAAACCTATTAATGAACAAGCCATTGTTTTTGTTGTTGCACAGCGTATTTCTTCTGTTACTGATGCAACAAAAATAATTGTATTAAATGAGGGAAATGTCGTTGGCATTGGTACACACGACGAATTAGCACAATCCAATACGGTTTATCAAGAAATTATGCGTTCACAATCAAACTTTGAGGAAATGGAGGATGTACAACATGGATAAAAAACAACATCAAAAAGCACTTTTACGTTTATTAACATATATGAAGCGCTATTCTTTAGCACTCGTTGCTATTATTATCATTACTATCCTGTCAGTCTTTATGGATGTACAACTCCCTAAAATTTTAGGAGGAGCTACCACACTGATTTTTGATAGCTTTTCACAAAATCAACAAGTCGACTTCAACGGATTATGGCAAATCGCTCAAACACTGATTATTTTGTATGTTCTTGCTGCAGCTTTGAACTTTTTAGGAAAATATATTTTATCCATTATTCAAGCGGATATTATGTATCGACTACAAAAAGAAGTTAAAGAAAAATTAGTACGTGTGTCTATTCGTTACTACGATGAAAACTCAAAAGGTGATTTACTGAGTCGTGCAACAAATGATATGCAAACTATTGATAATGCTCTCGGACAAATTACAACCCAAATTTTAACGTCTGTTTTTACACTAATTGGTATTGTTTATATGATGTTCACTATTCATTGGGGTATTGCTTTATTAGGTATTTTGGGTATTCCTTTATCTTCAATGGTTATTTCATATATTACAAAACATTCACAAGTATTATATGTTAAACAACAAAATCGTTTAGGCGCCTTAAACGGTTATATTGAAGAACATTATACAGGTCATGAAATTGTCAAATCGTTCAGTTATGAAGAACGTTCTATGGATAAATTTAAAGCCATGAATGACAAATTATACCAAGCTAGTTGGAAAGCACAATTTCTATCTGGCATGATGTATCCTATTTCTCGTCTTATTAACAATATAGTTTATGTCTTTATCGCTGTTATCGGCGGCTTGTCAGTTAGTGCGGGAGCTTTATCTGTCGGAAGTATTCAAGCTTTATTACAATATACACAACAACTAAGTCGTCCAATGGGAGATGTAGCAAATATGATTGGCTTAATGCAAGCTATGAGTGCTGCGTGTCAACGTGTCTTTGATTTACTAGATGCTCCCGAAATGGAAATGGAAGAAAAACCTGAATTACCAAAAGTTGACGGACAAGTTGACTTCGACCATGTATCGTTTGGATACAGTATCGACAAACCACTGATGAAAGATTTGAATATCCATGTGAAAGCCGGACAAACTGTGGCGATTGTCGGCCCAACAGGAGCAGGAAAGACAACTGTTATCAATTTGCTCATGCGTTTTTATGATATTACAGGTGGTAAAATTTTTATTGACGGACACGACATTTCAAACTATAGTAAACAATCGCTTCGTGATAATGTCGGTATGGTACTGCAAGATACGTGGTTATTTAACGGAACTATTCGTGAAAATATTCGTTACGCTAAACAAGACGCAACAGATGAAGAAGTAGTATCCGCAGCAAAACAAGCATTTGCTGATGATTTTATTCGTAAATTGCCACATGGTTACGATACAATCATCACCGAAGAATCCGATAATATCTCACAAGGGCAAAAACAATTATTAACGATTGCTCGTGCCATTTTAGCAGGACCGTCTATTTTTATTCTTGATGAAGCAACATCAAATATTGATACACGTACCGAAATGCAAATACAATCTGCAATGGATCATATTATGGCAAATAAAACATCCTTTGTTATTGCACATCGTCTATCAACTATTCGTGATGCGGATAAAATCCTTGTGATGCAACAAGGAAATGTTATCGAGCAAGGAACACATGACGAATTATTACAAGCAAATGGATTTTATGCCGGACTATATCGTGCTCAATTTGAACAGTAGTGCTAATATAAAGAAAGCGAAAAAATGGCTCTTTATCAACTCATGTTGGTAAAGAGCATCGTCAAAAGAACGGCTAACCTAAAAGTCAAAACAAAGACGAGGTAGGGTCAAAAAATCATGACACGATAAATTTAGCTTTTTGAAAAATATGATGACATCAAAACTAAAGCGGAGAAAACAAACAGCCTAACACTGTTTGTTTTCTCCGCTTTTATCATATACTGACTTTTGGGTCAGCCTTTATTTTTTTGACCTAGTTTTATATGTAAAATTCTTCTACTAAGACGATTTAATGAAAAACATCAAAATAACGAGCGTATATTATACTGATACTGTTTGAAAATATCTTATATATTGACATAAATAAAAGATAGAGAAACATTTCAGTGATAAACTCACAAAAATATCACTCTATCTTTTTTATCATATTTTTTTCATCCTAGAATACTTTTGACTTACTCCCTAGGGAATTTTCTTGATATAAAAATAAAACTACTCATCAAAATAATCGAACTCATTACTAGCACTCTTTCTGTCAGCATCCATAATGACAAGCACAAAATGATATTCCTAGCAACCCAAGGATGTGGGTAAACTGTCCAAAACAACAGCGTTAAAACAATACCTACTATATAAATGATAAAGATACGTTTATATTTAAACGCTCGCTCCAAAACGGTGGCTTTGAATAATAGTAGATGTGCGAATATCCCGAAACAAAATAGTCCTCCGGTAATAATCAGCCCCACGGTATTTCCTCGTTGTACAAGAGTATTTATCTCTTCAACACAATATGGCGTGACGAATAAAAACGCAATATAAAAAAGAATAGATATATAATATCGATACAATCGCATGATACATCACTCCCTATAGAATTTTAAGAAAAAGGAAATTCGATTTTTATTAAATACGTTCCACTCATACCAGAAACTCTAGATACTGCTTCACTCCAAGCTCTTGGAGATAATGGTCCCCACAATCTAACATTATATCCCCAATTTAACGAATAGCTAAATGAATTAGTAGATACATCTGTTTGAAAAAGTTTTCCAGTACCCGAACCTGAGTGACATCCTACTTTTCTACTTATAAGATAATATATATCACCAGGTTTCCAACTACCGTAAATTCTATTCACTCTAATTTTTTCATTATTAGAACTTACATCATAATCAACATATAGTTCAGCTTTGACCCCTGCGATATACTTACTACTTCCATCAACATCTCTATCTTCACCAATGGTGTTTTTTTCCAACGGTATTTCAATTTCGTAACCAGCTGTATATGATTTTCTAGCAAACGTACTTAAAGTCTGTTTATGTGTAACATTAAGCACTTTTACTTTATCACTTGTTAACTCTATTTTATCTCCTACCTGACGCAACTGTAAATCATCTACATTTACAACAGTAACATCTAAATTTTGGATATTAAAATCTGCCTCTTCTGCACTGACAAACCCAAAATTTATAAATAATAAAATAATCAAAAACGTAACAACACTTATCACTTTTTTCATAATATTTCCTCCTTTTATCATTAAATAAAGTTCTATAATCTAATCCAATAAAATATCCCCATTTTTGTACCTATAACAATTTCTATAGTACATTTTATCCACATCTTTTTATTATATTATTATTATTTTAACTTTTTTTATAATTTTGTCAACGCTTTAATTTTAATCTTTTAGAAATGGTTGACCTTAAATATATACGATTAAACGTGTGCTGTCTTAACAGTCAGCACATAAAGAGAACCACCACTATTTATATGCGAGGTGTCTTTTTGAAAACGCTAGTCTAATACTATTTTTTATAACAATTGTCTTTTTATCTCTACAAATACGGCTAACCTAAAAGTCAAAATAAAGACGAGGTAGGGTCAAAAATCATGACACGATAAATTTAGCTTTTTGAAAAATATGATGACATCAAAACTAAAGCGGAGAAGACAAACAGCCTAACACTGTTTGTTTTCTCCGCTTTTATCATATACTGACTTTTGGGTCAGCCTGTATCATCACATTTTCTCTTTAGTCTACTTTCAAAATGATAACTTTTAAATAGTTCGATAATTCAACTTGTTTTAAAGTCGTAAAATCTTCTGGTAGCCTAAATACTTTTTCAATCGTATAGGCTCTTTTTAGTCGTTTAAAGGCTTTATCAATCATTGCAACAAAATCTGTATATGACACATTTGAGGCATTTGTTGATGCAACAATGTAGCCATGTTTTGATGTTATATGAATGGCATCTTCGAGTAATTCTGTATAATTTTTTGCCACAGAAAATGTTCTTTTCTTCGTTCTGGCAAAACTTGGTGGATCCAGTACAACCCAATCAAATACTAACTCTTTTTTCTTCGCATATTTGAAATAATCAAAAACATCCATAACATATAGTTTTTGAGAATCCATGGACAAACCATTCACATCAAATTGTTCTGTCGTTTTTTCAATACTTCGTTTCGCTACATCCACACTTGTCGTCTGACTTGCTCCACCAACAGCGGCCGCAACCGAAAATGCTCCTGTATAACTAAAAGTATTCAATACCGATTTACCTCGACATTTTTCTTTTAAATATGCTCTTACTTCTCTTTGATCTAAAAAAATTCCGGTCATTAAACCGTCGTCCATATATGTCGCAAATTTTACACCATTTTCTTCAATGATTAATCGCTCAATAGGTTGGCCAGTGACAAAACGTGATACAAATAGAGGATTCTCATATCTCAATTTTTCATAAACAGATTGGCACTCTGTCACAACTTTTAAAAAGACTTCTATAATTATATCCGCATAAGCATAAATCGCTTGCGTATACCATGAAAAAACTGCAACTCCCTCATACATATCAATCGTAAATCCTCCTAATCCATCTGCTTCCCCATTATACAAACGATAAGCAGTAGAAGAAATCACCAAAGATTGTTTTCGTTGATACACCTTATACAATAAATTTTCAAAAAAACTAGCGGATAGTGTTTCTTTTGGGTTTTGACTAAAGACAAATCCAATCCCTTTGTTCTGCTTCCCTAATAATGCTTGTGCAACGAATTGTTGTCGCTCATCGTACAAAGCCACTACTTTTCCCTCTGCAAATGATATAGAAGAAAAGTCTTTTTCTACTAATAAAGGGTTACCTCTTTTTATTTTTTGAGCACTTTGTCGTGTGATATAAGCTTTTTCCATACTATTCCTTTCTTACTCTACACATTTTTATCATAAAAAAGCACGATACTAAGTACCGTGCCTTTGTCATTATCCCCAAACACTTTCCAACACATTCGTTTGATCTCTATCTGGACCAACAGAAAATGTTGAAATACGTACACCAACTAATTCTGATACACGACGTAAATATTGACGTGCATTTTCTGGCAAATCTTCTAATGTACGGCAACTTGTAATGTCTTCAGACCAACCCGGTAACACTTCATACACAGGTGTACACTCTGACAATTCTTTTAAACTTGCTGGATAGTGTTCAATTCGTTCGCCATTTGCTTTCTCATAAGCAACACAAATTTTAACTTCATCTAAACCACTTAAAACATCTAAACAGTTTAAAGATAAATTCGTAATACCCGATACACGTCTTGCATGACGCATCACAACACTATCAAACCATCCAATACGTCTTGGTCGACCTGTTGTTGTTCCATACTCACGACCAATTTCACGGATACGATTTCCGACTTCATCAAATAATTCTGTTGGGAATGGTCCATCTCCTACACGCGATGTGTATGCTTTACAAACGCCAACAACTTTTGTGATTTTTGACGGTCCAACACCACTACCAATGGTTACACCACCAGCTACCGGATTAGATGATGTCACAAATGGATATGTTCCTTGGTCAATATCTAACATGACACCTTGGGCACCTTCAAACAATACACGTTTACCTTGATCCAATGCATCATTTAAAATTACAGATGTATCACAAACATATTGTTTAATTTGTTGTCCATATTCATAATATTCTTCAAATATATCTTCAAATTTTAATGGTTCTGCTTGATATAATTTTTCAAATAATCTATTTTTTTCTTCTAAATTCGTACGTAAACGTTCTTCAAATATTTCTTTATCTAATAAATCTGCCATACGAATACCGATACGAGCTGCTTTATCCATATAAGCAGGTCCAATCCCTTTATTCGTTGTACCTATTTTATTATCACCTTTAGATTGTTCTTGTAATGTATCTAATAAAATGTGGTACGGCAAAATCACATGTGCACGAGAAGAAATACGTAAATTTTTTGTATCAACATTTCTTTCTGCTAAATATGCTAATTCTGTTACTAAAGATTTAGGGTTTACAACAACTCCGTTCCCAATAACACTAATCTTTTCTGGATAAAAGATACCTGATGGAATGAGATGCAATTTATACGTAACACCACCAAACTTAATTGTATGTCCTGCATTATCTCCACCTTGATAACGTGCGATAACCTCTGCATTTTCACTTAAAAAGTCGGTAATTTTACCTTTTCCCTCATCGCCCCATTGGGTTCCAACAACTACTACTGATGCCATAATTTACACCCTTCCTTAGAGTAAACAGATTTATTTACTTCTTCGATTTTTTATGTTTCCGCAAAAAAGTACAGCACATGAGAAATCCTATTTATAGCTGCTTCCTTCCGGATCTGACTCGGTTCATAAGCTTCTCATTGCCGTACTTCGATATTATAACAAATTCTTTTTTATTTTTCCACTAAGAATACAGGATTTCTCTAAATTTTCTTTTTAATCATCTATTTGACAGAAAAATCCGACTATTTTTGTCGAATTCAAGAATTCTTAAAATAATACATAAACATTCATTTCTATAACCCATTTATATACTACGACAAGTAAAAATCGAAAATACACTTTTGACTAATAAATACCTTTGATACCGCATTATTATCTATGAAAGGAAATAAGGTTCCAACTGTTCTGATAAAGCAAATAAAATGTCTTCTCGCCCTTTTCTAGCCGTCAACTGTACACCAAGTGGTAATCCGTTTTTGGTTTGATATATCGGTAAACTAATAGCAGGTTGTCCCGTCAAATTGGCCTGTTGGGTAAAAGGTGTTAATGTTAATCCTTTTAAAAACATCTCCCAAACAATATCTAATTTTCTTTTAGTAGATGTCGTACTTTCCACATCATTTGCCATTTTTTCAAACAATTTATGTTGTATACCATATTCTGTTAGTTTAGGCGCTACATCTGCTGTACTTGGTTGCAAAAACACATCATATTCTTCATGAAAATCAGTCACTACCGCTGCAGCACTGTCCCAACAAGATAGAGCTTTTGTATAATCACTCGCTAGTAAATCTTTACCTGATTGATAAATAATCCATGCCATTATATTCATATCCTCTCGTGTTAAAGGACGCTTTAAAGACATTTCCATATCGCAAAACATCGCTGCTGTTTCTGCACTATTCATCATATAATAACTTTGCATCAATCCAATACCGTCTAATTTAGGTGTTGCTTCTTCTACAATACAACCCAGTTCTTTTAGCATTTGTACTGTATAATAAACAGCATTTTTCGCAGCATCCGAAACCGGTGTTCCTACCGGTGACTTGGTGCTATATGCAATTTTTAAAGGCTTAATCATAGGTAGCTCTTTATTTAAAGGCAAGGTAAAGGGACTTTCCCACTGTTCTGTTTGAAGTGCATAGAATAAGTCTTTTGTATCTCGTACGCTTTTTGTAATAGCAAAATGAATAGATGCTCCTTGCCACCCTCGGTAACTAAATGGTCCAACAGGAATACGCCCTCTGCTCGGCTTTAGTCCGATTGTACCTGTCCAACTAGCCGGAATACGAATTGACCCTCCTCCGTCACTTGCCAGAGCCAAAGGAATCATATCACCGGCAACCGCACTAGCAGCACCTCCACTGGAACCGCCCGCATGTCTTGTCATATCAACAGGATTTCTTGTCGTACCATATAACATATTGTCTGTAAAATTAGTAAATCCAAACTCTGCTGCGTTTGTTTGCCCAATCACAATAAATCCTAATTCTTCTATTTTTTTAACGAGATTGTCTGTATGATTAGATACATTGTTTTGTAACAAAGAACTACCACATGTATTAAGTTCTCCTTTTAGATTTTGTCCTAAATCTTTTAATAAAATAGGCACACCTTTATACATTGTCTTAGATAATGGTCTTGTCTGTATTTCATATAAAGCTTTATCGTATCGTGTGCGCACAACAGCATTTAATTGTGGATTGATATTCTCTATCTTTTTTATCGTTTCTAATAACAGTTCTTCAGCAGATATAGCACCTTTTTGAATTTGTTTTGCCCAATATAAAGCATCTTCCATGTTTATTCCTCTTTTACTGTATAATGACTCTGTGATGCTTTTTATTTTAAATGAAATTCGTTTATTTCTCTAGTTTTTTAATCAATAGACCTCGTATACCTAAACAAATACATACACTACCAATAACCAATAAATACACAGCATTATGCTCTCCTGTTTCTGGTAGGGCATCGTCTTGTTTTTGTGTCGTTTCTTCAACTGTTTGAGTTGTTTCTTCTGTTGCTTCTTTCTCAAAAGACTGTTCTTGCGAATTAGTATCCGTATGTTCAGCAAGTAAAGCACCTTTTTCTTTTTGAGAGTAATCAAAAATTTGTTCCATTACTACATATTTCCCCTCATCAAGAGCATCTAAATTTACTTTATCTAGCGCAACAGATAGACTGCCTTTTTCATCTACCGAATAAATTTTCTCTGTCGGCTCAACAACAATATCTTCTTTACCAAGTGGTGTTATCCATGTTTTGACAAGTACTTCCCCTTGTTTAAACCCCTCATAATTGATTGTATCAACATAAGTATCATCCACTTTATTCACATACGTTTGAATCTTCGGATGTAGTGCATACACCGTTTGATCTTGATTTTTTAAATCAAGATGCGTTGTAATCAACACATCATTCAAATATAATTCATCTGCATATATAACTGTATCTTCATACCCTTCAAACTCGAAGGACTGTTCGTCTTGAGTACCGTTCGCAACAAATGAACGACGTTGTTCTTTCAATACTTTACCTGATGTATCAAGCTGTTTTACTACAAGCATATATGTTTTATCTTTCACTAAATTGGATAGCACAACAGCTTCTACATGTTTCTCAAATGGATAACTTTGTTTTTGATGATACATCGTTGTCGCTTTCGACTGTATGGTTGGTTGTTTATCGTCTACAATCGTGATAGTGCCCAATTCATCAGAATAGACTTCTGGATTTAACAAAAATCCATCTGGTGCTTTGACTTCTTTAATTGTATAGTGCTTTTCTATATTTAAATTTGAAAATGTAACATTCCCATTTTCGTCTGTTTCTAACATATCGATTAATTGATTCCCTTCATAGACACCAATGTTTGCCCCTTGTAATCCTTTGCCATTACGATCCACTTTATGTACGACAACATCTTTCTTTTTAATTAAATTCAAGCGAACGGTTGAAAATCTCTCCGTGTCTAATTTAAATTTTCCTAATGTTTGCGAATGCTCTCGCTGATAAATAAATGACATACCATGATGTTGTGGTTGTTTTTCTTGGTAAAACGATAGTATCGTTGTATTAGCAGAGGAAGTTGGTGTTAATATTAAGCGATTATCAATACGTTCTATCTTCCACCCTTCAATCTGCTCTGGAATAATCAACTGAGACACTAAACCATTCAAATCCTCAAGTACAGCACGTTCTCCTAAAGTTACTGTAACAGTTTGATTATGCCAACTTGTATATTTTTTGTACTGTTCGATTTTCTTTGTCACATTTTCTTTAAACTGTTGATACTCTTCTAAAGAAAGTGTACCTGTTACTTTTGCAATGCGATACCCTAAGTTTTCCCAAACAAGCATTTGTGTATAATGATAGTGTTTATCGGATACTTGGATGGCATACCCAAAATATGTTGTTAAAGACAATTTTTCTTTTAAAGAAGCATCAATCTTTTTTTGTTTCTCTCCTGTAATAATCTCTTCATTTGAGAACACTTTCGTCTGATACTCTTTTCCGTTTACTAATGTTGTGGGATCTAAACAAAATAACACATCATCATCTGAAACTAAAACATCATCATAACTCAATGCTGTATGAAAATCCTCCTCTTCCACATACACAACTCCAGATTCTTTGGAATCTCTCATCGTCACAACTGTATCTGTTGCAAATACTTGCGTTGAACAAAACACACTCAACAAACAGACACCGATCATTAACCATTTTTTCATTGTTTTCCTCCTTCATGTTTTCTATTATGTATATATGCCATTTCAACTCTTTTTTGCACAAAAAAACTACATTTTTCAATGTAGTTTTTCATCTATTTATTTCACATGAATGGTAATTGCATCTTGTTTTAACCCGATTTTAACATGACTGTCTTGTCGAATTGTTCCATCCAAGAGCTTTTCACTCAATTTATCTTCAATCTCTTTTTGGATAGCACGCTTAATTGGACGTGCTCCATACTCAATATCAAATCCGTCTTTCGCAATTTTTTTGATGACGCTTGATGATACACTGACAGTTGCACCTAAGTCTTCTAAACGTTTCAATGTATCTTTCATCAATAATTTAACAATTTGATATACATGCTCTTGTTCAAGTGAATGGAATACAACAATTTCATCAATACGGTTTAAAAACTCTGGACGAACAACTTTTTTCAATTCATCACGAATCGTTTTTTCCATAGCCATTTGGTCTTGACTAACTGCAGCACCAAACCCTACTTTTTTCTCATCACGTAATAATGTTGCACCAATATTAGATGTTAAGATTAAAATTGTATTTCTAAAATCAACTCGTCTACCTTTTGCGTCTGTAACATATCCATCGTCTAAAATTTGCAACAAAATATTAAACACATCTGGATGTGCTTTTTCCATTTCATCAAATAAAATAACAGAATATGGTTGACGTCTCACTTTTTCAGTCAGTTGTCCCCCCTCATCATATCCGACAAACCCAGGAGGCGAACCAATAAATCGACTCGTACTATGTCTATCCATAAACTCAGACATGTCCACTCGAATCATTTTATCTTCACTACCAAATAAAATATCTGCAAGAGCTTTTGCTAATTCTGTTTTCCCTACACCTGTTGGCCCTAAAAATAAAAATGAACCAATCGGTTTTTTTGGATCTCCCATACCACTCTTAGATCGTCTTATCGCTCTGGAAACAGCACTAACCGCTTTATCTTGCCCAATGACACGTTTATGCAATTCTTTTTCCATTCTCAACAAACGTTGACTTTCTTTTTTCTCCAATTCTGTAACGGGTACCCCTGTCCAAGACGACACAACTTGAGCAATATCTCTTTGACTTAGTACCGGTATTTTTTTAACTGTTTCTTTTTGTTTTTCTTGCTTTTTCATCGTCGACACAAGTTGTTTAAACGACGCACCTGCTTGTTCAAAATCTTTTGCCGATAATTGTTGTTGAATGGTATCCTCTAAAATAGCTGTTGGTTCTTCTTTTTGATTTTGACATAAATCAAGTATCAATTTAGAGGCTGCTTCATCAATCAAGTCAATGGCTTTATCTGGTAATTTACGATCAGAAATATAACGGGAAGATAAGTAAACAGCTTCTTTAATGACATCTGCAGGAATGGATACCCCGTGATACTGCTCAAACTCAGAAATAATCATGTTCAACATATCAAATGTTTTTTCAGGGGTTGGTTCATCAATAGATACTGGTGCAAAACGTCTTTCTAAGGCAGCATCTTTTTCAATATTTTTTTGATATTCTGAAAATGTTGTTGCCCCAATAATTTGAATTTCCCCTCTAGCTAGAGCTGGTTTCAAAATATTTGCTGCATCTACTGAACCTTCTGATCCACCTGCACCGACTAACATATGAATTTCATCAATAAATAAAATAATATCGCCACTAAACAAAATTTCATCAACGATACGTTTCATACGTTCTTCAAACTCACCACGATATTTTGTTCCTGCTACCAAACTACCTACGTCTAGGCTAAGTAGTCTTTTTCCTTGTAACGATTTAGGTACTTCTTGGTTAACTAATAAATTTGCCAAAGCTTCAATGACTGCTGTTTTTCCGACACCAGGTTCGCCAACTAAAACAGGATTATTTTTATTTTTACGAGAAAGCACTTGTAAAATACGTCTTGTTTCCGTTTCTCTTCCAATAATTTTACTAATTTTTCCCGCAACGGCTTGTTCTGTTAAATCTCTTGTTAAAGCATCTAAAACAGGCGTTTTACTTTGTTTTTTATCCTCTAAATCACCTGTTTTTTCATTGATTGAAAAACCAATTTCACGATAAATATCTTTGACTAATCGTTGAACATCTACTTTTAAACGATTTAAAATTTGTGTAGCTTTTACATCTTCGCTCAATATTCCTAATAATAAATGTTCTGTCCCTACTAAATTGGACTGCAATCTTTCAGAGATTTCTAAAGCATTGTCTAAAATACGATTCATTTTAGCTGAATACGTGACATTTTTGACATTTACACTTGTATCCATATTCACATCAATACAATTTGCCACATCTTCAACAGATACGTAACGATTTAAAACACTTCCTGCAATACTATTTTTTGTCATCACTAAAGCTAATAACAAATCTTCAGATCCGATAAACGCATGTCGTGACCTTCTTGTTTGCTCTTTTGCAAGAGCTAATACATCTAAACTAAGTTGTGTAAATTTATTTTCCATACTATTCTTCACTCTCATTATATTGGTATCGTAATTGTCGTAATTGACTTTTTAATAAATCTGCTCGTAATTGATCATCATTGTCTACATGAGATTGTAGCATATCACGTTCAAGACTTGCTTGAATCAATAACATTTCTCGCTTTGTTAACACTTGCTCATGATGTAACTGAGAAATGACTTTAACAGCTTCATTCATAGACAATGAATTAGACAACGTGCTTAGTAACGCATCAATAATATGCGTATGGCAAAAATCTAGTTTGCTAATACGAACATATCCAGCACCCCCACGCTTACTTTGGACAATGTATCCTCTATTTTGTGTAAAACGTGTTTTAATCACATAGTTAATTTGTGAGGGCACGCACTCAAACAAAGTCGCAAGTTCATTTCGCTGAATAATCACATGATTGTCATTCACTAAAAAATCTTTTAAATAATTTTCAATAATATCACTTATATTTCGTTTACCTTGCATCTTTATTGACCTTTCTTGACCTTTTGATTATTTTACGACAGGTTTTTAAACTTTGCAAGCACAGTAACTTTTTGTACGTAAAAAACTCAGTACAGAACAATATTGCTTTGCACTGAGTAATGGCTATTTAAAATGTATAGATTATTTGTCTAAAATCAGTTTAGAAAATTGAATAATTATGAAAAATATGAATATTAACTAATTAGACTTATCGTTATTATAAATCTCATCGTAAGTAATATCTTCCTCATTATTGCTAATTCGTACACTTCTATCCATAGCTGTATAAGAAGATTTTTCTATATATCCTTGTATATCATAAACTGAATATCTGCCTATTACTTCAAAACGTAAAAATACTTTCCCGTCAGAACCCATAATATGAGAAAAACTTGTATTTACAGTACCGTTATATACTCTACTAGCAACAGAGTCAGAACCTCCATACCAATTATACTTTTCTAATGATACTAAAAATCCAGCAACACTATAATTTACATAGCAACTCACATTTTGTTTATAGTGAATAATCGCTATTTCTCCTTTGTTAAAATAAGCTTCTCCATTAGAATGTGTACTTTTAATTGCTTTTCCACTATATGTTACAACATACCCACCAGCTTCAGCAATAGACACGAAAAACCCTAAAAAAATACACATTTTATATTTTTCTACTCTTTATTTGTGAATATGTTCTGTAAAATAAATACATAACATATCCTGTAGATACCAATGTAACAAAATGATTTAATAAATAATCATCTCTTATAAATTCTATGTTTCCAAACAGTATATTTCTAATGAAAACAAAGTAAATAAATATTAAAAAAATGATTGTATTATAGTAACATTTCGTTTTTAATCTAATTTGTCTATAAAATACACTATCGTATAACAAAGATGTCACAATAAATGCAAACAAAAAGTAAAGCGGTAAAACAATCCCCGCATCCATTCGATATGTTTGCATTAGCCACATATATAGAGGACGAAATGTATAATACAGATAATTTGAAAAAAATGATACATATAACTCTTTCGCAACAAATAAAGAGATAATAAACACACCTAAACAAAATATAATTTTTTTAACATTCATTGTTTCTCCTCCCTTACTTCTTTTATTCAAAAATTGATATATGAAAATGATAGATATTCTTGATACATTTTAGATACACTGACATTACATTGCTATATGTTTTTACAAAAATTACCATATATTTATCCGGCTTTATTTTTGTTTTCATTTATCCTTAAATAATATATACAATATTTCCGATCCCTCCTTTTTTCACATTGCTTCATTTAAACAAATAGCAATTTATAACAATTATAGAATACAACAATAGTTATCTTTTGTGTAAAAATGTCGCAAAAGTGACATTGCTATAGCACTTTTGCGACATTTTGGATCTAGATATTTCATTTGAGGAACAACATCATTTAACACAAACAACAAATAGTTAAAAAATAATTTTCCGTCAAATTGTGTTGACGGAAAATCAAAATATCTCATATTTTCATGAATTGTCTTTTCAAACTCTATTTTCATCATATATAAAATAATATATCATCTCGACAATATATTTTTATATTACCGAAGTGCTTTGCTGCCAATATCTTGTCTATAAAAAGTTTGCGGAATTGGGTTTTCTGATAAATATGTATAAACCTCTTGCTGTGCTTCTTTGACAGTTTGAGCCGTTGCGGATACTAAGAAAATACGACCTCCACTTGATACATATTCTCCGTTTTTCTCGGTAACACCAGCAGCAAATAATTCCATTGATGTATGTTGAGGAACTGTTAGAGTTCCTAATGGTAAGTCTTTTACATAAGCACTTGGATAACCGTTTGCTGCCACAACAACACCTAGTGTTATACCTGATTGACGCCATTCAATAGTTGGCTCTTTATCTTCTAAAATATCGGTAATAATCTCTACAAAATCACTTTTTAAACGTTGCAAAACGACTTGTGTTTCAGGATCTCCAAAGCGTGCATTAAATTCGATAACTTTTATTCCGTTTTTTGTCATCATCAATCCTGCATATAAAACACCTGTATATGAAGCTCCCTCTAATACTAACCCATCAATAATAGGTTGTACGACATGCATCATCACATCATCAATAACCGTTTGGTCAAATTGTGGCACCGGAGAGTATGCCCCCATACCTCCTGTATTGGCACCTTTATCATTATCATAAGCACGTTTATGGTCTTGTGAGATACCCGCAAACCAAGCTTTTCGACCTTTGACAAAACTAAATACGGAAAATTCTTCTCCTTCTAAATACTCTTCAATGACAACTCTAGCAACATCATTGTCATTTGTATATGAGCCGTCGATGAGCATTAAGGATAGAGCATCTAGCGCTTCTTGCTCTGTCATCGCAACCACGACACCTTTTCCAGCTGCCAATCCGTCTGCTTTAATAACAATCGGCACTCCTTTTTCAAGGCAATAGGTTTTTGCTTTTTCAAAATCTGTAAAGGTTTGCGATTGTGCTGTTGGCACATTGTATTTTTTCATCAATTCTTTCGCAAAGTCTTTAGAATATTCAATCTTTGCAGCACGTTGACTTGGGGAAAAAACCAATAACCCCTCTTGTTCAAACGCATCACTGACACCATGAAACAGCGGTAATTCCGGCCCAATAAATGTCCATGAAATTTCATGCTCTTTTGCGAATTGAACCAGTGCTTGTTTATCTGTTTCTGAAATATCTACACAAACAATGCCGTCTTGTGCCATTCTTGGATTTCCTTTTGCACAATATACCGTTTTTACTTTTGGTGAACGAACAATCGCTTTTGCAATTGCGTGCTCTCTACCACCACTACCAATCACTAATATATTCATGAGTTTTCCCTCTACATCTTAATGTCTAAAATGTCTTATATCTGTTTTTAACATCGCTATATGATGCTCATTTGCCACATTCACAGAATCATCATCTTTAATACTACCACCCGGTTGTATAATGGCACAGATACCATACTCCGACGCCAACGTTACTGTATCAGACATAGGGAAAAAGGCATCACTCGCCATAACCGCTTTAGACAAATCCATACCACTTTGTTTGGCTTGCTCTAAAGCAATTTTTGCTGCACCAACACGGTTCATTTGCCCCGCACCAATACCTAATGTTTGTTTAGCATCTGAAATAACAATCGCATTTGATTTCACATGTTTCACAACTTTCCACGCCAATAACAACGCTTTTTCTTCCTCCAAGGTTGGTTTTCTTTTTGTCATGACGCTAAATGTTTCTGGCTCATCAAGATGATTGTCTTGTTCTTGAACCAATAAACCACCTAAAACAGACACGTACTCTAATTCATTCGTATGCATTTCCTCAAAAGGTAGTGCTAATAAACGAATATTTTTCTTTTGTGTTAAAATCTCAAGTGCTTCTTCATCATAAACAGGAGCAATAATAATTTCTAAAAAGATTGTATGTAATTGCTCAGCAACACGTTTTGTGACTGGTCGATTTAACACAACAATACCACCAAATATAGAAACCGGATCTGCTTGATAACAGCGTTCAAATGCTTCTTCAATCGTTTCTCCAACACCAACACCACAAGGATTCATATGTTTCAACGCAACAGCAACAGGTTCGTTAAACTCTCTAGCAATGCGAATAGCAGCATCTGCATCTTTAATATTATTATAAGACAATTCTTTTCCATGTAATTGTGTTGCATTTGCTATGGAAAAACGCTGTGGAAGAACTGTTTCATAAAACAAAGCTTTTTGTTGACTATTTTCACCATAGCGTAATGTTTGTTTTAAATCATACGTTATTGTTAATGTTTCAGGTGTATCTTGTCCAACTTGTTTTGTCATATAATCAGCGATTAACGCATCATAACTCGCCGTGTGTCTAAAAACTTTTGCCGCCAATGTTTGTCGTGTTTCAAAACGTGTATTCCCGTATTCTTTCCATTCGCTTAAAACAGTATCATAATCTGCTGGATCTACTAAAACTGTCACATCTACATGATTTTTTGCAGCTGAACGTAACATACTAGGTCCGCCTATATCAATATTTTCAATAGCATCCGCATAGTGTACATTAGGTTTTAAAATTGTTTGTTTAAATGGATATAGATTTACCACAACAATATCAATATACGAAATACGATGCTCTTCTAAAGCATTTGTATGCTCTTGACTATCACGTCGCGCCAATAATCCTCCATGAATGACTGGGTGTAATGTTTTAACACGTCCGTCTAACATTTCAGGAAAACCCGTAACCTCTTCAATCCCAATCGTCTTAATTCCTTCTTCTTCAAGAACTTTTTTTGTTCCTCCTGTTGAGATAATCTCAATACCTAATGATACAAGTGCTTTGGCAAACGGGACAACTCCTGTTTTATCTGATACACTAATCAATGCTCTTGTCATACGTTTCTCCTTTCATCATTTCTTTTATTTTGATAATACATTTGTATCGCTTTAGGATACAGACGATGCTCTACCGCGTGGATACGTTCCTCTAAACTTTCCAATGTATCCGTTTCAAAAACAGGGACACGTTCTTGTAAGATAATCTCTCCTGTATCAATTCCCTCATCGACAAGATGTACCGTCACACCAGTTTGTGAGACACCAGCACTAAACGCATCTAAAATACCTTGCTTCCCTTTAAATTCAGGCAAGTAAGCTGGATGAATATTCAAAATATGTTGTGAATATTCATCCAATAATGTTTGTCCAATGATTTTCATATACCCTGCTAAGATAATATAATCAATATGATATAATGCTAGTATGTCTAAAATAGCTTTTTCATAAGCTTCTTTGGAATCATACTCACTTAATGCAATATGATAATATGGAACAGAAACCTGTTTAGCACGTTCTAATACATACGCATCTTTTTTATCACAAATGACACAACTAATATGTGCTTTTAATATTCCTTCCTGTATAGCTTGGTACAAAGCAGAAAAATTAGAACCATTACCACTTGCAAAAACAGCTAAATTCATAAAATAACCTCTTGTGATGATAATGTTTGTGAATAGTTCTCTTTAGAAACAACATCGCCTATGACATACGCTGGTGTGTCAAAAGTTCCCAAAAGATGTAGAACATCTTGCACGCTTTCTTTAGGGACAGCAACAACCATACCGATACCTAAATTAAATGTATTTAGCATCGTTTCTTGAGTGTATTTCCCTAAACGTTGCATAAGAGTAAAAATCGGTAATGTTTGAAAAGAATTCATGTGAATACGTGCGGTCATTGCATCTGGGAGCATGCGTGGAATATTTTCAAGAAATCCTCCACCTGTAATATGTGCCACTCCGTGTACAAATCCTTTTTGATGCAAGGCAAGAATTTCTTTCACGTAAATGCGTGTAGGTTCCAATAAAACATCGCCCAATGTTTTCTCACCCAACTCATCAAAATGACTTTCATACGTATATTGATTATCTTTGAAAAAAAGTTTTCTAACAAGCGAATAGCCATTGGAATGAATACCACTAGAACCTAAGCCAATTAGTACATCACCTATTTGTACATTCTCTTTATGAATTAACTGCTCTTTTTCTGCGACACCCACCGTAAATCCTGCTAAATCAAAATCTTCTGGATCATACATATCTGGCATTTCTGCTGTTTCACCACCAATTAAAGCAGCCCCTGCTATTTGACAACCTGTGGCAACACCCGACACAATTTGTTCGATAATCTCTGGTTTATTTTTACCAACGGCAATATAGTCTAAGAAAAATAGTGGTTCTGCTCCTTGAGCAACAATATCATTTACACACATCGCCACACAGTCTATTCCGATTGTATCATATTTTTTTTGCTGAATCGCTAACAATAACTTTGTTCCTACGCCATCTGTTCCAGAAATGAGAACAGGATTTTTATACTGTAAACTTCCTAAATCAAATAGCCCTCCAAAACCACCTAAAGCACCCATAATACCACTGCGGTTTGTTTTTTGAACATGCTTTTTAATTCGTTCGACAACTTCGTATCCGGCATGCACATCGACACCGGCTTCTTTATATGCATTCGACATGATGTATTCCTCTACTTTCTTTTTTCCAAAAAGGCTTGCTGAATGGGTGTTAATTTGCGATAAAACTCTTCTTCATAATCATATAAACCTGCACAGTAATCACCATTAAAACAATCCATACATAAGCCTCCGTATAAATCATCTACCTTTAATCCAATGGATTCAATCAATCCCTCTTCACTTAAAAAGCCTAATGAATCTGCACCAATAAACACACGCATTTCTTCAAGTGTTTGATTGGCAGCAATTAATTCACTTGATGTTGAAATATCAATACCGTAATAACTCGGGAAAAGTAATGGTGGTGCAGCAATACGTACATGCACTTCTTTAGCACCTGCTTCTTTTAATAATCGTACAATACGTTGGCTAGTTGTTCCTCTAACAATCGAATCATCAACCATGACCACCGATTTCCCCCCTACGATACTTTTTACAGCAGATAATTTTAATCGTACACCTTGTTCTCTTAGTTCTTGTGTTGGTTGAATAAATGTACGCGCTATGTATTGGCTTTTAACTAATCCCATTTCGTATGGCAAACCACTTTCTTCTGCATATCCACTTGCCGCAGATAAAGAAGAATTTGGTACTCCAATCACAATATCCGCTTGTGGTGTTGGCCACTCGTGCGCAAGACGTCTACCTGTTCTTTTTCTAGCTGCATGTACATTGATACCTGCTATATTAGAATCGGGTCTTGAAAAATAGACATATTCCATTGCCGCAATAGCATGACGATTTTTTTCAATATATGATTCGACACGTAATCCGTCCTTTGTAATAATCACTATTTCTCCCGCATAAATATCTCGGACAAATTCTCCTCCCAAAATATCAATAGCACATGTTTCGCTTGCCAGGACATATGCCCCATTCTTTAACTTACCAACAACTAAAGGACGTAAACCATTTTCATCAACAGCTCCATACAAAGCGTCTTTTGTCAAAAGTAAATACGTGAATCCACCTTTAATACGACATAAACTTTCTTTTAACTGTGCTTCGAATGTTGCTTGCTTGCTACGGCGAATTAAATGAATTAACACTTCTGTATCAGACGTTGAATAAAAAACAGCCCCCTCTTGTTCTAGTTCTTTTCGCAATGTTTTACTGTTGATAAGATTACCATTGTGACATACACCAACTTCCATATCATAAAAGCGATGTAAAAACGGTTGAATATTACGTAAACTACTTCCTCCTGATGTAGCATAGCGTACATGCCCGATTGCTTTATCTCCATACATATCTAAATTTTGCTTATCTTTAAATACTTCAGCTAGTAGGCCTAATCCTCTATACCCAACCATTTTGTCATCATTCGATACAACAATACCTGCTCCTTCTTGCCCGCGATGCTGTAAACTGTGCAATCCAAAATAGGTCACTTCACTCGCTCGTGAATGTCCAAACACACCAAAAACACCACATTCTTCATTTAGATGACTACTCATGAGTTAATCTCCTTAACACTTCTTCGTACGCTTCCATAACACCACCTAAATCTCGGCGAAATCTGTCCTTATCAAACTTTTCTTGTGTTCCAACTTCCCATAATCGACATGTATCTGGAGAAATTTCATCTGCCAAAATAATTTGATTATTTTTTGTCTTTCCAAACTCAATTTTAAAATCAACCAATGTTAAATTAGCTTTTAAGAAAAATTCTTGCAAAAGCATATTGATACGTAAAGCTTGGAATTTGATAAAAGCTAATTCATCTTCTGTCACAATATGCAACGCCACGGCATGATCATCGTTTATAAGTGGATCTCCTAACGCATCATTTTTATAACTTAACTCAAATACGGGTTTTGCCAGTACTTGACCTTCAGGTAGACCGTATTTTTTCGCCATAGATCCTGCAACAATATTCCGAATAATGACTTCTAGAGGAATAATCGTCACATGTTGACAAATCTGATCCGTATCATTCACTTTTTCAATGAAATGTGTACGTACACCTGCATTCTCTAAATAATTAAAAATCAACGATGTAATCGTATTGTTTAAAACGCCTTTTTTCTCAAATTCTTCTTTTTTTATACCATTAAAAGCTGTTGCACTATTTTTATAATGAACATAAACTTTATCTGGTTCTTCACAAGAATACAGTTGTTTTGCTTTGCCCTCATACAATAAATTCATCATTTTTTCTCCTTTTTATATTTGAAGTATTGAACACCGTTTGTAAAAATATCTTGTCTACCTTTCAGTGTGTTTGTTTTATACAGTCCTTCACCATAACGTTCACTATGTCCCATTTTTCCTAAAACAAGGCCATTTTCACTCATCATTCCCTCTATCGCCAGTACTGAGCCATTTGGATTAAATTGTCCATGTTCACTTGCCAAACCATTAAAATCACAATATTGAAAAGCTACCAAATGTTTATACGCAGGAAGCATTGTACCAACTAATTTACCCTCTCCATGACTAAACATCACTTCGTGCATTTCATCTAATGTAAATCCTTGTGTCCATGGAGAATTCAGATTTGCAACACGCGTCCATGCAGATGTTGAAATATGATGATAACTATCATTACGATATAAGGTTAAATCGTCTTGAGTCACATCTCGAATTTCTCCATAAGGTATTAGCCCCGATTTAATTAAGGCTTGAAATCCATTACAAATACCTAAAATCAATCGTTTTTTTGCTAAATGTTGATGAATGGCTTCTTTTACTTTGGCATTTTTCAATACATTAACAATAAATTTTGCACTGCCGTCAGGTTCATCACCACTTGAAAATCCACCTGGAAACATAATAATATGCGATTCTTGAATGGCTTTAACAAAGGCATCAATAGATTGTTCAATATCATGCTCTTTCTTATTTCGTATCACAACTGTTTGTGTCATTGCACCCGCATCTTTGAATGCTTTTTCTGTGTCATACTCACAATTTGTCCCAGGAAAAACAGGAATCACCACTTTAACATCATCGACATACTCATCATAATAAATAGGCTCTTTTGGCAAAACAGAGATTTGTTCACAATGCCCTTTATCTTCATTTTGATAAAGTGGATAAATCGGATTTAATGTCTGTGTATAGGCTTTATATACTTCTTCAAACGAGAATGTTTCTCCATTGATAGAAATATCTTCACTAACATAGCCAAGTAAAGTAAATGGTAAATCTACGGTTGATTCCACCACCAATGACGCAGGCGTAAAATCTAAAATAGTATCGTGATTTACGGTAAATCCAACTCTATTGCCTAATGCCATTTTGATTAAAGAAGCTGCAACGCTGCCTTCTTCTTGTACGTACACAGATACGATGTGTTTATTTCGTATCGCTGTTTTGACATATTCATAATGCTCTATTGCTTTTTCTATATTTGGATAACCCCGTTCATCTTTTTCTACTGGTACATAATATAATTTATTTCCAATATTTTTTAACTCAGGTGTTATGATATGCTCTGTTTTGACTGGAGCACAAGCAAATGAAATTAGCGTTTCAACAACATTTAAATCATTAAACGTACCAGACATACTATCTTTCCCGCCAATACTTGCTCGTCCAATTTTATGTTGTGCTACAATACTACCTAATAAACTTTGTGTCACTTTGCCCCATTTTTCTGGAGAAGTTCCTAATTTTTCAAAATACTCTTGGAAAGAAAAATACAAACTTTCTTTATCTCCACCAACAGCATATATTTTTGCCACACTTTCTAAAACAGCATACATAGACGATAAAAACGGTGAATAGTGAGAAATTTTTGGAATAAGCCCATAGGTCAAAATTGTTCCTGTATCCCCAGTTGCATGTAGCACTGGTAAAGCTTGAACACTCGCTTGAACAGGAGTTAGTTGATGTTTCCCCGCAAAAGGCATCAAAACGGTTGTTGCTCCAATAGAAGCATCAAATCGTTGGGCTATCCCTTTTTGACAGGTCACATTTAAGTCACTTAATTCTTCTAAAACAGCTTCTTTAGAAAATGACTTATGGTTGAAAGGATTGTTCCCTTTATTATCAATCAACAGTGCATTTGCATGCTGTCTTACACCACTTGTTGCTAAAAAATCAGCACTCATATCCACGACTTTTTCAGCCCCATAATACATTTCCAAACGACGTTTATCAGTAATGGTTGCCACATGTGCATATTCAATATTCTCTTCTTCACATGCTTTCGTAAATACTTCATAATCACTTGGAGAGATAACGACCGCCATCCGCTCTTGAGATTCACTCGTTGCCAATTCTGTTGCATTTAATCCTTGATATTTAACAAGTACTTTATCTAATTGTATATGTATGCCCTCCGACAATTCTCCAATAGCAACACATACACCACCTGCACCAAAGTCATTGCATTTTTTAATCAATTTTGTCACATGAGGTTGTCTAAACAAACGCTGTAATTTACGTTCTTCAATAGCATTTCCTTTTTGCACTTGACTAGACGCTGTTTCTAAAGACTGGTTGGTATGCACCACACTTGATCCACTCGCACCTTGAATACCGTCACGTCCCGTTCTTCCCCCAATCAATAAAACCAAATCATCTTTCTTAGGTGTTTCTCGCTTAAAATCACCAACTTTAACAGCACCAACAACAGCACCAACTTCCATGTGTTTGGCAATATAAGAATCATCATACAACTCTCTTACAAATGTCGTTGCCAATCCAATTTGATTACCATAAGAAGAATTACCATGCGCTGTCCCTTTTGAAATATCAATTTGAGGTAATTTATGTGGTAAAGTTTCTTCTCGTTTTTGTAGAATATTGCCACTACCCGACACACGCATTGCTTGATACACATAACTTCTACCAGAAAGCGGATCACGAATAGCACCGCCAATACATGTACTAGCACCCCCAAAAGGTTCAATCTCACTCGGATGATTATGCGTTTCATTTTTAAACTGCACTAACCACTGCTCTGTGCGTCCATTGACTATATTCTCTGTGAAAAAAGAGCATGCATTGATTTCTTCACTTACTTCGATTTTTTTATCTTTTAACACCCGTACATGATACTTTCCGATAATGCTTGCCATATCCATTAGCGTTACTGGTTTACTGACCTGTAATGACTTTCTCATAGCCAAATAAGTATCGTACGCTTCTTGCATTTCTTTTTTAAACAGTGCCGATTGAATAGACACATCATCTAACACTGTTTCAAAGGTTGTGTGACGGCAATGGTCACTCCAATAGCAATCCAACACATAAATTTCTGTTTCTGTTGGATCTCTATGCTCCGTTCTAAAATAGGATTGGATAAACACTAAATCCTCAATCGACATCGCCAAAGACATCTCTCGTTTTATCTCTTCTAATTGTGCGGTATCAAATACATTAAATCCTGTCATATCCCTTAATGGTTTTGGCGTTGCATCAATCGAAAAAGACAGACAAGACATATCTTTGACACGGGCTTCAATCGGATTGACTAAAAATTGTTCAACTTTTAACAAATCATTCTCAGATAAACACTTATCAAACACAATAACCCTACCACTTCTAACAACAGCCTGTGATTGATTATCCAATAATGCAATACACTGCATCGCACTATCTGCTCTTTGATCGTATTGAGCAGGCAATGTTTCGTAAGCAAAATAATATCCCTCTTTTAATGTAAGTGTTTCGTACACATCATCAATCATCACTTCTGAAAAAACAGATTTCTTTGCCAATGAATATGTTGTTTCCTCAATATTGTATATATCATATACATGATATATTGTCGCTTGTGCCAATTCAAAACCATACATGTTATTCAGTTGTTGACATAACATAAATGATTCTTGATTATAACTTTCTTTTTTCTTTACAAAAATCCGTCTATCCATATACCCTCCCTAAAATACGAACTATTTATAAAACAACTTCTAATTATGTTCGTTTTTATCGTAACACATTATCGTTTTTTGTCAACTTTTCTAACAAAAACATTGATATAACAATAAAAACAGCGCATACTACTATTTTAGCTTTTAAACAAGGATATTTTATTTTTTTAACGAACATAAACTTTATAAAAAAAGACAATAAAAGAAAAATGAAGACTTTTTCCCTTAAAAAAAGATTGACTTTCGTTTTTATGACACACAAAAAAGCTAAAAGTATCCATACGAATACTTTTAGCTTTTTTCTTATTCCCGTATATAATCAACTATATAATACATACTACGATGTCTACCACCCGTATATATTTTTTTATTTACTTCTAAAATAACGGTTGCTACTTTCTTAGTTTTATCAAAACTACTCATCATTGGTATTGTTATTCTATCCCCTTCTGTGATCCACTTACTTAGGTCCGCTGGTACTGGGAATCCTGCGCCACCAACACCTCCGAGTTGAGTGTAGACAAATTTTTTATCTTGTTTTAAATACACCGCACCTTTAGATTCTCCTAACAGTGCAACTAACTCATCTTCAGTCTTTCCAATAGCAGAATCATCAATTTCACGAAAATCTTGTTTATCTCTGCTATAAATATCGCGAATATTTGCTAAAACATCTTCTTCTTGGAAAACAGCTACATTATATTCATTATAAATATCTACGATATTGGCTAAATCAGCCATATAATACGCATTTCCCTCTACATTTTTTATCAATTTCCCTCCAATAAAACCTGGCGGTATCGTATTTTGCTTTCCATTATTAAAACGATTTATCTGAATAGAAATCATATCACTGGCTAACCGTATCGCTTCTTCAACGGCGTCAGGACTCGTGTCATATTTTCTTCCACTTGAAACAGAAGTCCATTCTAAATTATCTAAAAAGATTTCTTTTTTTGCATTATACTTGTCAAAAAACTCTTTCTTAGAGATAACTTTTCCCTCTGTATCTTCTTTCTTCTCTGAAAAGAACACAGCAAAACGCTCTTCCATTAAAGAAGTCAAATCATTTGCTATTTTTATATCTGTCATACTCGACACATTTACCTGTTGATTATCTAAGAAATAATACTGATTATGCTTACTCAAAATCGTTCCATCATCATACAGTGAATAAGCCATTCTCTCAGGTCTACCCGCTTTAAATGCCTCACTGAATAAACGCACAACACTATTGTCTTTTATCGTGTATAAATCAGCCAACTCTCTAATTTGTCCTTTTATTAATAACTCTTTCACATTATCATGATTGATATCATAAAAAGCATAGTACATATCTTTCTTACCCGCTTCAACAGACAAATTGACATCCTCTGGAATATCCGTATTTTTTGCGTCTAGAGCTTCTTTATACTTTTCAATTATCGGACGATACAAACTTTCATAGTCCACCACAACTTTTTCCGTTACACTTACTTCGGCTTGCTTACTATTACTACTACAACCTACCAAACACCCCAAAACGATAGTTATCATCCATTTTTTTATTCCCATATTTCTAACTCCTTAATCTCTCTCAATGTTTCCTCAACATCCTCACTCAGCACCGTCACATGCCCCATTTTTCGATTGACTTTACTCTCCAACTTTCCATAATCATGGAAATGCCAATTCGGTTTTTCTTTTTTTAGTGCAAAAACAGCATCAACATGCTGACCTAACACATTGATCATGACAACTGAAGAGTACAATTTGATTACTGGCATAGGTAATTGTAAAACCGCTTGAATAGATACATCAAATTGGGACATATTGCACGCCTCAATCGAATAATGTCCCGAATTATGTGGACGTGGTGCCAATTCATTCACATAACATTGATTATCTGCTGTTACAAAAAACTCGATGCCTAGCGTTCCAACTAATTGCAAAGCATCTGCTATTCTCTCTGCAATTTCTTGTACACGCTCCAAGACATCATCGGGTAATCTTGCCGGAACAATTGTTGTATGTAAAATATTATGAATATGATGATTTTCACTGACTGGAAAAACAGACGTTTGACCTTTTAGATTCCGACTAATCATAATAGATACTTCTTTCTCAAAAGGCACAAATGCCTCTAATACACAAATCGTTTGACTTACTAGCGTTTCTGCTTTTTGTATATCTTCATCCGAGATGAGTACAACTTGTCCTTTTCCATCATATCCAAATCGTGTGGTCTTTAAAACACACGGATACCCTATGTTTGCTATCGCTTGTTGTAAATCTTCTTTAGACAAAACTGCTTCATACTGCCCAACCGGAAACCCATGTGTCTTTAAAAACTCTTTCTCTAATAATCTATCTTGTGAAATACGTAGCGTTTTAATCCCTTGAGGAAATTTATCCGCAGGAATAGTATCTATAATCGCTTGACAATCGACGTTCTCAAATTCATACGTAATGACATCACAACAATTTGATAACTCGCACAAAGCCTTTGTATCATTATAATGAGATACGATATGCCAATCACTCACTTGAGAAGCAGGACAATCTTCTTGAGGATCTAAAATAGCCACCCTATATCCTTGCCTTTTAGCAGACTGTGCCATCATTTTCCCTAACTGACCCCCGCCAATAATACCAATCGTTACATTTATGTTCGGATTACCTTTTATCATCGTCTACCCTCTCTTATTGATACAAGATATAATCACTTTCTAGTACTTGTTGTCGCATATTTTCTCTATACACTGCCATTTTTTCCGCCAATACGTCATCAAATGCACTTAATATTTGCACTGTATATAAGCCGGCATTGATAGCCCCCGCTTTCCCAATAGACATTGTACCGACAGGAACACCTCCTGGCATTTGTACAATAGATAATAATGAATCAATACCATTTAATGTACTTGACTTGATAGGAACGGCAACAACAGGTAATGTTGTTTTTGAGGCAATCATTCCCGGTAAATGTGCAGCGCCTCCAGCCCCTGCAACAATGACTTTAATACCTGTTTTTCGTGCATCCTGTGCAAATTGAAACATTAAATCTGGGGTGCGGTGTGCAGAAATGACTTGTTTATGATAGGATACTCCAAATTTATCTAATATCTCACAAACATGTTTCATCGTTTCCCAATCCGATTGACTTCCCATAACAACAGCGACTTGTACCATATTGATTTATCTCCTTTCATACTTTATTACACTATATCATATAAAATTTATTTTTACGAACAATTTTACAAAAAAACCATGTCCCATTCAGAAAACAATACATCGTGTTGATAGTTTCACCTACCCACACGATGTATTCATTCTTTTAAAATAACCTCATAAGTGTCATAATCAAACCTACAAGAACAGAAACAGCCAATACAGCAGCGGTTATGACAGATAGTTTTTCAAACGATGACTTCTTTTCTTCTTTTTTCTTTGGTACATAACGTGCCTTAGAAATTTTTTCATCAATACTATCTTTTAATATATCTTTCTCTTCTCTCATCATACTCACCTCTTAACGCAATAACTGATGATACGATTGCACCCCAACTTGATGTGCTGCATATTTTTGCTTTTCTAGTAATGTATCAAATAATTGTCGATTAGAAAAAACATCCGATAATTTTTGACTCATATTTTTCCATTGCTCACTTGGATAATTATTGTCCGGTGAAACAAAATGACTATGTTTTGTATTCGTAAAACTAAACAATAGTAACTGATAATCAAACGCTCTTCTTGTCGCATATAAAATTTCATTGGCATGATTTATATCTAAATAAACATCACAGTTTTGGAATAATTTATCTACTATACGCATTGTTACATTTTGATATAGGCGTACATTCGTATATTTTGATAAATTTGTTAGACGATTTGACATTTCTGTAAGAGCAGCAACATGAAATGTGATATGCGGTAGCTCTTGAATAAAATCTTCCAGATGCTCCACTTGATCAGAATTCGTTAAAACAAGAGCATTTGGTTGATAATGATTATCACGTTTATATGTATAAATATATCCACTTAAAGACACTTTTGTTTTTTGCGCATCTGTTAATAATGGTTGCATTTTTTCATAAACAGAACGATCTGGAACAGCAACTTTAAATTCTCGATTATCATTAAACATCGTTTGCATATTCCCCGGAATGCTATCGTGTATAGGCTCTTGCCAAAAAAGAACACCTTTTTTTAATGTTTGTAGCCCATAAAGCACAAGGAATGATAGTGCCAGTGTATTGTAAATCACACATTCACAATCAAAGCCTGCTTCGTTTAAATAAAATCGAATAAATTCAATTTTGGATTTAAACGTATAAATTTTTTCACGATAAGAAAGCAATATATTTCCTGTTTTATGATTTTCTACAATCACTTCTGTACCATTAACATGATAGTAAGTCGTCACAATAGGTTCTTGCTTTGTATTATAAGTTGTTCGAGCATACTGTCTACCGTATTGATTATAATAGTCTACACAACGTACGATATTAGCTTTATCTAACCATTCAACCGTTCTAACAAGACGTTTATGTGTTGGTTCTGCATAAAAAATATTCGCCCTTTTTTCATCATAACAATAAATTTCCCCCGATGTATTCGTTCCTTTTATTTCCCAAAATTTAGGCGTTTTTACTTGATTAAAATAAAGAGCTTTTGCTTGTTTATTTTCTTGACCTAAAAAATACATATATGGTGAATGTATCCCTTCAGGTAAGAAACCATTATCATCTATAACAACTGTCGGATGCGTATATCCGGCCAACGTCAAAGACTGATGTAAATCTTTGGTTAACTGATTATAATGATCAAACAGATTTATCATGTAGCACCTCCTCTAAGACACATTGCCATTTATACTCGATTTCTTTATCTAAAAACTGACTCGCTTTACGATAAGAAGCCTCTTGAAATGCTGTCAACTGACCTGTTGTGAATAACTCAATTATTTTTTTAGAAAATTGCTCAATAATATAGTCTTCATTATCTTCCTCGTGTCGTTTAATCAAATACCCATTCACACCATTGTCAACAAATGTTGGGTTGCCGTACGGTACATCAAATCCAATAATTGGTAATCCCGATCCGACCGCTTCCATAAGCGTTAACCCAAATCCCTCACTTGTTGAACCTGCGATATACGCTTGGTAATCTGCATAAACATCCGTTAAATGATGATGCCCCATTAACCGAATATACGCTTGTGCTCCACGCTCTTCGATCATTGATTTTAATTTTGATTCTTCTCCACCTTTACCATAAATATCAAAGGATAAATCGGGCAAATATTTTTTCGCATGGATAACTGCTTTAATTAACCAATCAATATGCTTTTCTCCCGCCAATCGAGAAGCTGTCATCAATGCATAGGGACGTCGTTCTCCCTTAGGATACATGAGTTGTTTTAAACTTCCCACTGGGATAGTCACCACTTTTGGAGAAAATGATGTGTATTTTTCAAATTGCTCTGTTAATGTTTTTGTTTGTGTATCCGTAGAAGTAATAAACAAATCAATACTACCCGCATTTGAAAATTGATATTCATAATAATTATTCCATAAAATATAAGACTCATCAATCATTGTGGGACTATAATGCTCTGCATGTACGACCGTTGCTACTTTTGCTTGCCCTTTATGTCGTAAGACACTTTGTGCAATTCCTGTTGCTCTATCAATAATCACTAAATCATCACTTGTTAAGTGCAATGACTGTATAAAATACGAAATCAATTCTTCTTTTGAAAAACAAATATAATCTGGAAATTTAAAAATACTCTTATGATTTTCTTCAATGATTTCATCAAAAGCAGTTGTACCGTCCTCGTTGAAAAATCGTCTTTGGTATAAATACGCTCTATTATCTTTAGGTGCATAATACTCTGAAAATACTCTTGTATAAGAATAATAATCTTTACGAATGAGATTCCCTTTTGATACAAATTCAGCACGATTAACCAGTTGTTTGTTGTGCTGTGTCACATACACCGTCACAAAAAAATCAAGTGCATCAAAAAAATACCGAACCGACAGCCCGTCTTCTTCGACACGAGATGGCTTTATCTCAAATTGTGCTAAAAAATCTTGAATGGTGTACGTTGTTGGTGCTATTTTTATATTTGTAAAATATTGATATAACCAAATCACTTCTGAATCTTCTATACCAATATTTTTTGTCAAATGTTCAATATTTTCAGACTGAATCATATCCGTAAATACGAATTTTGCAGGCTGTTTTATTTTTCTTAAAACAGTTGCACGATATGCCTGAGCGTATTCAACACCACTACTCGCCCAACCAATCCCTAAATTTATATTATATATCATAGTAACACTCCATTTTTCTTGTACTAAGGGAAATACACAATAACATCATCATCTTCTTGTCTAACATAACTTAACGCCAAATAGCGCATCATATTGTCTTTTATAGCTTCTTGCATCAATCGATACGTTAGTAACGCTTCATGATGATACTCGTAAATCGGATTTTTCTGTGCTGACCGACGCCCTGCAACAGCTGTTTTCAACAACTGCAAATTATCTATTTGATCAATCCAACATTCATCAACCGCTTTTAAAATAGCTATTTTTTGGAATATAAAAAATTTATGATCATCTTTTAAAACAGCTCTCTTTCTAGCGATTTCTGTTAAAAAAGATTTTATTAGAAAGTTTCCCAAATCATCTTTAGACGTCACTTTATCCAATACATCTGTATCCGTAAAGCGATAATTGATATTATCAAGAATAAATCTCATAATATCTTCCTTAGTATATGTTTCGTATTGCTGTAAAAACCGTTGTACCACTTCTTGTGCTATTTCTTTCAAATTCACAGCCAATTTATCATCTTTTAAAAGAAGTTCATCTCTTGCACGATACAAAATTTGACGCTGTATTTGAATACTTTCATCAAATTGTTGTGTTGTTTCTCGAGATGCTCTCCCTTTACTATCACTTGAGAGTTGAGCCTCATTCACTAAACGAATAAATTTAAATCCTTTTAATGCTTTAGGCATTTTAACAGGTAATTTTTGTTCGCCCTCTAGGTAATATTTTTCAACCCATTTCGGTCCATATTTTACAACCACATCATCTTCTAGTGATACAAAAAATTTCGTAACACCTGGATCCCCCTGTCTACCCGAACGACCTCTCAGCTGTAAATCCGTACGCTTGCTACTCATTCTCTCTGTACCAATAACGGCTAATCCACCAAGCTGTGCAACACCTTCTCCAAGTTTAATATCCGTTCCTCGACCTGCCATTGCCGTTGCAACAGTCACTGCACCTATTTGTCCAGCTTCTTTAATCATCAAGGCTTCTTTAGCGGCATTATACGCATTCAACACACTATGAGGAATCCCCTCTCTTAAAAGTAATTCAGAATACAATTCTGACATATCCACCGAACCAACAGCTACTAAGACGGGCTGACCAGTCGCATGAATTTTCTTTACATAATCTAATGACGCATATAATTTATCTGGTAAATTCCGATAAACAGAATCAGGTAAATCTTTCCGAATTGACTTACGATTTGTTGGAATAACAACAACAGACATACCATACGTTTCAATAAATTCTGATTCATCCACTTTTGCTGTCCCACTCATACCCGCTAATTTATCAAACATTTTAAATAAATTTTGGAATGTAATAGATGCCATCGTTTTTGTATCAGCACTCAATTCAACCCTCTCTTTTGCTTCAAGTGCTTGATGTTGTCCTGAACCTAATTTCATACCATGTAATAATCTTCCGGTTGTCTTATCTAATAATGTAACTTTGCCTTTCCAAACAGCATAATCTTCATCTCTTTCCAATAACGTATTGGCACGTAGTGCCAATACAATATTCCGAACAAGTTGGAAATTTTCTTTCGTATATATGTTTTTTAAACCAAAAAATTTTTCTGCTTCTTGTATTCCTTTTCTAGTTAACCAAACATTACTTCTATCTTCATCACATTTATAATCTTCATTTTCCACTAATGTTAAAATAAATTCATTAGTCATTGTATATAAATTTGACTGTACTTTCGGTGAACCAGAAATAACAAGTGGCGTTTGTGCACTATCAAGTAAAACAGCATCAATTTCATCAATAATCGCATAAGAAAGTGGACACATATATTTTTTATTCTTTGAATCCACTAAATTATCACCTAAATAATCAAAACCTAGTGACCCATTCGTTGTATAAATAATATCCGCTTTATAAAACGCTTGTTTTTCTGTTGCTTTAACCATTTCGTCATCATCTTTTGATACAGGTGTAGAAACACTCAAACCCATAAACTCATAAACAGGTCCCATTTCCTCTTTATCACGCAAAGCCAAATAACCGTTATTTGTCACAAGCATTACAGGTTTACCAGCCAACGCATTTAAATATAGCGGCATTGTTGCTGTTAATGTTTTCCCCTCTCCTGTTTTCATTTCAGCAATATTTCCTTGATGTAAGACAATGCCCCCCATCACTTGCACGTCATAAGGAAACATCCCTAAAATACGCTTATCCGCTTCACGAATGGCTGCAAAAGCCTCCGGCAAAAGATCATCTAATGTTTCTCCATTTACCAAACGCTCTTTAAACAAAACGGTTTGATGCTGTAATTGTTCGTTACTTAAAGACGCCATATAATCAGCAAATTGATTAACTTGCTTTAAAATACGTTTGATCCTATTTAGCCTCAGTCTGTTTAAACTAAAAAGTCCATTCGGATTTTTCATCTATACCACCTTTTCTTTTGTTTAAAAGTGAAGATATGCTAGTTGACTTTTATAATCAACAAATGGTTGTACAAATACATCCGATACCATACTTCCTTTTCCATATAAAGTCACATTACGTTTTTGTAAATGCGTATCTATCCAATCTTTTTCCAATACTTTTTGTATACCATACTCTCGATACTTTTTCATATAATCATCCACAGTATAAAAATCACGTGTGACAAAAGCTTGACTATCTAAAAAAATAGATGTCGCATAATATAAAGCTGCAAGATTACTTACAGGACCGTATCCTGCAAAATAAATCAACTGACTATTCAAATCCATCTTAGCACAATCAATTAAAAACGATACTTCTTTTATCACTTTATCGTCTAAATAAAAATGTCCTTGATCTTTGTCATTTTCAATACATAATACATTTTTTATACCTTTCAAATCATGACTTTGAATATGATGCAATCCATTTATTCTAGGCTCAGTAAATAGAACCATTAAATACGGTTCATTTTTATCAATATTTAATAACCTATCTTTATTTTGAGATACTTCACTAATCGTTAAATAATGAAATTCAAGACGGACGCAACCAGCACTCATCAATTCAACTGTATAATACTGTGTCCCTAATGGGCAAACAAACTCTAAACTTGTACTCAAATCTTTTAGCATGACAAAAGATAAGCACTCATCAAAGCGATCAAAAAAATTCAAACGTACGTACAATGTGTTAGAAGGCGTTGTATTTATATTCGCTTGTAATTTATACGTTTTAGAAGCTAATAAAATAGGTAATTGTAATGCTTGTCTATCTGCTTGATAATGTGTTTTTGACTTCCACGTTTGGATTCTTGTACCCGACGGCATCAGTTCATTTTCAAAAACAACATTATCAGGTGCTATATAATCAATACTAGAACCATATAAATATGTATTGGCAGTATAATTACTCCAATAAATATAGTGTGTTATACCTGTCATTTTCTACTCCTTTTAAAATCAAGTTTTAACACATCCTCATACTGATTTCGAAACCATTCTAGAATAGCATTTGTATTATCATTGTGTCGACCAGCAATACCTTTACTAATAATTCTTGCACGACTATCTTTCAAATGATTTAAAATATCATGATATGCATTCATATCGTAATCATCATTTTTCATATAAGACAAAACAAATGACGTCTTCTCAAAATCAGCCTCATCAAACACTTGCCAAAAACGTTGATTTAAAGCATCTATCGTCTGCTTACTATTTTTTCCTGTTATTTTTTGTAAAAGATCTAAAGAGGTTGGAAAGACACCTGGTCTATGCATTAACTCATTAAAAGCAACATCTCCCAAATTTACAAGAGGCTTTCCAACTAAAATGGTGTGAGGCAATAATTTTGCACCGTAGTACAAGGCACCAAAAGTTCCCATAGATAATCCTGATAATACAAGTTGATCGTTTGTAAAACCTAACCAATCTAAACTATCACGTATCACATTGACAATGCCTTTCTCAAATTCTTCGCTTCCTAAATAAAAGGCACCCCCTGTTAAACGAGAATCACTAATCAATAAAAAAGGTGCTCCTAACCGTTGCATCATTCTATACCCTTCAAATCCCTCAACGCCTTTAAAACCTGAAAAATACACATTTAAAGGTGGTGTTAAATCTCCCGGATGGAAATAGTAATGAAATTCCTCTCTCTTTGAATCTCTAAATGTTTGTCCTCCTACAAAAAAATCCCCCTCAAAAAAACGAGAATCTCTTTTGTGCAAAGCTCCGATATGAATAGTCCCACTTCCTCTCACTTGTAAAGAAAAACATAGATTAACAAATCCTTGTTCGTCTAAAGTGATAGGTGTTTCCATATCTTTTTGTGAATACACATAACGATTCATAATATCCGCCACAGAACCATATTTAATCGCGTGGATAACTAACTGTACCTCTAATTGCTTGTCTGCTTGATACTCCAACCAAAATGTAAAAGGCTTGTCCCCGTGTAAATAGTTGTATTTCCAAATCGCCACTTCTTGAAAATCATCAATATCTTTCACAGATAAAGATACATTATTATGTCCCGTATACCTTACTTTTCCTTTTACATTCGGACTAATCATTATCTGTTCTATGTGAAATTTATCCCCATAAGATTGACGTTCATAAAAGGCTTTAGAAATCAACTCGAGCTTTTCAGGCAAATGTCGTAATGAACATTTTTTAGCTAGTTTCCTCTTCATAAATAGCTTTTGTTCAACGGACAGTAAATACCCTTCTGACATATAAAACACTCGATACGGCTCAATAAAATCGTCTAAACAATCAATATTTTTCACATCTTTAATACACTCAATCACAATAGCTGAAAACCGTCTTACTGGTTTTTTCTCTAATTCAGCCTCTTGTTTAACATGAGTTATATATAAAAATACATTCTCTGGAGATATATGTATCCACTCAATATTTTCAGGTATATCCTGTATAGTTATCTTAGGATTCATTTGCCCAATAGACAGCACTCTTATTTGCTCACCCATTTTTTCTCCTTATCAATAATTTCCAATCCGATACAATTTTCCCACTCGTATAATTTGAAATACGCTGTACCGTATATACCAACGCTTCGTTCCACCGACGCAATCCGTCTAAATAATGATGAATCGCTTCGGATAAATCTTCAATAGTATTTAAAATAAACCCATTTTTTTCATGTTCGATATACATCGACCGATATAAATTGATTGTCGGTATCCCTGCACTAATACTTGCTATTTGTGTAAACACATCTGGATTATCGGATAAATCAATGACTAATCGCACTTTTTTTAAAAGTTTAATTAAATCATCTTCACGTTTTGATACATGTACCGATACTCTATCTTCTTTTTTTACATCAATCCCGATAAATGTATCCTGTTCTTCCACATCAAAAAAAGTCGGCTCAATATACTCTTCTATGATTTTTTTCGTTTTTTCTAATAATACTTGCTCAAGATGTGCATAATATGTACCAATAATGAGTACTACCTCTTTTTCTTCACGCATTATCTGCCCAATTCGAATAATTACTTGTTCAAAAATATCCGAAGAAACATCATCTGCTCGTAAATAAATATACGATAGATGCTCTCTTTGGCTTTCTCCTAATGACAATCTTGCATCAAAAGGTGGCAACACATAAATATGTTCATTCTGTATTTTTTCCTTTATTTGATGTTTTTGATTTTCTGTTGACACAACAATCATATCAGAACGATTTGCATCTAAAAGTAATTGTTCACTATTTAAATCATATCTATTTTCAAAAAAAGATAGCACAATAAACTGAGAAGATACTTGTTTTAAAATCAACTCATTATGTTGTATATCACTTGCAAGAACAATCGTTTCTTGTCGATTATGTAAATAGTCATGTATTTTCTCTGAAAGTAAATCAAACATAGACTCATACGCTGCTTTTTTAAACAAATGTGCATATGCTTCATTGACTTCAACATACCCTGTTTCCACATACTCACGTATTTGCCACTGCCCATACATATTAAGATATTCACGATATTCTTCAACATTATTTTTCATATAGACTATACAAGAAATAAATCCTCTATCATCCACAATATAACGTTTTTCTATTTGAGCATTATTGAAAAAATCAATCCATATAATATTCCCATCATAACCATATTCAATACGTGCTAAAGTTTGATTGTCCTGCCTTACAACGATTAAAAAAGGAGTATATACAAACTCTACGTGTTCAGGCCAAGGTAATTGTTTATAATCAAATACACTCAATTGTTCTTGTATAGTAATGCTTTGTATATCATCAAATACAGACCAATAAGGGACATGTAGCAACTCTTGTCTATATAAAAAATAACGTAAATGTGGCATATAATTTAGTAATATCAACTGCACATCTTCATTTGCATCAGAAAACATTCTCACTTGATTGATTGTATCGTCAAATTCAATTTTTTGTGGAACTAAATACCACGGCAATGTATTTAAAAACCAATCTTTCTTACTGTTATACCACGACGGAATAAAATAAAACATAGCGCTCCTTAAAATAATGAATGATAATTTTTCTTAATCGTTAATACGGATAATTGATCATAAATGGACAAAGTCAATCCAACTAATAACATGACAGAACCAGGTAAAGTCAAAATCTCACTAAAAGATTTATCAAATACCCCAATATACAATGGCACACCCGCAAATAAAGTAAGAGTAATAGCATTTACAAAACTCAATCTTAATATAATCTGATGCAAATACTCTTTAGTTTCTTTTCCTGGTCTAAGCCCAGAAATATAATCTCCTGAATTTCTTAATGTTTTGGCAATATCTTCTGGATCGATATTTAAAAACGAAAATCCAATCGTTAAAAAGAACAGCACAATACTATATATCGTGACGCCACTCACATTTGTTAAACGAAACATATCTATCAACTGTTGAAATAATATTTGTTCAGGAAATGTATAATTTAAAAGTTGGAATAAATATTGTGGTAACATCAAAATCGTGAACGTGTACATAATTGACATACCACCCGACGTATTCAATCGAATAGATAAATACGATTTATCTTGAAATGCATTATTGATCATTAAACGATTGACTTCAATCCGACGCTCTGCCCGATCAAGTGTAATTAAAATCAATATCACAAAAAATAAATAGATACATAGAAGAAGTTTATATATATCAAATGGTGTCCCATTAAAGAAATAGGTCACAAATCTTTTCGTTATGGTACGAACAATACCTACAATGATAATGATTGTAAAACCACCTATACCATACGCCGTATTCATACTAACAAGAAACATTAAAACAAAAACCCCTGTAACTAAAACACTACTCAATGTAATAATCTCTAAAAGAGAGTGCTCTTTTCCTCTCATATTCAAAAGAACAAACGTTAATGCTTGAATGACGGCTAATATAAAAATAAAACGCATTTGCCAACCATTTATTTTTTTTTGTGATTTCTTATCTAATTCTAAACGTTTAAATATACTCAATCCACGCCATAAAATCATCGTGGACATCCATGGAGCTAAACCTAGTGTAAAAATACTTAACTGCGTATAATCAGCACCAAGCATACTCCCAATAACAGACAACTCATTTAACTGCTTAATCACATAAACATCTTTACTCACTGTCAGATGTGTCCCTAATAAATAGATAAAAATAATACCTAGCGTAAACGATACTTTCCGTAAAATAACTCTGTTTTTTAAATATTTCATTATTGACATGATTAAACTCCTAACTCTAGTTATAAAACATTTTACCATACCCTCCCCCGTTTATAAAAACGTTATGTACAAAAAAACGTATTGATTCAACAAATCAATACGTTTTTTTCGTTATTTTTTTAAAATGGCAGCTTTTGCTGCTGCTAACTTAGCAATCAACACTCTATAAGGTGAACAAGACACATATTCTAACCCAATTTTTCCACATAAAATAACGGATTTCTCATCACCGCCATGTTCCCCACACACACCAATTTTAATATTCGGATTAACTTTTTTAGCTTTTTCTTTCGCCATTTTTATCAATGATAATACTCCACTTTCATCTAAATGAACAAATGGATCATGTGCCAAAATATGTTTTTGCTTATAAATATCAATAAATTTAGACGCGTCATCACGAGAATACCCATACGTCAACTGCGTTAAATCATTTGTTCCAAAACTAAAGAATGCTGCATGTTCAGCTAACTGATCCGCAATAAAACACGCTCTAGGAATTTCAATCATTGTCCCTATTTTGTATTGGAAACTTACACCAGATTCCTCTATTTGACTCTCTACTAGATGCTCAATCTGTGTTTTTAAGAATACCAGTTCCTCTACAACACTAACTAAAGGAATCATAATTTCAACATGAACATCAACCCCTTCTTTTTTCGCTTGAATAGCCGCAGAAGAAATCGCCTTAGCTTGCATCAAATACACCTCTGGATAAGTCACACCTAAACGACATCCTCTATGCCCCATCATCGGATTAAACTCTGATAAACTAGCTATTTTTGCCTCTAATTCTTCTCGAGAACATCCTAATTCTTTTGAAAGTGCCACAATTTGTTTTTCTTCATGTGGTAAAAATTCGTGCAATGGCGGATCAAGCAAACGGATATTGATTGATTTTCCATTTAACACATTGAACATTTGATAAAAATCATCCCGTTGAATAACTTCTAATTGATTTAAAAAGACTAAACGACTTTCTAAATCATTCGACAAAATCATTTTACGTACTAGACCAATACGATTTTCTTCAAAAAACATATGCTCTGTACGACATAAACCAACACCAGCTGCACCAAAGCTTAAACCAACTTGTGTATCATGAGCATTGTCTGCATTCACATATACCATTAATTCTCTAATCTCATCAACCCACGTCATCAATCTAGCAAAACTTTCTTGTTTTACAGCGCTGGCTTGTTTTATTTCCCCTAAATAAATACAACCTGTGCTTCCATCAACCGATAACATATCTCCCTCACGTAATATTGTGTCTTCTATACGAACTGTTTTTGCCTGTTCATCAATCACAAGATTTTGACAACCACATACACAACATTTTCCCATACCTCTTGCTACAACTGCCGCATGTGATGTCATACCACCCGTACTTGTAACAATCGCTTGAGAACTAACCATTCCTTCAATATCTTCAGGAGATGTTTCTTGTCTTAATAAAATGACATTTTTTTCTTTAGATGCTTTTACAGCTTCTTGAGCAGTAAAATAAATATGCCCTACCGCTGCTCCAGGAGAAGCAGCTAACCCTGTTGCTAAAAGTGTTGCTTCTTTTAAAGCCTTTTCATCAAATGTTGGATGTAATAACTTATTGATATCATCAGTTGTAATACGCAAAATAGCTTCTTCTTTTGTTAAAATCCCCTCATCCACTAACGTAACCGCAACCTCTACCGCTGCTTTTGCTGTTCGTTTTGCATTTCGAGTTTGTAACAAATACAAACGATTATTTTCCACTGTAAATTCAATATCTTGCATATCTTTATAGTGGTTTTCTAATTTTTCAACAACACGTACCAGTTCTTCATAAACCTGTGGCAACTCTTCTTTTAATGTTTCAATCGGTTGCGGCGTACGAATACCCGCCACAACATCCTCACCTTGTGCATCAATTAAATATTCACCAAATAAAACTTTTGTCCCATCTACAGGATTTCGACTAAAACAAACACCTGTTCCACTCGTATTCCCCATATTCCCAAATACCATTGCTTGCACATTAACCGCTGTTCCTAAAGAATCACTAATATTATTTAATTTACGATACACTTTTGCACGTTGATTATTCCATGACTTAAAAACAGCCTCTACTGTTAATAATAATTGTTCTTTAACATCTGTTGGAAAACGATTACCTGTTTCTTTAAAATAAATATCTTTAAAACGCTCAATAATACTTAACAATAAGTTAGCAGACAAATCACGATCATGAGCAATACAATTCTCTCTTTTTACTTCTGCTAATACTTGCTCAAAACGATATTTTTCAATTCCCATGACAACATCTGAAAACATTTGAATAAAACGTCTATAACTATCATATGCAAATTTTTTATCATTATTTTGTCTTGCAAGAGCTTCTGTTGTTTCATCATTTAATCCTAAATTCAACACCGTATCCATCATTCCTGGCATTGAAAAGACAGACCCACTTCTAACAGACACTAATAAAGGATTTTCTGTATCTCCTAAACGCTTACCAATCGTTTGTTCTAAGGTACTCAATGCTGTATCTATTTGATCTTTCACATCATCAGACAATGTTTTTTCTTGTACATAATAATCACGACATGCTTCTGTCGTAATTGTAAATCCGGGTGGTACATTAACACCTAAACTTGTCATTTCTGCTAAGTTAGCACCTTTACCTCCTAGTAAGGCATTCATCTCTTTATTTCCTTCTGAAAAATGATATACATATTTTTTCATAGTCTTCATCTCCTATATATTGATTGTTTTTAAACCATTTGTTCTAATCAAGTCAAGAATAATTTCTGCCGTTTCTTCAATAGCACGATTTTCAACGTTGATAATTGGACATTTTAATTTTTTCATAATCGTATGTGCATATTCGAGTTCTTCAAAAATACGTAATTCATCAGAATATTGATTATCGTACACAACACCTAATGTTTTTAACCGTTGTGTACGAATTGAATTGAGTTGTTCTATACTGGTTGTCAACCCTACAATCTTTCTACTATCTATTTCATACAATTCTTTCGGCAACGTAATTTCAGGAACAAGAGGTATATTCATAACTTTAATATTTTTATTGGCTAAATACATACTCAATGGCGTTTTAGACGTTCTCGACACACCGATCAATACTAAATCCGCTTCTTTTAATCCACTAACATCTTTCCCGTCATCATACTTCACTGTAAACTCGATCGCACGAATACGCTCAAAGTAATCTTCATTAGTTCGCCTAATAATCCCTGGTTTATTTTTAGCAGGACACTGAAATCTATTCTCTAAAACACTTAAAAATTCACTCAAAATATCTAACACATAAATATCATGTCGACTTGCATAATCTCTACTGAACTCTGCTAGTGCTTTATCTACTAATGTTTGCACCACAATATCTTTACCACTAGACATTTTATCGATGATTTGTATAATTTCCTCTTTTGTTGTCACAAATGGATTTCTCACCACTTCATACAGCACATCGTTTTCATCAAACTGCGATAAAGTAGCTTTAACAACATCTTTAGCCGTATTCCCTAAAGAATCAGAAATAATTTGAATCTTTAACATGATGACTCCTCCAATAAATCTAGCATTAAGCCAATGCTAATTGTTTTAGAAATTCTGCCGACTACAATATAATGTTCACCATCTTTTTGCACAACTGGTAAACAATCCACTTGATGTGTTATTAAACGTTTTAAACCATCCACAAAATATTCATCCTCTTGACAAAATACAACATTCGGTATACGTGTCATTGCTAAAGCAATAGGCACTGCTGATACATTATGATTTGAAATAGCCATTTTTAACATATCTTTTCTTGAAACAACACCAACTAAATGATTTTCCTCATTTACAATAAACACCGTACCAATATCATGAACATATAACTTTGTGACTACATCTGAAAAAGGCTCTGTATTCTTCGCCGTAATAGCTACTCCCATAACATCTTTCACTTTCACGTCATCAAATAGTTTCCTATTACTTACAGATGAAAAAGACTCATTACAATAATAACCAACATTAGGCTTTGCAGATAACACACCCACCATGACCAATACAGACAATTCATTTCTTAATGTTGATTTTCCAACAGCCAATCTCTGCGCTATCTCGTCACTAGTGATTGGCTCATACATTTTTACTAACTCTACAATTTTTTTTTGACGTGCATTTAACTGCATCTCTAACCACCTCTTTCAATTACAACAATATCCTAACATTTATTACACATTATTTCAAGTATTTTTTATAGTTATTACACATTATTTGAAAAAAGATATGTAAATTAGTCTATTTACACATCTTTTTTCAACTAAAATATTAAAAAAATATATATTAATAAAGTAAACTCTTCACTAAAATAATTTAACGAAAAACAAAAAGTGATGAACAAACAATTAAAATATCCGTTCATCACTTTATTATAAATTTTATTTTTTCAGAAAGAGTCAATGATTATGACATTTATAAATACTTATCAAAAACTCTCAAATAAAAAAACAAGAGTTTCCTCTTGCTAACACTCTTATAAAACCAAGTCGGGAAGACAGGATTCGAACCTGCGACCCCTTGGTCCCAAACCAAGTGCTCTACCAAGCTGAGCTACTTCCCGTTTCTCATGTCTAACATGAATGCACCCAACAGGAGTCGAACCTGTAACCGCTTGATTCGTAGTCAAGTACTCTATCCAATTGAGCTATGGGTGCTCACTTCTATGCCGAGGACCGGAATCGAACCGGTACGGTGATCACTCACCGCAGGATTTTAAGTCCTGTGCGTCTGCCAGTTCCGCCACCCCGGCATTTATTATGTACTCTCTCATACATAATAAGCGAAAGACGGGGTTCGAACCCGCGACCCCCACCTTGGCAAGGTGGTGTTCTACCACTGAACTACTTTCGCATCTCTTCTATGCCGGCTAAAGGACTTGAACCCTCGACCCTCTGATTACAAATCAGATGCTCTACCAACTGAGCTAAGCCGGCTTTTTCTCCCATGCGGATGAAGGGACTTGAACCCCCACGAATCTCTTCGCCAGAGCCTAAATCTGGTGCGTCTGCCAATTCCGCCACATCCGCTCTCTTTCTTCCCTTACTCTCTTGCAAGGTTAAGATGAGTGATACAGGGCTCGAACCTGTGACCCTCTGATTAAAAGTCAGATGCTCTACCAACTGAGCTAATCACTCTTATGGAGGTTAACGGGATCGAACCGCTGACCCCCTGCTTGTAAGGCAGGTGCTCTCCCAGCTGAGCTAAACCTCCATTTTCAAAAGCGTGGCAACGTCCTACTCTCACAGGGGCAATGCCCCAACTACCCTCGGCGCTAAGAAGCTTAACTTCTGTGTTCGACATGGTGACAGGTGTGTCCTTCTTGCCATCATTACCACACTTTCTCGCTTTTAGAAAAGTTCTTTCAAACCTCTCACAACTGAATACATATTCACTTACCCTTCCTCTTACCACATCTGCTCTTTTGGTTAAGTCCTCGACCGATTAGTACTAGTCCGCTCCATGCCTCACAGCACTTCCACTCCTAGCCTATCTACCTGTTCGTCTCTCAGGGGTCTTACTCTTCTCAGATGGGAAATCTCATCTCGAGGGGGGCTTCACGCTTAGATGCTTTCAGCGTTTATCCCGTCCACACATAGCTACCCAGCGATGCCCTTGGCAGAACAACTGGTACACCAGCGGTGTGTCCATCCCGGTCCTCTCGTACTAAGGACAGCTCCTCTCAAATTTCCTACGCCCGCGACGGATAGGGACCGAACTGTCTCACGACGTTCTGAACCCAGCTCGCGTGCCGCTTTAATGGGCGAACAGCCCAACCCTTGGGACCGACTTCAGCCCCAGGATGCGACGAGCCGACATCGAGGTGCCAAACCTCCCCGTCGATGTGAACTCTTGGGGGAGATAAGCCTGTTATCCCCAGGGTAGCTTTTATCCGTTGAGCGATGGCCCTTCCATACGGTACCACCGGATCACTAAGCCCGACTTTCGTCCCTGCTCGACCTGTCCGTCTCGCAGTCAAGCTCCCTTCTGCCTTTACACTCTTCGAATGATTTCCAACCATTCTGAGGGAACCTTTGGGCGCCTCCGTTACTCTTTAGGAGGCGACCGCCCCAGTCAAACTGCCCATCTGACACTGTCTCCAGTCACGTCTTCATGACTCGGGTTAGAGGGTTCATGTCACAAGGGTAGTATCCCACCAGCGCCTCCTTGGAAACTGACGTCCCCACCTCTTAGGCTCCTACCTATCCTGTACATGTCACACAAACACTCAATATCAAACTGCAGTAAAGCTCCATGGGGTCTTTCCGTCCTGTCGCGGGTAACCTGCATCTTCACAGGTACTATAATTTCACCGAGCCTCTCGTTGAGACAGTGCCCAAATCGTTACGCCTTTCGTGCGGGTCGGAACTTACCCGACAAGGAATTTCGCTACCTTAGGACCGTTATAGTTACGGCCGCCGTTTACTGGGGCTTCAATTCATACCTTCGCTTGCGCTAAGCACTCCTCTTAACCTTCCAGCACCGGGCAGGCGTCAGCCCCTATACGTCATCTTTCGATTTTGCAGAGACCTGTGTTTTTGATAAACAGTCGCTTGGGCCTATTCACTGCGGCTGATGCTTCCATCAGCACCCCTTCTCCCGAAGTTACGGGGTCATTTTGCCGAGTTCCTTAACGAGAGTTCGCTCGCTCACCTTAGGATTCTCTCCTCAACTACCTGTGTCGGTTTGCGGTACGGGTTGTCACAGCCTCGCTAGAAGCTTTTCTTGGCAGTGTGATTGATAAGATAGACTCTACTCGTTTCCTTTCAAGCCCCCATCACAACTCATTCTTATAAAGACAAGCATTTTACTCATCTTCAAACTCGTTGCTTAGATCTCACTATTCCATCAGTGGACTCTTTCAACCTCCTGCGTCCCTCCATCACTCAATCAGTTGTGACAAGTACAGGAATATCAACCTGTTATCCATCGACTACGCCTATCGGCCTCGCCTTAGGTCCCGACTAACCCTGGGAGGACGAGCCTTCCCCAGGAAACCTTAGTTATTCGGTGGACGGGATTCTCACCCGTCTTTCGCTACTCATACCGGCATTCTCACTTCTAAACGCTCCACCACTCCTTACGGTATGGCTTCTTCGCCCTTAGAACGCTCTCCTACCACTGACGCTCTTCACGTCAATCCACAGCTTCGGTGGTCTGTTTAGCCCCGGTACATTTTCGGCGCAGGATCACTCGACTAGTGAGCTATTACGCACTCTTTAAATGGTGGCTGCTTCTAAGCCAACATCCTAGTTGTTTAAGCAATCCCACATCCTTTTCCACTTAACAGACACTTTGGGACCTTAGCTGGTGGTCTGGGCTGTTTCCCTTTCGACTACGGATCTTATCACTCGCAGTCTGACTCCCGTTTATAAATCTCTGGCATTCGGAGTTTATCTGAATTCGGTAACCCGAGATGGGCCCCTAGTCCAAACAGTGCTCTACCTCCAGGATTCTCACAACGAGGCTAGCCCTAAAGCTATTTCGGAGAGAACCAGCTATCTCCAAGTTCGATTGGAATTTCTCCGCTACCCACACCTCATCCAAGCACTTTTCAACGTGCCCTGGTTCGGTCCTCCAGTGTGTCTTACCACACCTTCAACCTGGACATGGGTAGGTCACTTGGTTTCGGGTCTACGACAACGTACTATCTCGCCCTATTCAGACTCGCTTTCGCTTCGGCTCCGTCTCTTCAACTTAACCTCGCACGCTATCGTAACTCGCCGGTCCATTCTACAAAAGGTACGCTATCACCCATAAACGGGCTCTAACTACTTGTAAGCACACGGTTTCAGGTTCTCTTTCACTCCCCTCCCGGGGTGCTTTTCACCTTTCCCTCACGGTACTTGTTCACTATCGGTCACTAGGGAGTATTTAGCCTTGCCAGATGGTCCTGGCGGATTCCAACGGGATTCCTCGTGTCCCGCCGTACTCAGGATGCTACTAGAGGCTCATTCCATTTCGACTACGAGGCTTTCACTCTCTTTGGCTGACGTTCCCACGCCATTCGTCTATAAAACTCACTCTCACATCGTAGTCCTACAACCCCAATCAGCATGCTGACTGGTTTGGGCTCCTTCCGTTTCGCTCGCCGCTACTCAGGAAATCGATTTTTCTTTCTCTTCCTGCAGGTAATGAGATGTTTCAGTTCCCTGCGTCTACCTTCTCATTAGCTATGTATTCACTAATGGATACTATCCCATCACGGATAGTGGGTTCCCCCATTCGGATATCTCTGGATCATTGCTTACTTACAGCTCCCCAAAGCATTTCGGTGTTCGTCCCGTCCTTCTTCGGCTCCTAGTGCCAAGGCATTCACCGTGCGCCCTTATTTACTTAACCTACCATACATTTCCTGTATGTTGCGATTCTCTTTTAAAAAACTCTTCTCGGTAAAATTTTCTTGGTTTGTTTTCTATGTATTCAGTTGTCAAAGGTCTTCTTCGAGTACTACCGTACTCTATGGAGAATAGCGGGATCGAACCGCTGACCTCCTGCGTGCAAAGCAGGCGCTCTCCCAGCTGAGCTAATCCCCCAACCTCTTGATTAGGTCTTTCAACCCTCTCAAAACTAAACAAGACGCCCCTGTTGTGCTTTCCTTCTTTTCCTTAGAAAGGAGGTGATCCAGCCGCACCTTCCGATACGGCTACCTTGTTACGACTTCACCCCAATCATCTATCCCACCTTAGACGGCTAGCTCCTTACGGTTACCCCACCGGCTTCGGGTGTTACAAACTCTCGTGGTGTGACGGGCGGTGTGTACAAGACCCGGGAACGTATTCACCGCAACGTGCTGATTTGCGATTACTAGCGATTCCGGCTTCATGTAGGCGAGTTGCAGCCTACAATCCGAACTGAGAACGGCTTTAAGAGATTCGCTTACCCTCGCGAGTTCGCTGCTCGTTGTACCGTCCATTGTAGCACGTGTGTAGCCCAAGTCATAAGGGGCATGATGATTTGACGTCATCCCCACCTTCCTCCGGTTTGTCACCGGCAGTCTGATTAGAGTGCCCAACTGAATGCTGGCAACTAATCATAAGGGTTGCGCTCGTTGCGGGACTTAACCCAACATCTCACGACACGAGCTGACGACAACCATGCACCACCTGTCACTTTGTCCCCAAAGGGAATTCTCTATCTCTAGAGTGGTCAAAGGATGTCAAGACTTGGTAAGGTTCTTCGCGTTGCTTCGAATTAAACCACATGCTCCACCGCTTGTGCGGGTCCCCGTCAATTCCTTTGAGTTTCAACCTTGCGGTCGTACTCCCCAGGCGGAGTGCTTAATGCGTTAACTACAGCACTGAAAGGTGGAAACCTCCCAACACTTAGCACTCATCGTTTACGGCGTGGACTACCAGGGTATCTAATCCTGTTTGCTCCCCACGCTTTCGAGACTCAGCGTCAGTTACAGACCAGAGAGTCGCCTTCGCCACTGGTGTTCCTCCATATATCTACGCATTCCACCGCTACACATGGAATTCCACTCTCCTCTTCTGCACTCAAGTCCCCCAGTTTCCAATGACCCTCCACGGTTGAGCCGTGGGCTTTCACATCAGACTTAAGGAACCGCCTGCTCTCGCTTTACGCCCAATAAATCCGGACAACGCTTGCCACCTACGTATTACCGCGGCTGCTGGCACGTAGTTAGCCGTGGCTTTCTGGTTAGATACCGTCAATCTCTTAGCAGTTACTCTAAAAGGTGTTCTTTTCTAACAACAGAGTTTTACGATCCGAAAACCTTCTTCACTCACGCGGCGTTGCTCGGTCAGACTTTCGTCCATTGCCGAAGATTCCCTACTGCTGCCTCCCGTAGGAGTTTGGGCCGTGTCTCAGTCCCAATGTGGCCGATCACCCTCTCAGGTCGGCTACGTATCATGGCCTTGGTGAGCCGTTACCTCACCAACTAGCTAATACGCCGCGGGTCCATCCATCAGCGACAGCTTACACCGTCTTTCCCTTGTGTATCATGCGATACACAAGCCTATTGGGTATTAGCAGTCGTTTCCGACTGTTATCCCTATCTGATGGGCAGGTTACCCACGTGTTACTCACCCGTCCGCCGCTAAACTTAGAAAATGCAAGCATCTTCTAAGCTCCGCTCGACTTGCATGTATTAGGCACGCCGCCAGCGTTTGTCCTGAGCCAGGATCAAACTCTCATTAAATATAAAAGTTTTTAAGCTCTTTTTTGCTGACTTATCTTTGGATGTTTCCATCCAGATTTATTGTTTTTGTTTTGACACATCCATTGGATGTTGTCCCTACACATTTGGTTTGTCTTTGTTTAGTTTTCAAAGGGCTGTGTCGACTGTTTCCAGTCGTTTTGTCGTCCCTTGCGACGACTTATACATCATACCAACACACCTTTTTTTTGTCAACACCTTTTTCAAACTTTTTTTCTTTTTTTTCAAACTTTTTTATTTCCCCCGTCAGATCAACGTTTTTGGCGAGTCGCTATTTCATTGATACTATTTTATTTTTATTTCGCTTTTATAAAAGAAGTTACAAAACCGAACTTTTATAATTGCGAAAAGTTAAATATACATAAATTATATTTTTTAAATCGTTATATTTGATCTTTATTCGGCTTTATTTGGCATATTTCTTTTATCATTCTTTCAGTTACATCACTATTCCCAATAATTTTAGACAATAACAACAATAAAAGATACGGATTGTCTTTTGCTATGTTCATTCTATTTTCTTTTTGATATTTTGTTACAACATTTTCAGAAGCGGAAAAATTCAAGAACGTTTCTATATTTGAATCATATCCATATACATCTATCATGAGATATTTTAGCCCTTCTTGTTGTAGTTGGTATAAAATATTAGCTCGTTCTAGCTGTTTTTGAAATGAATCTTTTGTTAATTCTGCCTTAATATGAATATGCTGTTTAAAAGTCAGTAAAACATCTCCGTATTCAGAGTCTTTTGTATATTTTAGAATATGGTGCAAAGCATACCACGTACATGATTGTTTCGTTGGCCCAGATGCAGGTAAATACATTTTTCCACCATAAATATAAGGTAATCTATACAAAGGCGTATTAAACATCATTTTAATAATATCACAATACTGATGATACCCTATCCCTAATTTAATAAACAGTCTACTCATAATACCATTAGTCGATTCTTTGCTAATCAATGGAATTGTACTAAATGAAAGTAGCATTGATTTATATGGTGCATATTCATCTCCCAAATGAATAATTGCGTAAACATCGTCATCCACATCCATTGATTTTACTTTTTTTGCTTGAAAAAATAGATGTTGAATAGTCGTTTGATCAATAATTCTATGTTCTCTATTATGATTTTCTAAATCATCTAAAATATAATTTCTAGGAAACTCTGATGTCTGTTCACTGCCCTCTAATTTTTCTAATATCATTAACAATTTTTCAAGTAATTGTTTCATAAAATCCACCCCTAATTATAAAAGTATAATCTTTCAAATAATTTGTATATATTTTTACCCAATTTTTTAGAAATTACATACAAAAATAGAAATAGTGGATAAAATTTTCTTATTTTGGTTAATATTCTATAATACAAGTTCCTTAAATCGAATTGATTTGTATTTGCAACGTCTATATTTAAAAGTTTTTTTAATATTTAATATTTTTTTAATAAATAATCAACATACTGATATATAGTATATTTATATATTGTTTTATTTATCTTTCTATTTCTTATTTTAAGATATCACTATGTATAGGGGTACTTGATTTCGTCGAATTTTTAAAAAAGATTTTTATAAAAGTAATGAGATACCTATTAGGTTTTTACCGCAGCCTATTCAAAACATTTTACAAAGTTATTAACAATAAAAAAAGTATCAAATCAATACTTGTGGATATTTAATTTGTTTATCTAGTGTTTTCTAGTGTATTAACAGATTTGAGTATATATAAAATCAGAAAATCTATTTGCTATAAACATTGATTTTTTAACTTTTACTATTTAAGAAATTCTTATTTCAGTTATACTATATATTCTGTTTACACAATTTATTATAGTACTACATAATTCGCATGCTCCACACAGATGGTGTGTGGAGCATTACGGTTTATTTCACTCCATTGTTCAAGAGATAGCTAAACTCCACAATAAAAAGAGCATTGCGAAAGCAATGCTCTTTGTAGTTGATTATTAAGCTTGGATAGATGAAACTACACCAGCACCAACTGTACGTCCACCTTCACGGATTGAGAATTTTGTACCTTCTTCAATCGCGATTGGGTGAATCAATTCAACTGTAACAGTTACGTTATCACCAGGCATTACCATTTCAGTACCTGCAGGTAATTCAACAACACCTGTAACGTCTGTTGTACGGAAGTAGAATTGAGGACGGTAGTTTGAGAAGAATGGAGTATGACGTCCACCTTCTTCTTTAGTTAAAACGTAAACCTCAGCAGTGAATTTTGTATGAGGTGTGATTGAACCTGGTTTAGATAAAACTTGTCCACGTTCAATGTTGTCACGTGTAACACCACGTAATAATGTACCAATGTTATCTCCAGCTTCTGCGTAGTCTAACAATTTACGGAACATTTCAACACCTGTAACAGTTGTTTTAGAAGTTTCTTCTGCAATACCTACGATTTCAACTTCGTCACCAACGCGAACTTGTCCACGTTCAACACGACCTGTTGCAACAGTACCACGACCAGTGATTGAGAATACGTCCTCAACTGGCATCATGAATGGTTTGTCTGTATCACGTTCTGGAGTTGGGATGTAAGCATCAACAGCATCCATTAAGTCATAGATTTTTTGTTCGTATTCAGCATCGCCTTCTAAAGCACGTAAAGCTGAACCAGCAACGATAGGAGTATCGTCACCTGGGAAGTCGTATTCTGATAATAAGTCACGAACTTCCATTTCTACTAATTCAATTAATTCTGGGTCGTCAACCATGTCCATTTTGTTTAAGAAAACAACGATGTATGGAACACCTACTTGACGAGATAATAAGATGTGCTCACGAGTTTGTGGCATTGGACCATCAGCAGCAGATACTACTAAGATAGCTCCGTCCATTTGAGCAGCACCAGTGATCATGTTTTTAACGTAGTCAGCGTGTCCTGGGCAGTCAACGTGTGCATAGTGACGACTGTCTGTTTGGTATTCAACGTGAGCTGTGTTGATTGTGATACCACGTTCGCGTTCTTCTGGAGCTTTATCGATTGAAGCATAGTCAGAAGCTTCTGCGTAACCTTTCTTAGCTAATACAGTTGTAATAGCTGCTGTTAAAGTTGTTTTACCGTGGTCAACGTGTCCAATTGTACCAATATTTACGTGTGGTTTTGAACGGTCAAATTTTTCTTTTGCCATTTTAATTTAATTCCTCCTAAAATACATTTGTTTTAGTTATATTAGAGAAAAATCTCTACATACCCTATCAAATTATAACTATTTTTATCAAGAAAATCAACTATTACACAAGAAGATTTTCAAAACAAAATACTAGTCTTCTTTATTTCCACCATTTTTCTTGATGATTTCTTCTGCAATAGATTTAGGAACATCTTCATAGTGATCGAATGTCATTGAGAATGTACCACGACCTTGTGTTGCAGAACGTAATGTTGTTGCGTATCCGAACATTTCTGATAAAGGAATCATACCTTTAACAACTTGTGCATTACCACGAATTTCAGATCCTTCAACACGTCCACGACGTGAGTTAACGTGACCCATTACATCTCCGAAGTATTCTTCTGGAACTGTAATTTCTACTGCCATCATTGGCTCTAAAATTGTAGGTTGAGCTTTTTTAGCTGCTGCACGTAATGCAAGAGAAGCTGCAACTTTAAACGCTGTTTCAGATGAGTCAACATCATGGTATGAACCATCATATAATTTAGCTTTAATGTCTACTAATGGATAACCAGCTAATACACCATTTTCCATAGCATCTTTCAAACCAGCCTCAACAGCAGGAACATATTCACGAGGAACAACCCCACCGACGATAGCATTTTCAAATTCGAAACCTGCTCCTTCTTCATTTGGTGTAAATTCAATCCATACGTGACCGTATTGACCTTTACCACCTGATTGACGAACAAATTTACCTTCAGCTTGAGTTGAAGCACGGAATGTTTCACGATATGAAACTTGCGGAGCACCAACAGTTGCCTCTACTTTAAACTCACGACGCATACGATCAACGATAATGTCTAAGTGTAACTCACCCATACCAGCGATAATTGTTTCACCAGTTTCTGGGTTTGTTGAAGCACGGAATGTTGGGTCTTCTTCAGATAATTTTTGTAACGCAATACCCATTTTATCTTGGTCGCCTTTTGATTTTGGTTCAATCGCAACTTCAATAACTGGCTCTGGGAATTCCATAGATTCTAAGATAACTTCATTTTTCTCATCACATAAAGTATCTCCTGTTGTTGTGTCTTTTAAACCAACCGCAGCGGCAATATCACCTGAGAATACTTCTGGAATTTCTTGACGTGAGTTAGCGTGCATTTGTAAGATACGTCCTACACGTTCACGTTTACCTTTTGTAGCATTTTGTACATAAGAACCTGATTGTAATGTACCAGAATATACACGGAAGAATGTTAAACGACCTACGAATGGGTCAGTCATTACTTTAAATGCCAAAGCAGCAAATGGTGCTTCGTCACTTGCAGGACGTTCTGTTTCTTCGTCTGTATTTGGGTCAATACCTTTGATTGCAGGAACATCTAATGGAGATGGTAAGTATTCTACAACAGCATCTAGCATCATTTGTACACCTTTGTTTTTGAACGCAGATCCACATAATACTGGATAAAATTCAACATTAACTGTTGCTCTACGGATACCAGCTTTTAATTCTTCTACAGTGATTTCTTCACCTTCTAAGTATTTTTCCATCAATGTTTCATCAGTTTCAGCAACTGCTTCAATCAATTTAGTACGCCATTCTTCAGCTAATTCTTGATAATCAGCAGGAATTTCTGTTTCTTGAATTTCTGTACCTAAATCATTTGTGTAGATTTCAGCTTTCATTGTTACTAAGTCAATGATACCAGTAAATGTATCTTCCGCACCGATTGGTAATTGGATTGGATGAGCATTTGCTTGTAAACGATTGTGTAATGTATCAACTGAGTACAAGAAGTTTGCACCAGTTTTATCCATTTTGTTTACAAATACGATACGAGGAACACCGTATGTAGTTGCTTGACGCCATACTGTTTCTGTTTGAGGCTCAACACCTGATTGAGCATCAAGCAAAGCAACCGCACCGTCTAAAACACGTAGTGAACGTTCAACCTCAACAGTGAAGTCCACGTGTCCTGGTGTGTCAATGATGTTGATACGTGTATTATTCCATTGTGCTGTTGTTGCAGCAGAAGTGATTGTAATTCCACGTTCTTGTTCTTGTTCCATCCAGTCCATTTGTGAAGCACCTTCGTGTGTTTCACCAATTTTATGGATACGGCCTGTGTAGTATAGGACACGCTCAGTTGTTGTTGTTTTACCAGCATCAATATGAGCCATGATACCAATATTACGTGTGTTTTCTAATGAAAACTCTCTTTTTGCCATTGGTTTTTTCTCACCTTTCTTTTTACTAACTTTAAATACAAACTAGTGAAATACCGAAGCTATATAACTTCGGCAAATCTATATGTCAATATAACACGGACTAGTTTTTCTATCTTACCAACGATAGTGAGCAAATGCTTTGTTTGCTTCAGCCATTTTATGTGTATCTTCACGTTTTTTAACAGAAGCACCAGAATTATTCGCTGCATCCATGATTTCACGAGCTAAGCGTAATTCCATTGTGTTTTCTCCACGTAAACGTGCGTAGTTTACTAACCAACGTAATCCTAATGTTGTACGACGTTCAGCACGAACTTCAACTGGTACTTGGTAGTTAGAACCACCTACACGACGAGCTTTAACTTCAAGAACTGGCATAATGTTTTCCATTGCTTGTTCGAAAACTTCCATTGGATCATTTCCAGTTTGTTCTTTAACGATATCAAATGCTTTATATAAAATAGTTGCTGCTTTACCACGTTTTCCATCAACCATTAAACGGTTAATCAAACGAGTTACTAATTTTGAATTGTATAACGGATCTGGTAATACATCACGTTTTGCAACTGGACCTTTACGAGGCATTTAATTTCCTCCTTTCAAATTCTCTTATAAACAAGTTTTATTATTTTTTAGCTTTTGGTCTTTTTGTACCATATTTTGAACGACCTTGCATACGGTTGTTTACACCGGCTGTATCCAAAGCACCACGAATGATATGGTAACGAACCCCTGGTAAGTCTTTAACACGTCCACCACGAATTAAAACAACACTGTGTTCTTGTAAGTTGTGTCCGATACCTGGGATATATGCAGTTACTTCGATTAAGTTAGACAAACGCACACGAGCGTATTTACGTAACGCTGAGTTAGGTTTTTTAGGTGTCATTGTCCCAACACGAGTACATACTCCACGTTTTTGTGGAGAACTTGTATTTGTTTGAGTTTTTTTGAAACTATTATAACCTTTGTTTAAAGCTGGAGAATTTGATTTTTCAACCGCTGATTTACGTGGTTTGCGAACTAATTGGTTAATAGTAGGCATTAGTTTTCCTCCTTCCCTGATGGGTTATTCTCAAAAATTCTAGTCCACACATCCAGGTGTTTCATTTTTTCTTCAAAAAAATAATCAACACTTTTCATGTGACTAAACTTGGCTTTCATATCAGTCAGCACGACTGATTTTTCAGGAATCTGTTATAAAAGCACCTTTTAAAGAATAGCATTTTTTTATGATAAAGTCAACATTTTTTTAAAGAAAATAATACAAAAATTGCTACCTATTATATATTTATTTTTTAGCATAAAAAAGAATAAGAAGCACATGAAGTACTCCCTATTCTTGCACATATGTAACGGATGAAAATTTATTAAATTCTTTTTTAAATAAGAGTTTAACCGTTCCTCTAGCACCACTTCTATTTTTTTCAATAATAACTTCCACAATATTATTTTCGATTGTTTCTTCTTCACTATTATCTGTATCACGTTGATAATAGTCATCACGATATAAAAACGCAACAATATCAGCGTCTTGTTCAATAGAACCCGATTCTCTTATGTCACTTAGCACAGGACGTTTGTCTTGTCTTTGTTCTACACCACGGGATAATTGAGAAAGTGCAATGACAGGTACTTTTAACTCTTTTGCTATTTTTTTGAGTTGTCGTGAAATTTCAGATACTTCTTGCTGTCTGTTTTCTCGACCAGTTCCTTCGATAAGTTGTAAATAATCAATCACAATTAGATCTAACTCTTTTTTCTCTTGGACAAGACGACGACATTTTGCACGAATTTCAGATACTTTTATTCCTGGTGTATCATCAATATAAATATTAGCACGACTTAAACTTCCCATTGCAATAAAGAGATTATCCCACTCTTCATCCGTTAAGTTACCTGTTCTCATATGTCCTGCATCAATATTTCCCTCTGCACATAACATACGATTAACTAAAGATTCTGCTCCCATTTCTAAACTGAATATAGCAACCGTTCCATTTGATTTTGTTGCAACATTTTGTGCAATATTTAAAACAAATGCTGTTTTACCTACGGCTGGTCGTGCAGCTAAAATAACTAATTCTTCAGGGTGTAATCCTGTTGTCATTTTATCTAAATCAATGTAACCTGTTGATATACCTGTTACAAAACCTTTTTGTTTTGCTAAAACTTCAAGTTGATTGACTGTATCACCAAGAATATCTGATATTTTAATAAATCCATTCCTATTTTGATTATTTTCTGAAATATTTAAAATCATACGTTCAGATTGGTCAATCACAGTTTCCAAACTATCTTTATCATCATAACTCATTTTGATAATATCAGTTGCTGTGTGGATAAGTTTTCTTAACACCGATTTTTCTAAGACAATATTAGCATAATATTCAACATTGGCTGCAGTAGGTACTGTTTGTGTTAGTTGAATTAAATATTCAATACCACCTATATTTTCTAAATAATTTTGTTTTTCCAGTTCATTTTGGACTGTTACAAAATCTATATTTTTATCTTCATTATTTAATTTTTGCATCACGCTAAAAATCAATCTGTTTTTTATACTATAAAAATCTGTATAGTCTAGTATACTCACTACATTGATAATAGCTGTTTCATCAAAAAATATTGAGCCTAATACAGCTTGTTCAGCCTCAATATTTTGAGGTAATTGTCTATCGAGATGTAGTTCTTCCATATTTTTCTCCTACGGCAACTAATCTAGTTTTTTGACTAATACTGTCACGACAGAATTAACTTGTTTGTGTAATTTCACTGGAATTCTAACATAACCTAGTGCTTTAATAGATGCAGGCATATCAATCTTACGTTTATCAATATCTATATTAAACTCTTTTGATAAAATTTCTGCAATTTGTTTATTGGTAATTGTACCAAATAGTTTATTATCTTCACCAGCTTTTGCATAGATTTCAACAACTGTTTCTTCTTTTTCAATTAATTCTTTTAGTTTTAATGCTTCTTCTAATTTATGTGCTTCTTCTTTTTCTTTTGCTTTTGTTTGACCTTGTAATTCACTTAGATTACTATGTGTTGCAGGTTTTGCATGCCCGTTTTTAATTAAAAAGTTTTTAGCGTATCCGTCTGCAACTTCTTTTACTTCGCCTTTTTTTCCAGACCCTTTAACATCTTTTAAAAATATAACTTTCATATAATCACCTTTCCTTATAGATATTATATCATAAATACTAGTCTTTTTTATAAAATGTTTCACGTGAAACATTTTATAAAAAAGACTATCTGGCAAAAACCAAATAGTCATCAAAATTAATCAGCTGTTGTAAATGGTAATAATCCCATCACACGTGCACGTTTAATTGCTACTGTTAAAGCGCGTTGATGTTTCGCACATGTACCTGTTACACGGCGAGGTAAAATTTTACCTTTTTCTGAAATGAAACGTTTCAATAATTCAACATCTTTAAAATCTGGGTGGTCAATATGGTTCGCACAGAAATAACAAACTTTTTTACGTCTACGCATACCGCCACGATTTCCACGTTGTTGTACAGACATCTTTATTCCTCCTTAAATAATTCGTTCATTAAAATGGTAAGTCATCATCAGAAATATCAAATGTTTCAAAATCTGGTTGACTATTATTCAATGAAAAGTCGTTTTGACTAGGAGCTGTAAAATTATTTTGTTGAGCAGGTCTTTGTTCACTAGATGCCTTTGTTTCTAAGAAATCAAAATTTTCTACCACAACATCTGTTGTATAGACTTTTTGTCCTTGCTGATTGTCATAACTGCCTGTTTGGATACGTCCTTGAATACCTATTTGGGACCCTTTATGCGTATAGTTCGCTAAATTTTCAGCGGCTTTATTCCAAATAACACAGTTTATAAAATCAGCTTCTCTAACACCTTGTTGGTTTGGTACACGTCTATTTACAGCGAGTGTAAAACGTCCGTACGCTGTTCCACTTGGCGTATAGCGTAATTCAACATCTCTTGTTAATCTACCTACTAATGATACAACATTCATTTTGTTAACTCCTTTCTAATATCTTAAGCTTCTTCTTTTACGATGATATGGCGTAAAATATCACCATTGATTTTAGCTAAACGATCAAACTCATTAATCGCAACAGCATCTGTTGCTGATAATTTAACGATATGATAGATACCTTCACGGAAATCTTTAATTTCGTAAGCTAAACGACGTTTTGCCCATAATTTTGATTCAATAACAGTAGCACCGTTATCTTTCAAAATTCCATCAAAACGTGCAATCAATTCTTCTTTTGCAGCTTCTTCGATATTTGGACGAATAATGTACAAAATTTCATAATTAGTTGCTTGACTCATTTTCCTACCTCCTTATGGACTTTGGCTCTAAAAGAGCAAGGAGAGTTGTCTTTTTATAGACACTCACACTTCTATATTATACTGAATAAATAGTTGTTTTGTCAAATATTATTGGCTGTTTACAGTAAAAATCCACCTAGTAAATTTACTAAGTGGATTTTGTTTTATCTTGTTTTAACGTAGCCTAATTTATCTTTGTTTTTTGCTAAGAAATCTGGCAATTCTTTATCAGGAATTTGTCTAACATATAAATTAGAACGAATGGTTTCATCTTCTTCACGACATGTTGATAAGACCAAGTATTTATCCGTTTTTTCTAATTTAATGTCTTTGTTAAAGACTTTTGCTTGTGACTTTACTTCTGTGAGTTGTTGTAAAAATTCATCATCATCTTTAAATTCTGTTTTATAGAATGCTGTATCTTCTGGAACAATAATCATAAATGCTACTTCGTAATAAAATTTACGTGTTGGTGTTTCAATGACAACATATTTATGTTGATCAAAATATTCTTGCTTATCGTAGTAATTTACGTCATTAAACATACGATTATCTGATACTTTACTACCTCGAGCATGTCCGAATAACCATGTTAAGCGGTCATTAAAATCTTTTTTGTTGTCCATATCCATAAAGACGGTACCTAAGTAAGGTATATTTTCACCTTCAAATGTTTTATCTAGGTAAGTGAAATTATCTGATGTTTGAACAACGGGTTCATCTAATTTAGTACCTGGTGCATATACGTAGGCGATGGCATCTTGATTGATTTTTGTTAATTCATCAAAACGTTTTTTTAGATACTCTTTTTCTTCTTGACTAACAGTATATGCTTGTGTTGTTTTAGACTGCGTTTCTTGTTTTGCATCTTTTTGATTAGATGAATTAGTTAGCATTGGGAACAGAAATGCTAATGTTGCTAAAATAAGAATTAAAATTGGTGCTACTATTTTCCAATTTATCTTTTTAGTATTTTTTTCTTCAGTATTTTCTTCATTAGATTGATTTTCTAATGCATTTTCTTCATACTGTTCAAAATTTTCCGTCATGTTACCTATCCTTATCTTCTTATTAAAAAGCGGAATTTACCTAGCTAGGCTAGATAAATTCCGTCTAATGTTTGTATAAACAACTAATTATTTAGCTGCGCTTGTTTTTGGTAATACTTTTTTACCTTGTTGTGCTTGAGCACCTGCTTTTTCAGCTGGAGCTGGTTTTTTACCTTCTACAGCATCTTTTTCAGGTGCAGATAATTCACTTGGTGCCACAATAGCTTCTGAAACTGTTGGGAAACCATTTTCAACTAACCAATGATTTAATTCTTTAATTGCTTCAACATGAGCAACATAAGCAGCTCTTTCTACTGAAATCGCATTGAATGAATTTGTTTCTGCAGCTTTTAATGCTGTTTCTGCTTTAGTTAATGCATCTTTTGTATCATTATCTAATTTCACCATTTCTTTTCTTACTTTGTTAATTTCAACAGTAATAAGAGTTGGTTTAACTACATATGAATCTTCAAGATAACTTTCTAATTTTGCTTTAGTTGCTTCATCAAAGGCAATACTATCTTTTAATTTTTTAATAGCTGTTTTAGTTGTTTCTACTTGATATTCCAATTCATGTTTTGCTTTTTCTGCTTTATTTTTTAATTCTGAAGTTCCATCAAGTGCTGAATAAGATTTAATTTCTAATTCTTTTGCAGCCAAATCAGCATTTAAAGAATCTAATGCTTTTTCTTGAGTAGCTAAAGTAGCTTTATTAGTAGTTAAACTTGTATTTAAAGCAGGTAATTCTGCTTTAGCTTTAGCAATGTTTGTATTGTATTCACTTTCTTGACTTAATAAATCTGCTTCTTTCACTTCAAGTTCAGCATATTTTTCAGGAAAAACAACATTACGTTCATAACTTGCTTCACTATATGCCATTTGAGCTTTAGCAAGCATTTCTCCTTTTTCATTACGTGCTTTAGTAGCTTCATCATAAGCAACTTGAGTTTCTAAAGCTTTTTTATTTAAAGGTCCTAACTCTCTTTCTTGTTTTGGTGTCAAACGTTCTTGTATACGTTCTACTACGTTTGAAGTAATATTTTCAGCGTTAACAACTGAATTTGCTAATGGAGCTACTGCTAATAAAGCTACTGCAGAAGCTAAAACTAATTTTTTCTTCATAATTTTTTATCTCCTTTTTTTTGTGTAAAATAGTTACAAGCATAATTATAGTACATTCATCTATAATGTCAACACTTTTTTCTATTCTTTTTCAAAAATAGAAAACTCAACTTTACACAAATATATTATTTTTTATTTCTTATATTATATCATGTTTTGTAAGTATTTCAAAGGCTTTTTGTGAATATTTTTCTATTCTTTTTCATTTGCCGAGTTGTAAAATAAAGTGCAAAAGCAAAATAGTGTTATAAAAACAAAAAAAGACAGATAATTAACTTACTAAGATTCACCACAAAATTAGAAAGGTCATTATCATGTCTAAAACAAATTATAACACAAAAAAACAATATAAACAGCTATCATTGGTTGAACGTACAAAAATTGAAACGTTATTAAACGAAAAAAAGCCAATACGATATATCGCTGAACGACTCGGAAGAAATGTATCCACAATTTATAGAGAAATTAAACGAGGAAGCGTTAATCAAATTGTTAATCGAAATGGTATCCAACGTGACGAATTAAAATATTACGCTGAAACAAGCCATTACATCTATAAAGCTAAGCAACAAAATAAATATCATCATGATTTAACTGAAAAATTTAGTCAACAATTTTTCAAAGACTTACAACAGGTAGTTACTGAAAAATATAGAACCCATAGTATTGATACCTTTGTACATTGGTATCGGCAAAATCATCCTAATGAAAAAGTCCCTTGTACGAAAACGGTTTATACGTTTGTTCATCAAGGTATTATCCCTATCAAACCAATTGATTTACCCAAAATGGTAAGCATTAGAAAACGACCGAAAAAAGAGAACACCAAAACATACAAGAAAAATATGGGTACATCTATCGAAAATCGACCAGACGTAGCGAATAATCGTACAGAATTTGGACATTGGGAAATTGATTTAGTCTTATTTAAGAAGACAAAAAATGAAGCACTATTATTAACGTTAGTAGAACGACAAACACGTTATACAATTATACGTAAAATGAATGATAAAACAGCACAATGTGTCTTACGGACATTAAAGAATATTTTTAAACAATATAGGAAATCAACCTTCAAGAGTATTACATCTGATAATGGGTCAGAATTCGCCTCGTTATCTGAATTAGAATCGACATATTTAAGCATTTACTATGCACACCCTTATTCATCTTATGAGCGTGGTACTAACGAAAATCATAACGGACAGATACGGGAGTTTTTACCTAAGGGTAAATCTATCAATACCGTTAAAAAGTCAACTATTCGTAAAATAGAATCCTGCTTAAATCAGAAAATACGGCGTAAATTAGGTTATCGTACACCTGCAGAGTTATTTTTATTGCGGGTAGATTAATAGTTTAATAAAAACAGGTTTCCCGTCAAGGCACACTTTGTTTTTCGCCTTGACTAGAAAACCTTTGTTTTTATTGTTTGGTTATTAACCCCGCAAAAGAGAAAGTAATTATCTGTTTTTTTGCACTTTACTTTACAATTGGAGATTCTTTTTCATTTTCTACTATATTTTCTGCTGTATTTTCTTCTATATGTTCATCATTATCTTCTCGTTCTACTTTGACCATAGACGATACGACAGCGTCATCATCTAATTTCATGAGGCGAACACCTTGTGTGGCACGTCCTGTTTCAGAAATATCATCTGAACTAAAGCGGATAATGACACCTTTATCGGTCATAACCATAATGTCTTCTTCGCCTTTGGTTGTTGTTAAGCCAACTAAATTACCATTTTTTTCAGTAATATTGGCTGTTTTAATGCCTTTTGTGCCACGGTTTTTGATGATATATTCACTTTCATCAGTACGTTTGCCATATCCTTTTTCGGTAATAACTAATACTTTGGCTCCTTTTTCAAGAATGTCCATTCCTACTATATAATCGTTTTCTCTTAGTTTGGCTCCTCTTACACCGGAGGCTGCACGTCCCATAGAACGTACGTCATTTTCATCAAAACTTACTGAATAGCCGTAGTGTGTGCCTAAAATAATGTTTTGTTTACCGTTTGTTAATAAGACATCAATCAATTCATCGTCTTCTTGCATGTTAATTGCTTTTAATCCACTTGTTCTAATATTGCTAAATTCGGATAATTTAACACGTTTGACGACACCTTTTTTTGTTCCAAAGAATAAATAATTCGTGTTTTCCAATTCACTTTGTAAATTGATAATGGTTTGGATTTTTTCGTCTGCTTCAATAGTCAGCAAGTTTACAATCGGTAAGCCTTTTGCTGTTCTGCTATATTCTGGGACTTCATATCCTTTCATCTTGTAGACTTTTCCTTTGTTGCTGAAAAATAGTAAAGTATCGTGCGTTGAACAAGATACTAGTGTACTAATGTAATCTCCGTCATGCATGGTCATGCCTTGTACGCCACGTCCTCCACGTTTTTGTGTTTTAAATTCTGTGTTGGCTAGACGTTTAATATAGCCATTATTTGTTAATGTTACGACAATATTTTCTTCATCAATCAAATCTTCGTCTTCAAGACTTAACACTTCACCGACAAGTAATTCTGTACGTCTTTGATCTCCAAAGCGTTCTTGAATGTCTTTTAATTCTGTTTTGATAATGTCTAAAATACGTTCACGTCTTGCTAGAATATCGGTTAAGTCGGCAATAAGTGCAATCAATTCTTTGTATTCTGCGTCAATTTTTTCACGTTCTAGTCCTGTTAGTCGAACCATGCGCATATCTAAAATAGCTTGTGATTGTTTGTCTGAAAGACCGAATTTTTCCATGAAAATATTTTTGGCTTCATCTCCTGTTTTAGAAGAACGTAAAATAGAAACTATTTCATCAATGTGATCTAAGGCAATTTGTAATCCCTCTAAAATATGTGCTCTAGCTTCTGCACGTTTTTTATCAAAGATTGTACGACGTCTAATCACTTCTTCTTGGTGTTCAACATAATTTTCGAGTATGCATTTTAAACTTAGAACTTTTGGGACACCTTTTTCAATGGCAAGCATATTGAAACCAAAAGATGATTGGAGTGGTGTTAATTTGTAAAGATTGTTTACAACCACACTGGCACTGACGTCACGTCTAACTTCAATAACCACGTGCATACCCTCTCGTCCTGATTCATCTGCAACGTATGTAATACCGTCAATGCGTTTATCCCTTGCTAATTCTGCTATTTTTTCAACAAGTTTTGCTTTATTGACCATATATGGTAATTCGCTAATAATAATGCGTTCTTTACCATTTTTCATTTGTTCAATATCAACACGTCCTCGAACAATAATGCTACCTTTTCCTGTTTCATAGGCTTTTCGAATACCGGATTTTCCCATGACAATGCCGCCGGTTGGAAAATCTGGTCCAGGTAATACTTCCATTAGTTCAGATACTGTAACATGTTCGTTTTCCATGAGTAATTGTATGGCTGAAATTACTTCGTTTAAGTTATGTGGCGGAATATTGGTTGCCATACCTACGGCAATGCCTGTTGCACCATTTACTAATAAATTAGGAAATCGAGCTGGTAATACGTCTGGTTCACGTTCTGAACCGTCATAGTTATCGTGATAGTCTATTGTATCTTTATTGATATCTCTTAACATTTCAAGAGCCAATTTTGACATACGAGCTTCTGTGTAACGCATTGCAGCTGCACCATCTCCGTCTATTGAACCAAAGTTTCCATGTCCGTCTACTAACATATAGCGATAACTAAAATCTTGTGCCATACGTACCATGGATTCATAAATAGCACTATCTCCGTGTGGGTGATATTTCCCCATAACATCTCCGACAATACGTGCTGATTTTTTATAAGCTTTATCTGGTGTAACACCTAATTCGTGCATGCCGTATAAAATACGGCGGTGTACTGGTTTTAATCCATCTCTTACGTCGGGTAATGCACGTGATACGATAACACTCATGGCATAGTCTAAAAATGATGTTCTCATTTCTTCACTTAAATTTGCTTTTGAAAATGTTTCATCACGAATAATTTGTTCCTCTGACATATCTTACCTCCTTGTGTGTGGTATCTTTTATATGAATTAATATTGATGAATAGATAATCTATTTTTTGTTTAGTTACGTTTTTTTTTGATATTTTTTAATATGTTGGATTTGTTTTCTTGAATAAACGCTCGAGTTCACATCCTGTTTATATATCCAAGTTTTTAACATATTTGGCATTTTCTTCGATAAATTGTCTGCGTGGTTCAACACGATCTCCCATAAGCATATCCAATACTTTGTCAGCTTCTGCTGCGTCATCTACGGTTACTTGCAACATACGTCTGTTTTCAGGGTTCATGGTTGTTTCCCATAGTTGTTCTTTATCCATTTCTCCAAGACCTTTATAGCGTTGGATATTTGGTTTTGGTGTTGCTGGTAATGTTTCTAAATAGTCTTTTAGTTCTTCATCACTTGCTAGGTATTGTACAGTTTTACCTTGTTTGACTTGATACAATGGTGGCTGTGCAATGTAAATGTAACCTGCTTCTACCAATGGACGCATGTAACGATAAAATAGTGTTAATAGCAATGTGCGAATGTGAGAACCGTCGACGTCGGCATCGGTCATGATGACTAATTTATGGTAACGTGCTTTTTCAACATCAAATTCTGAGCCAAATCCAGTTCCCATTGCTGTGAATAGCGAGCGAATTTCTTCATTGGCTAAAATTTTATCCAGTGTTGCTTTTTCAACGTTTAAAATTTTACCTCGAATTGGTAAGATTGCTTGATACATACGGGAACGACCTTGTTTAGCTGTTCCTCCGGCGGAATCTCCCTCAACAATAAATAATTCGCAAAGTTCAGGTTCTTTACTTGAACAGTCGGCTAATTTTCCTGGTAAATTACTAATTTCTAATCCTGATTTTTTACGTGTCACTTCTCTAGCACGTTTTGCTGCCAGTCGTGCTTTAGAGGCTAGAATACCTTTTTCAATAATTTTTTTGGCTACTTGAGGATTTTCAAGTAAGAATTTTTCAAAATAGGTACCGAATAGGCGTTCTGTAATTTTTCTTGCGTCAGAATTTCCTAATTTTGTTTTTGTTTGCCCTTCAAATTGTGGGTTTGGGTGTTTAATAGAAACGATACATGTTAATCCCTCACGGACATCTTCGCCTGTTAAGTTTTCTTCGTTTTCTTTTATCATTTTATTTTTCTTTGCATAATCGTTAATCACACGTGTTAAAGATGTTCGTACCCCTTGTTCGTGTGTTCCTCCCTCATGCGTATGAATATTATTTGTAAAACTTAACATGTTGCTATAATAGGTGTCATTATATTGTAAGGATACTTCAACTTGAATATCGTCTTGTTCTCCCTCAATGTAGATAGGGTCATCAAATAATACTTTTTTATTATGATTGAGGTATTCTACATAGCTACTAATACCACCCTCATAATAAAATTCATCTTTTCTTTCTTGGTTTTCACGAGTATCTTCAATACTCAAGCGTAATCCTTTATTTAAGAATGCAAGTTCTCGTACACGTGTCATGAGTTTTTCGTATTCAAAAATCGTTGTTTCTTGGAAAATTGTTGAATCGGGTAAAAAATACACTTCTGTTCCGTGTTTTGTTGTATCGCCTACTACTTTTAAGTCGTATAAGACATTTCCACGTTCATATTCTTGTTGATAAATTTTTCCTTCTTTATAGACTTTAACACATAGATTTTCAGATAAGGCATTTACAACAGATGCCCCTACACCGTGCAATCCACCGGATACTTTATATCCTCCTCCACCGAATTTTCCACCTGCATGTAGGACAGTAAAAACTGTTTCAACGGCTGGTCGTCCTGTTTTTTCTTGAATATCAACTGGGATTCCACGTCCGTCATCTATTACTGTGATACTATTATTTTTATTGATTGTAATAGAAATATGTGTTGCAAATCCTGCCAATGCTTCATCAATCGAATTATCCACAATTTCCCATACTAAATGATGTAAGCCTGCACCACTCGTTGATCCGATATACATACCAGGACGTTTTCTAACTGCTTCTAATCCTTCTAATACTTGAATTTGACTTGCATCATATTGTTGCGCCAGTTGTTCTAAATTTTCAGTCATGTGATACAACACTTCCTTTCAAAATTTCAAAGATTTTAGGTTCACTAATCATATTTTTTTTAATACCGTCTATATTGGTTGTTGTGATAAATGTTTGGACTTTATGTTCAATAGATTTTAATAAAAATGTTTGTCTATCGTCATCAAGTTCTGATAAAACATCATCTAATAATAAAATGGGATAATCTCCCGTCATTTCTTTCATTAAATCAATTTCTGCTAGTTTAATACTTAATGCTACTGTTCTTTGTTGCCCTTGTGAGCCGTATACTTGAACATTGACGCCATTTACCATAAAAACCAAATCATCTCGATGAGGACCAAATAATGTCATACATTGGTCTATTTCTCTTTTTTTTCCTTTTTTGAATAAAGTCATATATTTTTCATATAATGTATTTTCATCATCTTCTGCTGTATAATCAATTTGTGATTCATACACTAAGGATAAACAATCTTGTTCTTGAGAAATGAGATGATTTATTTTCATTGCCCATATTTCTAATTTTTTGATGAATTGAATACGTGCATGTAGCATAGATGCTGCTTGTAAGCATAATTGTTCCGTTAATACGTCTAAATATGTATCGTCAATTTGTCTTTCTTTTAAATATAAATTGCGTTGTTTTAATATTTTTTGATATTGAGATAGATGATACAAATATAGAGCATTCATTTGACCTAATTCGACATCAATAAATCGTCTACGAATGCTTGGAGAGCCTTTTATAATGTTTAAATCTTCAGGAGAAAAAAGCACGACATTGAGTATGCCAATATATTGGCTTAATTTTTTCTTTTCAATATTGCCAACAACAGCTTTTTTTCCTTTTTTATGAATAATCAATTTTAAAGGAATGGATTCTTCATTTTTTTTGATAAGTGCTTCAATACGTGTAAAATCATGTTCCCATTCGATCAATTCTTTTTCTTGGGATGTACGGTGACTTTTTGTTAATGCTAAAACGTGGATAGATTCCATTAAATTTGTTTTTCCTTGTGCATTTTTACCTAAAAAGATATTCACATTAGGGGAAAATGAAATCATTTGTTTTGTATAGTTTCGATATTGAACGAGTGATAAATTTTCAATTTTCATTTTAAATTTGTCTAATTACAAATGATGTTCCGTCTTCAAATTCTACAACAGACCCGTGATAAATTTTTTTACCACGTCTTTGTTCCACTTCTCCGTCTAAATATACTGTATGATTCTCCAGATACCATTTAGCCATACCACCGCTACTAATCATATCAGTATATTTTAATAATTGTCCAAGTGTGATGTAATCTTCTGTTATATCAACTGTTTTTTTCATTATTTTCCCTACTTTCTGCACAAGACCTCAAGGTAAATTATAATACAAAACCTTATAAAAAGCAAAAAAACGACATTTTAAGCCGTTTTTTGTTCTTTTGGATATTTTTGTCATTTTTTAATTTCTTGTTCTTATAGGTGTAATCAATTGAACAAAGTAGTCATTTTCTTCATCTAATTTCAATGTGAAAGGTTTTCCTTCTTCAATTAAGTTAATTTCAATTTTTTGATTTTGGAATGCTTTTAAAGCGTCTTTCATATAGTTTGGATTAAATGAAATTTTCATTGGTTTTCCTTCAAATGATAACATATCTAATTCTTCTTCTACATACCCAATTTCTGCAGATTCACTAGAAATAAAGCTGTTTTTATTTAGCGTTAAAGTAACAATATCATTTTTTCCTTCTGTGGATAAAATAGATGCTCTTTCAACAGATTGTAAAAAGATAGACGATTCTACTTTAAAGGTTGTTTCGTATTGATTTTTTAATAGGCGAGAAACATCTGGATAAATTCCTTCTACTAATCGACTATAAAAATATAAATTTTCTGTTGTGAATAAGACTTTATTATCCGATACTGTCATTTTAACATCTTCTTCATCACTTAAAATACGTGATAATTCCACTAAACTTTTGGCTGGAATCGTACATTGATAAGAAATATCTTTTGAAATAGATGGTAATAAAATAATACGTCTACTCATTCTATGGCTGTCTGTTGCTGTTGTAATGAGTTGTCCATTTTCAACAACTAAATGGATACCTGTTAAAATAGGACGATTTTCGCTTGTTGATGCTGCGAAAATAGTTTGTGATAATACATTTTTAAATAAAAATGATGCGATAGAAATTGTTTGATTTTCTTCTATGTCAATATTTGAAATGATTGGATATAATTCTGCATCAATTCCATTGATTGTAAAGACAGATTTATCGGATACAATTTCAACTTTATTGTTTTCTAGTAGTGTAATTTGAACATCTTTACCCGATAATTTACGAATAATTTCTCCAAAAAAGCGAGCAGGTAATACGATACTTCCTGTTTGGATAATATCTAATTCATTTTCTTCTATATCAGAAGAGATTATTTTTTCTATTGAAATACTTGCATCACTTCCTGTTAACACTAATTCATTTGTTGTGAGTGCTAATTTCACACCTGTCAAAACTGGAATTGTTGTTTTTGATGTAATGGCACGTTGTACATCTGATAAATGTTTTAAAAATACGTGACGGTTAATAGTGAATTTCATGGTTACTCCTTTTATTATTTTATTTTTATATAAAGGTAATAGTATTAGTAGGGGTTGTGGATAATGTGTAAAGGGCTAAAAAAGTATTTATTTATCATCATTCACATGTGGAAAACTTTTGTAAAAATCTGTGTAAAAAAGAATGAGTTATCCACAATTATTTTTCAAGTTTTTTACGAATTTGTTCAATTTGTTTGATTAACGCCATGTCGCTATTCGTATCTATGGTTTGCTGTATTTTATCACATGCATGCATAACTGTGGTGTGGTCTTTTCCACCAAATTCTTGTCCAATTTTTGGAAGAGAATTTCCTGTGATTTCTCTTGATAAATACATCGCAATTTGTCTTGGAATAACGATGTCTTTGTTTCGTTTTTTACCTTTTAGTTGTTCAATGGTGACACTAAAGATTTTTCCAACTTCGATTTGTACGTCATAAATAGATATTGTTCGTTTGGCATTTACAGATACAATATCTTTTAGTGCTTCGGCAGCTAAGTTTGTATCAATATCACGATGATTGGTTAAAGAATAAAAATTAACACGTGTTAAAGCAGCTTCTAGGTCACGAACGTTTGAGTTGACTTGTCCTGCAATATAATTAAGTGTATCATCTGGAATATTGATATGATTACTAATGGCTTTTTTTCTTAAAATAGCTGTTCTCGTTTCTAAATCTGGTGGTGTAATATCAGATGATAAACCAGAACCAAAACGAGAAACAAGGCGATCGGGTAATTCTGGAATTTCAGAGGCAAGTCGATCACTTGTTAAAACGATTTGTTTACCAGATTCGTGTAAAGCATTAAATGTATGGAAAAATTCTTCTAATGTACTTTCTTTGTTTGCTAAAAATTGAATATCGTCTACCATCAATAAGTCAACATTTCGGTAATGATTTCTAAATTCTTCTTGTGATTTTGTTTGAATCGAATTGATAAAATCATTTGTAAATGTTTCACTTGTGACATAGTGGATATTTGCAGAGGGATTATTTCTTAAAATAGTATTTCCAATAGCATGCATTAAATGTGTTTTTCCTAGTCCGGATCCACCATAAATGAATAAAGGATTATAGGCTGTTCCGGGACTTTGTGAAACAACTAGTGCAGCAGCATGAGCCATTGTATTACCAGAACCAACGACAAAACTATCAAATGTATAATTAGGGTTTAAGTTGATACGACGTTGATTTTTAATTTTTGATACAGGTTGTTTTGGTAATTGTTCTTCTAAAATAAGTGAAATATCTGCCTGTTCAAATTTTGTACGTAAAATGTAAGTTGCTGAATTTAAAATTAAATTTTCCCATGTTTGTTTATGAATCATTTCAGGCAATAATAATGTTAAACAATTTTGTTCAAATTTTATTGGTTTAGCTGATTCAATATAAATTTCGTACATGCCTTTAGTGAATAATTTTTTTAATTCAACAAGTAAATAATGCCAAATATCGTCTAAATGATTCATCTTTAGTGTCCTTTCTATGTTGTTCATTAGAGTATTTTAACACATTTAAAAAAAGTTATCCACAGTTTTTAAAAAGAGATATAAGATTGATAGAAATTAT